>JAWOJK010000273.1:0-4350 GCA_046481705.1 Desulfobacterales bacterium | reverse complement strand
GAATCACCAGCGGTGACGGGGTCCACGAACTCCGGGATCTGGCGCTTCGCCTGGGGGCCAACCGTCTGGACGGCGCCCTGCGCTGGGACGGCAACCCGTCACCGCCCGGTTTGACGGGCCGGCTGGCGGTGGACCGGCTGCGGTTGGCCCCCAGCCGAAGCACCAGATGCCGGAGTTCGTGGACCCCGTCGCCGCTGGTGATTCGGGCGCTCACACCGAAGGGCGCCAGGCGGGGCAGCGATGCGCCCAGCAGGCGGCCCAGGGCATCGATCCGGTCGCCTGTGAGCCTGGCGGCGAGGTTCAGGCTGCTGCGGCCCTGGGGGGTGGTAGCGATCGACCCGTCGGCGGCCAGCGCGGTCCCGGCAGCCGATGCCGTCAGTTTTAACGGCCAGTCCGTGGTGTCGCCATCATTGACCTTTTTGGGGCCGCCTTGAAAAGACAGCGACAGGGGGACCCCGTCGCGCTCGGCAGTGATCTCCCCGGCAACCGCTCCCCCTTGGCGGACCGAAGCGTTGCCGCCCACGATCCGAATCGCCGGCAGGGGTGCGCGGCCGCCGATCTCCCCCTTCAGATCGGTGAAACTCACGCCGCCCGCCACGATCAGGGCCTGAAAGGCCAGCCGGTAGGGCCCGGCCTTGGGTGGCGAGCCGCCAAGATAACGGGCCAGGCTGTCCAGGCGTTCACCCTGGAGCAGGGCCTCGAGCGCAACTTCAGGGCCGGCGGGCGCCGACGTCAGCGTGCCGCGAAACTCGAGCTCGGCGTCCGCCAGCTGGAAGCGGCCCGCCATGGGCCAGGGGGTGGTCTGCGAGAAAACGTCAGGGAAGCGCTCTGAAAAAAACGTCACCGCCAGCGGCGCGTCGCCGAACCTTCCCTGCAGCGTGATATCCAGGGGGGTCTCCCGCCCGCCCGAAGCCGACCCGCCGGCGATGGTTATGTCGGGGACACCGGAGATCCCCTGAAGATGGGCGCCAAGATCCGTCACCCGGTAGCGCCCCTCGGCCTCGGCCATCACCGTCGCCGATAGCTCGAAGGGGCCCAGTGCGGGAAATTCCACCTCCAGGAGTTGCGCCAGGGAATCGGTCCGATCCCCGCTGAGCGCGATGCCGAACTGGAAATCATTCCAGGCAAAGACCTGCGCCACGCGCCCGGCGGCGGTCAACGAGAGGCCGGGCGCCGCCATCTCCAGTTTCACGGACCACGGGTTTTGAGGGTCGGACGCTTCAGCGGGGGCGTCGGCGGCCAAGGTGATGCGAAAGGGAACACCCTTGGCGCGACCTTGGGCCTCGACTCGCTCCGGCTGGTCGGGAAGGTTCCAGAGGCGCGCCGTCTCGATCTCGTAGCGGCTGAGGCGGGCGGTCGCCGACCGGTGGGTGATGACGGCATCCTGGACCAGCAGCCGCTCCAGGGCGGGCAGCGCCCCGTGGTCCTGGCCGGCGCCGGGGTCGCCGAAGGTGAAGTTGTCAGCCCCGTCGGGGCCTTCTTCCAGAAAAACCTGTACGCCCGTCAAGCCGACATCCAGAACCCGCAGCTCTCCAAAGAGCAGCGGCCATAGGGCCACCTGAACGGCGACCTCGTCCGCCGCGGCCAGGTGCGCTGCCGTGGCCCAGGGCGGGTTGTCGATGGTCATCTGCGTGACGACGATGCGCGGCTGCAGCGAGCGCTCAAGACGGATCGGCCCGCCGAAGTGGACACCCCGGCCGAAGGCCGCGCTGGCGCCGCCTTCCAGCTGGCTGCGAAAAAGCGTCGGGTCTATGAAAATCAGCGCCGCAAAGGCCGCCGCGACAAGGAGCAGAAGGCCCAAGAGAAAGGCTGAGATGAGTTTGGCTGGACGCATGGGTTTTTTGGCATCCTTCCCGAACTACAGGGGCCCGGGCGGGGCCCCGATCCGGCCGACGTCATAAAGATTGACGGTTCCGCGAAAAGCGTTTTACCCCGCCGTGCTGCGGTGTTTTTTGCAGAAAGGAACCTTTACGGGTACCCCGGGGATAGGTCGGAATTCCCAGGTTCTCGGGCCGAACTACTGCCGGTCACTCCGGCGATGCCGGCTTTTTGTTTGCCAGGATGCCCAGCGTGCGCGTGAAAACGGCATCCGGCACCCCGAAGGCCTGCTTGAGGGCAACATCCCGGTCCCATTCGTTGTCGATCCCGGCCACCCGCCAGGCATTGCGGAACCCGATATGATTGACGTGAAACCAGGGGGAGACCAGCGGAAAATACTGCAGCGGCCAGTCGGTGCCGTAGAGCATGCGCGCCGGCAGCCCCGGCACTTTCAATGCCCGGGCCAGAAACCCCAGCTTGTTGATCTGGGTGAGGCTGGAGATGTCGGTGTACAGGTTCGGCCAGGCTGCAAACATCGGCAGGATCCGTTCGAAATTATCCTGGCCCTCGGATTCACCGGTGGTGGCGATATGCGCCGCGATCACGGTCACCCCGTGCTGCAGGGGCAGGGTGAGCCTCATGGGATCGGAGTATTCGTCGTGAGCGTGGGCGAAGGATCTTTCTTGCCCGGCGTGGCTGAGCAGGGGCAGGCCGAGGGCCGCCATTTTTTGATAGAAGGGGACGATGGCCTCATCGGCGGGGTCGATGTGCATAATCGACGGGATCCATTTCACCAACACCGCCCCCTGGGCGGCCACCTGCTCCAGCAATTGGAGGCTGTCCTTGCGGTAGGGGTTGATGCTGGCCCCGAACAGCAGGTTGGTGTATTTGGCCGTTTCGCGCTGGACAAAGTCATTGGGCACGAAGAACTGGGTATTTTCCTTGTCCAAAATGCCGCTGGTTTTGTCGACGATGCCGTCAAAGGCCAGCACGACCGCTTGATCGACGTAGCGGGAGCGCGCGATTTTTTCGCTGAGCCTCCGGACCACGAGCCCATCGCCCTCGGCCTCGAGCTCTTGCTCGGTGACCCCCATCCAGCGCATGAAAAACCGGAACCGGAAATTTCGGCGCATCCCGTCGTTGATGAATGCCCCCGAATCTCCGTAGCCGAGGCCGGCCACATGGGCGTGCCAGTCGATGACGTGAATATCTTCGAGCCGGTCATCGGCCGCAACCGCACCGTGGGGCAACCCACCGGCCAAAAGAAGGCAGAACAAGGCAAGCATTGTGGCAGATCTCATGGGCCGCACCTTCCCCGAAGAGTAGAACCTCGATTGTTGACCGCGCGCCTGCAGCGCGCTGGCATTCGTGCGTCAATCCGCGCGCGGCGACAGCCGGCGCGCCGGCCCAGGGGGTCAACCCAGGGCCTCATCCACCTTTTTTTCCGGCGGCAGGGGCGGGCGTGTCAGCGCCGTCGACCCCCTGCCCGGCGGCATACGATCTGCCGCCGAAAAACGTCCCGGCGGCGCAGGCCAGCAGCAACCAGCAAACCGAGATCGCCGCCATCTTCACGATCAGCCGCATATGTCCTCCACACCTTAAAAAAACGGGGTCTTTGCTCACCACCCGATAGCACCAGAGAGAAAGTTACAGTAATTATGTCACACCGCAAAGGCAAATTCAATTTTGGTCGTCTACAAGGCTCAAATAACAACCCCCTAACAAATCGGATTTAAAATGGCTTGAATAAAGAAGGGTTTTTTCTGATAAATTGCTCGTATTCCCAATCGCTTAACGCAACATGGAGTGCGTTTGATGGATAACCAAAAATTCACCTGCCCGCCCACCGGCTCTTGCAACCCGCCACCCGGGAAGAATTGCCTTCCGTTGACACCCATTCCTCATCCTGGCATACTTCGCCCGTCCAAAAATCCTGTCTCAGCCAGAGCCCGAAACGCCGCCCGATTGGCCGCGCCCCCCGCCCGGAGGCCGGTGCGTTTCTGGTAGTTCACAGATCAGACTTGGGCGTGCGGTCGCCACGCGACCGCCACAGCCTGATGAAAGGAGATTGACGTATGGGACTGTTTGGCATTCTGCTCGGGTTGGGGGTTCTGATCTGGCTGTCGTTCCGGGGCTGGAGCATTCTGGTACTGGCGCCGGCAGCGGCCCTGATCGCCGCGCTGGCCGCCGGAGAGCCGCTGCTGGCGCACTGGACGCAAACCTTCATGGGCTCGGCAAGCGGATTTCTGGCCCAGTTCTTTCCGCTGTTTCTGCTGGGCGCCGTGTTCGGCAAACTCATGGACGACAGCGGCTCGGTTGCGACCATCGCCCAGTTCATGACCGAGCGGCTCGGTGCGCGCCGCGCCATGCTGGCGGTGGTGCTCGCCGGCGCCCTGGTGACCTACGGCGGTGTGAGCCTGTTCGTGGCCTTCTTCGTGATCGGGCCGATGGCCCAGGCCCTGTTTCGCGCGGCCGATATCCCCAGCCGCCTGATGCCGGCCGCCATCGCTCTCGGCACCTCGACCTTCACCA
>JAWOJK010000152.1:0-7061 GCA_046481705.1 Desulfobacterales bacterium | reverse complement strand
TGCACGCATGAGTCACGATTTTATCGGCGATTTGTTGAACGCCCTGACACGGATTCTGACCCCGGATGCTGTCCGCCTCAAAGAGATTCTGATCCTCAGCGGCATGCCGGAGGAAACCGATAATCTGCGTTATCTGGGGTTCAATCGCCAGGTCGTGGACCAAGACGGTCGCAGGCTGGAATTTTCAGCGGTGGCCGTGGTCAATAACCGCAGGGTCGCCCACTGGCGGCTGTCAGGTGTCGCCCAAACCTTGAGTCAGATGGTATTCCATCCCCGCTGGACCCACAACCCACTGAATCTTTTTCTAAACCTCCTACGCTGCAACCCGCCCGTGATGGATCTCCTGGCGTCTGCAGGCGGTGACTACACCCTGATCGGCATTTTGACGGTAACCGAAACGATCGGTCGCGGTCTTTTCAAGCGTCACTACCGCAGTGTTCGCCCGGTGGTGGCGGTGACCGGCATCGATGCGGCGGGACTCGAAACAGTGGTCGCTTTTGAAGAGCGCAACGAGATTCGCCAGGTCAAGCTCAGGGGTCTGCCCTTTTACCGCCGCGTCAGCCGCAAACCCCAGCCCCGCTGACGCGGCGCACCTTGCAGAGGCAGGGCACAAGGAACGCAGAGGCCGCAAGGTCGCCCCCGATTCTAATGCCCGGCTTGGCCTGCCAGCGGGGTTTTCAGGGGGATTTCAAAGGCGAAGGTCGACCCCCGGCCGGGTTCGCTTTTCACCGTGATACGGCCCCCGTGAAATTCAATGATGCGCCGGGTGATGGTCAACCCCAGCCCGCTGCCGGGCGGCCGCCCCCGGCCTGCAGTCGAGACCTGCCGGAACTGCTCGAAGATCACCTTCTGATCGGCGGCACTGATGCCCACCCCGTTGTCCCGGACGCTCACCCTGAGGGTGTTCCTGCGGTGGGTTAGCGCGATAATGATGACCCCGGTTTTCTCCTCGCAGAATTTGACGGCATTCGATATCAGGTTGACCATCGCCTGCATCAGCTGGTCCCGATCGCCGATGACGGCCGGCACCGCATCGGGCAGGTCCACCTGGAGCCGGAGCTGTTTGTTTTCTATCAGCTGGCTGGAGGCGGCGACGGCATCTTCGATCAACTTGCGCAGATCCACGCTGGCGATCTGCCACTGCATGCGGCCGGATTCCATTTTTTGAAAGTTGAGCACCTGGTTGATCAGGCGGGCGAGCCGCTGAATCTCCTTGATCATGATCTCCAGAAATTTTTGCTGCTGCTGCCGTTCCGTTTCCGGGTAGTCCCGCAGGATTTCCGCCAGGGATTGAATCGCGGTCAGGGGGGTGCGCAGTTCGTGGGAGACGGTGGAAATGAAATCGTCCTTGAGGCGGTCCAGCTCCTTGAGGCGCTCGTTGGCAGCCCGCAACTCGTCCGAGGCCTCTTCCAATATCCGGCTGTAGGTGATCACCTGCCGGGTTTCGTCCAGAATCCCCATGACCTCGCGGATCCCCAGGGGCTCCTCCGTGACCACCGAGGCTACCACCACCCGGGCCGAGGCCGATCCAACGGCACCGGCCAGCAGTTTCTCCACGTAGGTGACAAATCCCGGATCGGCGGAAAGCGATTGGTCCCAGTCGATCGCATGCTGGCGGGCATATTGCGCCAGCGCCTCTGCCGTCCGGGTTGGACCCAAAAAACGTTCCAGCAGCGACTTCAGGTCGGGAACCCGGGCGGTCCCCCGCCAGAGCGGCGCTTCATCTGTATCCCCGCTGAAGCGGAAAACGTCCACGAACATGGTGGCCTGGGTATGCTCCAGGGCCGACGGCCGGCTGAACAGCGACACTCCCACGTAAGCGGCGGTATTGAACAGCAGGCTCCAGAAGACGCCGTGGGAAATTTGGTCAAAGCCCGTGAGGCCGAAGAGCTGGAAGGGTCTGAGGTACTGCAGGCCCCAGGGCCCCTCCCGGATAAAGGCCTGGGGCAGAAGTCCGGCATCGGTCAGCGAGGGCAGGACCAGGGTGTACAGCCAGACCAGAATGCCGGCGAGCAGCCCGCTCAGGGCGCCGGCTTTGCTGCCGCCCTTCCAGAAAATGCCGCCCAGCAGCGACGGGCCGAACTGGGCCACGGCGGCAAAGGAGACCAGCCCGATGGCCACCAGAGGATAGAACTCGGCGGTCAGGTGAAAGTAAAAATAGCCCAACAGGATTATCATCACGATGGCCGCATGCCGGATGGCGACCAGCCAGGCGCCAAAGTCGCTGCGCTGGGCCAGCTTGAGGGCCGGGAAATGCAGCAGCAGCGGCATGACCAGATTGTTGCTGATCATGGTGGAAAGGGCGATGGTCTCCACGATGATCATGCCGGTGGCCGCCGACATGCCGCCGACAAAGACCAGTAGGGTGAGCTGGGTCTGGCGGTGGGCCAGCGGCAGGCTCAGCACGAAGGTGTCGGCATCCACCGTCTGTCCGGCGAACTGCAGCATCCCGGCGCAGGCCACCGGCATTACGAAGAGGTTGATGGCCAGCATATACAGGGGGAACAGCCAGATGGCCTTTTTCAGATGATCCTCGCTCACGTTTTCGATGATCGCCACCTGGAATTGCCGGGGCAGCAGGAGTATCGCCAGCATTGAGAGCAGCACCAGCACGGTCCAGCTGGTATAGGCGCCCGGATGGCTGCCGATGGTGAACATCGCCGAGAGTTCGGGCCGATTTTGCGCCTGGGAGAACAGATCGTCGAACCCGTTATAAATCCCGTAGGTCACAAACACTCCGACCGCCAGAAACGCGAGCAGTTTGACCAGAGACTCCAGGGCGATGGCCGCAACGATTCCCTCGTGGCGTTCCGTGGCCTCCACTTTGCGGGTTCCAAAAAGTACGGCGAAGGCGGCCATGACAAGGGCCACGTAGAAAGCGGTGTCCTCGAAAAAAGCCGCTTTGCCGACATGTTCCGGCAGGAAGAGCTGAGGGTAATGGGTGAGCAGCAGGAAACTGGTGGAGATCGCCTTGAGCTGCAGCGAGATATAGGGCACGATGCCCAGCACGGCGATAACGGTCACCACGCCGCCCAGGGTCACGCTTTTGCCGTAGCGTGAGGCGATAAAATCGGCAATCGAGGTGATGCGGTGGATGCGGCTGATCCGCAGGATCTTGCGCAATACGAACCAGCCCAGGGTAAAGGTCAGGGTCGGACCCAGGTAGATGGTCAAAAACCCCGGACCGGACTGTACGGCCCGGCCGACGCTGCCGTAAAAAGTCCAGGCCGTGCAATAGATTGCCAGTGAAAGCGCATAGACGTAAGGGCTGTTGATGATGCTGCGGCCGGCCGCGGCGCGTTTGTCCCCGAAGTAGGCCGCGGCAAACAGCAGCCCGAGGTAGCACAGCGAGACAAATATAATGGTTTCAGCTGAGAGCATGGCGCAATTCGCTCGCTAAGCCGCTTTTCACGACATTCCCCGCGGGCGGGAATGGATGATCAGAACGATCAGCACAATATAGGCGGCCCAGGCCGCAAAGAGATACGCATACAAGAGCGGGAAGCCCAGCACAAATTTCGGCAGGTTGAAAAGCGAGAGAAGCGGGAAATTAAACAGCAGATACCCCATCATAAATAAACCGATTAAACGTTTGTTGATGATGCTGTCGCGTATCATCTGAGGCTCCCGGGCGCGGGGCGCCCAACCTACCGGCGGCCTGCTTGGGCAGGATGAAAATTTCGACGTTGTGTGGGATGTGATTTTCTGTTAATTTTCAATAGCATAAAAAGAGGGCAGCTGGAAGGGGCGGATATGCAATTCAAAACAATTCTGATCGTCGACGATGAGTTGAACATTTTGGTCCCTTTGCAGTTTCTCATGGAGCGAAACGGTTTTCATGTCGTTTTGGCCCAAAGCGGCCGGGATGCCTTCGAGGCCCTGGAAAAATCGAAACCGGATCTGATCCTGCTGGATATCATGCTGCCCGACCTGGACGGGTACGAGATCTTTCAGATGATTCGGGCCAATCCTGCCTGGGGCGGGATCAAGGTCATTTTCCTGACCGCCAAGAACCGTGACGGCGATATCGCCAAAGGGCTGAACCTGGGCGTGGACGCCTACATCATCAAACCCTATTCCAACGCCGAACTCCTGGCCGCGGTAATCGATCTGATCGGCCCCGCGTCGGGATAAGGGCCTCGCCAAAAACATTTTTTTCATCCTGCGGGTCTTTTGGCGCGCCGGGCGCCCGGGTTTCACCGGCCTGCAGCCCAACCGGCAGCGGTGAACGTGCCGGTTCGCTCAAGGCCCGGGCGGATCGTCTTAAAAGGAGCTCGCCATGTATTTCAATCAAATTGCGGTTCCCGGTTTGGGGTGCCTCTCGTATGTCATCGGCTGCCCGAAGGCCAAGGCCATGGCCGTCGTCGACCCCAAACGGGACATCCAGGACTACCTGAACATCGCCCGCGAGGAGGGGATGCAGGTCACCCATGTTTTCAACACCCATGTTCACGCCGACCATGTCAGCGGGGACCAGGAGCTGCGCTATGCCACCGGCGCCGACATCTACATTCACGAAAGCGCGCCGGTGCAGTACCGCCACAAAGACATCACGGAAGGGGACGTCTTCGAGATCGGTGCCGCCAAAATCGAGGTCCTGCACACGCCGGGGCACACCCCAAACGCCGTTTCGCTGCTGGTCACCGATCGGGCGCGTTCCGAGGAGCCCCAGATGATTCTGACGGGCGACCTGCTCTTCGTGGGGGATATCGGGCGGCCGGATTTGCCTGGTGATGAAATTCTCGACGAGCAGGTGCGGAACCTCTACAACAGCCTCTACGTGAAGCTTGGGCCCTATCCCGATCACCTGGAGGTCTTCCCGGCCCACGGTGAGGGGTCGCTGTGCGGACGGGGTATGAGCGCCAAAAAGAGCTCGACCCTGGGATACGAAAGACGGGCGAACCCGATGCTGCGCTTTCCGGATTTCGAGTCTTTCAAGGCCGAGGTCATGTCGGCCTTTCCGGTGCGCCCCAAGAGTTTTTCCCACATCATCCAGACCAACCTCAAGGGGGCGCCCACTCTGGACGCCTGCCCGATGGACAAACGCCTGACCCCCCAGCAGTTCGAGCAGATGATCGCCGACGGCGCCACGGTGATCGATGCCCGGGACTCCGCCGCCTTCGGTGGGTTTCACATCCCCGGCAGCATCAACATCGGTTTCGAGAAGCAGTTGGCCAACTGGGTCGGCATGGTCGTGGACCCTGCATCCGAGATCGTTCTGGTGGTGGCCGCCCACGAGGACTACGACCGGATGGTGACGGAGCTTCACCGGATCGGCTACGATCTTATCTTCGGTTACCTCTCCGGCGGAATAATGGCCTGGCTGATGAGCGGCAGGGCCGTAGACCAGCTTGAACAAACTTCCCCCCAGCAGCTCTCGGCGCGTTTGGCTGGAAACGGCATTCGCGTCATCGACGTGCGCACCCCGGCCGAATGGCAGAGCGGGCACATCGCTCAGGCCGAGCATTTTCCCCTGACCCGGATTCTGGAGGGCCAATACCCGCAGGCCCCCAAAGACGACGAACTCGTTTTGCACTGCGGCAGCGGCTACCGGTCCAATATCGCCGCCAGCCTCCTGCGCCAGGCCGGTTTCTCAAAGGTTAAATCCCTGGCCGGCGGCGCATTTGCCTGGTCCAATGCGGGCTTATCGCTCGTGTCATGATGCCGCGGTTGAAGGCGCTGCCCACCCGTGGCGGGGTGAGCCCAAAGGGCCGCTGGGCCGAGGGGCATCACGCCACTTGCGCGGGCCGCGCCATTCGATCGCCGTGTCCCGAACCAGAGGACAGGAACCCGTTATCGACCCCGACCTTCGAAAAAACCGAGTGAAACCCGACGAATCGAATTCCCCCCATTCGTTAGTCCGGATCTATACCGATTTTCTGCTGTTCTGGGTGATCTTGGGATTGACTGTCAGCTACAGCATTGTTTTGGGAATCGGGTGGGGGGCGGTGTTCCTGAAAATCGCTGGCATGATGGTGAGTTCCGACAGCATCCCCGCTGAGGGCAATCCCTTTTCATTGCTGCTGGGGCACAAAAGAAAAGTGATCTGGCTGTTTGTTGCCGGCCTGATAGTTTACGCTTTCGCTAACATCACCTACGATTGCTTTGCGGGGTACCGCTTGAAGCAGGGGGTGAAACGGTTTTTGGCCGGTAGCCTGCTGATGCTGCTGGCATTGTCGGCCGCGGCGGTATCCTTGTCTTGGGTGGCGCGGATGACCCTGTGAACGCGACTGCATCCATACGCCTAAACGGTCCTGGCGGGCCTGCGCGGGCTGGCGGCTGCCACCGGATGGTCTATTTTGCCGCCACCCTGAGTAAACTGTTGAAGGTGTCGAAACAATTCGGGCAAATCTCAGGGTTGCGAGGGTCGGTCAGCCACTCGCCATCCACCACGAATTTGTACTCGTAATCGCCGGGGGGCAGCATCACGACCTTCTGCCACAGGCCGGGAGCGCTTCGCTTCATGCGGCCGGCTGTCTCGTCCCAGCCGTTGAACGCGCCCGCGACGGCGACCTGTTCGGCATTGGGGGCGGTCAGTGAAAAGGTAACCCGGCGTTTTTTAAGTTTCTGGTGCGAAGCGTTTTGATTCATCTCCGAATTCCTCCACTGTTTGGGTGATTTGGGGCCGCAGGCGCACATTTTGCCGCTCATGCCCGGTTAACGCCCGGCGTCTAAACTTCCCAAAAACTGCCACAGCAATTTTTAAGCCAATTCGAAGATAGGGATGCCAGGGGAAACCGCAACCCATAGCGGTTCTGTGCAATACGTATTGTTACGCCGGCAGCGGGATCGGCGCCGAACTGTCAGGGTTTTTTCCAAACTGCAAAACCGGGCGTGGCTTTCACGGGAATTTTGCCAGGCCCCTGGAAGGCAGGGCACCCTCCGGATGATGCCCGCCCCCGTTCCTAAACTGGCAGCGGTGTCCTTTTTGCCCCCCGTACGATATACAAGACTGCCTTCCGGGGATCTTGGCTCGGGAATATGGCCTCCCCCTTTATGCCGAGGTGATATTCCGTCTGAACGATGAAATGCGCTGCGATTGTATTTTCGATCGCCTTCAA
>JAWOJK010000051.1:0-16865 GCA_046481705.1 Desulfobacterales bacterium | reverse complement strand
AAGACCATGAAGTAGGGGATGGTGTAGACGATGACCCGGAGCACCGGCAGCAGCCCGACGCCATGGTTGATCACCAGGTTGGTGATATCGAGGATTCGGCTGGTCAGAAAAATAAACGTGAAAAATGCCAGATTGATGGCAAACGGCGGCACCAGTTCGGTGAACAGGTAGCGATGGATAAGCATGTTGGTTTTCATGGCTGGCTTCAGGACTTTGCCGGCCTCCGACGCGGGGCTCGCGCTCAAGCCGCGTCGTCGCCGTTGAACTGCATCTGGTAGAGCTTGTGGTAGACGCCCTGGGCCGCCAGAAGCTCTTCGTGGGTGCCTTGCTCCGCGATTTCGCCGTCCACGATGGCCACCACCCGCTGGGCGTAGCCGATGGTCGACAGCCGGTGGGCGATGACGAAGGTGGTCCGTCCGCGCATGAGATTGCCGAGCGCCTTCTGGACGAGCGCCTCGGACTCGGAATCCAAGGCGGAGGTCGCCTCATCGAGAATCAAGACCGGCGCGTTTTTGAGAAGCGCGCGGGCGATACAGATGCGCTGTTTCTGGCCGCCGGACAGACGCCCGCCCAACTCCCCGATGTTGGTGCCGAATCGTTCCGGAAACTCTTGGATAAAGTCCCATGCGTAAGCGGCCCTGGCGGCGGCTTCGATCTCCGCATCGGTGGCGCCCGGTTTGCCGTAGGCGATGTTGTTGCGCAGCGTGTCGTTGAACAGGATCGGGTCCTGGGTCACGATGGCGATCTGCTGGCGCAGCTCGCGGATGGCGACCGCGCGGATGTCGATGCCGTCAATCAGGATCGCCCCCTGGGTGACGTCGTAGAAACGCGGAATCAGGTTGACCAGCGAGGTTTTGCCCCCGCCGCTCATGCCCACCAGGGCCAGGATGTCGCCGGGGCCCACATCGAGGGTGATTGCCTTGAGGACGGGTTTCGCGTCGTAGTGGAAATAAACGTCGCTGAAAGTGATCCGATGCGGTCCGGCCGGGATCGCCACCGGACAGGCGGGGTCGCGAATATTGGAGTTTTGCTCGAGGATCTCGAACACGCGGTCCACCCCGGCAAGCCCCTGTTGAACGGTGTTGTTGAGTTTGCTCAGTTTTTTGACCGGACCATAGAGCATCAGGACCGCGCCCATGAATGAAAAAAAGGTGCCGGGGGTGGAGGTGCCGGCAATCACCTTGGAGCCGCCGTACCAGATGACGAAAGCGACACCCACGCCGCCTAAAAACTCCATCAGCGGCGACGAGAGCGCCTTGGCCTTCACGGCTTTCATCTCCAGCCGGAACAGCTTGCGGGTCTTGTCGAAAAACCGCTGTTTTTCGTGCGACTCCATGCCGAAGGCCTTGACGATCTTGTTGCCGGCAAAGGTTTCGTGCAAAAAGGCGTTGAGGTCGGCCCGGATCACCTGGGTGCCGGTGGTCACGCGCCGCACCCGCCGGCCCAACCGCACGATGGGGTAAAAAGCCAGCGGCAGCACGACGAGCGCCGCGATGGCGCTTTTCCAATCGCGGTAAAAGATAACACCGGTCAGGCCGATGATGGTGAACAGGTCCCGGATGGAGCCGGTGATGGCGGTGGAAACCATGTCTTTGATGACGCTCACGTCGTTGGTGATGCGCGACATCAGGGTGCCGGTTCTTTCGGCCTGGAAAAAGGAAATCGGCAGATCCTGAATCTTGTCGTAAAGGCTGTTGCGAAGCTGGCGAATGACGTCGTGCCCGACCCAGCCCAGAAAATACTCCTGACCGTACATGGCCGCGCCCAGGACAAGGTAAATCAGGATCACGGCAAGGGGCACCACCTTGAGCATGGCGACGTTTTTGCTGATAAAGATGTCGTCCACCACCGGCTTGATCATAAAGGGAATGGCGGAGTTGGCGGCGGCCATGAGCAGCATGAACAGCATGGCGAGCAGCAGTTTGAACCAGTTGCCGCGGACCAGGGCGTAGAGCCGTCGATGGCGCTCGCTGAAAAGGGATTTGGAAAGCAGTTTCATAGGGTGTTAAAGCGTGTGCTGGCCGAAGGCGGCATCGGCCCGGGCCGTGATGCGGCAGAGTTCCGCCTGCAGCAGGTTGGCATAGTGCGTTTCCTCCCCTTTGGCAATCTCCGACGGCACGCTCAGCGGGTCGCCGAAAACGACCTTGCAGCGGGTCAGCGGCGCGGGCAGAATAAACCGGTCCCAGCTGTTGAAAACCTTGCGATGACGGGCGCTGTAGGTTACCGCCACAATCGGAAAACCGGTTTTCCTGGCCAGGGTGATGACCCCCGGTTGAACCCGGTAGCGCGGCCCCCGGGGACCGTCGGGAATCACCACCGCCGGGCGACCGCTCTGCTTCATTTTGCGGATCATAGCCGAAAGCGCCCGCAGCCCCCCCCGGCTGGAAGATCCCCGCAGCGGTTCATGCCCCTGGCGCTGGAGGATCCGGGCGATGATCTCCCCGTCCTTCGAGCGGCTCACCAGGATAAGCGCGTTCTCGCGCTGGAACAGGTAGCTGATCAGGAGAATCCGTGAGTGCCAAAAAGCCAGAATAACCCGCCGCGAGGCCCTCAGATGCCGGACCTTCTCATACCCTTCGACCTCGATCCGGGAGGCACAAAAAATCAGGTCGATGAGCAGTTTACCCAGAACGCCGACAAGGCGCCATTTGCATTCGGTCAGCCACTGACGGGCGCGTGGGGTCATCCGCTGGCCCCCCTGGCGGCCGCCCGAGGGTCAAAGCCCCCTGGTTTTTTCAACAATCCAAGGGCGATCGCCGCCACCCGCCCGGAAGCCCCGCCGCCGCCCAGCAGCGAGCGGATTTTGAGCAGCTCCGTGCGCAGGGTTGCCAGCTGCCGCGGATCGGCCAGCATCTTGGCTGCCGCCGCGGCGATGTTGACCGGGTTGGCCTGATCCTGAATCAGCTCCGGCACCAGTTCGCGGCCGGTGATAAGGTTCACCAGCGAAATATGCTTCACCCGGATCAGGGCCTTGCCGATGCGGTAGCTCAGCGGCGAGACTTTGTAGACGATCACCATGGGCATCCCGCCGATGGCGGCCTCGAGGGTGACCGTACCGGAGGCGGCCAGCACCAGGTGGCACCCTCGCAGGATCGGCTCGATGCCGCCTGCAACCACCGCGATCGGCGCCCTGCCCGGAAAGCGCTGCAAAATGCCGCCGACCTGCTCCCGGTTTACCGTCGGTGCCACCGAAACCAGAAAACGAATGGTTTCAAATTGAGTTTCCAGGCGCCGCGCGGCCTGCAGCATGACGGGCAGCAGCCGCTGGATTTCCCCTTCACGCGAACCGGGCAGGAGACCCACCACAGGCGAAGCGACCAGGCCGGCAGGCGGCGGCGGCGGCGCACTGCCCCATACGTCCAGGAGCGGATGGCCCACGAAGGTCACCGGGACCCCATGGGACTGATAGAAGCCGGCTTCAAAGGGCAGGATCACGGCCATGTGATCCACCCGCTGTTTGATGGTCTGCACCCGCCCCCGACGCCAGGCCCAAATCTGCGGGCTGACATAGTAGAGCACCGGGACGCCGCATTTTTTGGCCATCCGGGCGACCCGCAGGTTGAAATCTGGAAAATCGATTAAAATCAGCAGATCCGGCCGCAGACTTTGCAACAGTTTTTTGGCGAGCCCCAGCGCTTCCCAGACAGCCGGCAGCTTGGCCAGGACCTCGGTGATGCCGACCACCGCGAGCCGCGAGGCGTCCAGCAGGATGCGCACCCCTTCCGCCCGCAGGCGGTCTCCGCCGATTCCGCAGACAAACAGGCCCGGCGCTTCACGCCGCAGGGCGCGCACCAGGTTGGCGCCGTGCAGATCGCCGGAGGCCTCCCCGGCAACGATCATCACACATCGCGGATCCGGGGTAGCAGCGTTCAGGGCCAATCGAGTGGAGGGGGCTTTCATTTGAAGTAGCGGCTGCTGGTGGACTGGATCTGATCCATGATGTCCAGGGCGATCCGCAGGGCGTCACGCCCCATCTCAGCAGTCACCTCGGGCTCCTCGCGGCGCTTTACAGCCCTGACGAAAGATTTCAGCTCATCCTCGAGGGCGTCGCCCTTGGTAAAACAAAGATTCTGGATTTCCATTCCGGGAATGATGCCCTCGGGGTGTTCACCGGTCTTTCGAATCACCATGATGCCATGGTTCGAAAAATCCACCGAAACATACGCATCACGCTGAAACAGTCTGATTTTGCGTTCATTTTTGATGGAAATGCGGCTGGCGGTGACATTTGCGACGCACCCGTTTTCAAATTCAAGTCTGGCGTTGGCGATATCGACCTCATGGGAAATGACCGGTATGCCCGCGGCGCGAATGCTCCGGATCTCGGAGCGGACGAAATTGGAGATGATGTCGATATCGTGAATCATCAGGTCCAGCACCACACTGACATCCGTCCCACGCCCCTTGAAAGTGGCGAGCCGGTGAGACTCGATGAACATCGGCGCGGTGACGATATCCCGCAGGGCCGCCACGGCCGAGTTGAACCGCTCCAAGTGTCCCACCTGAATGAGAAGACCGTGCGCCGCCGCATAGTCGATCAATTCGTCGGCTTGGCGCAGGGTCGAGGTCATCGGCTTTTCGATCAGAAGATCGACATTGTGCCGCAGAAAATCGAGACTCACCGCGTAGTGGTCGGCGGTCGGCACCACGATGCTGGCGGCGTCGACCTTGTCCAGCAGCTCCCGGTGGCTGCCAAAGGCCTGCGTAGCGAAGCGCTCGGCTACTTGGCGAGCCCGCTGCAAATCGGTATCCACGACGCCGACCAATTGCACATCGGGCATGCCGGCGTATTTTTCGGCGTGGAATTTGCCGAGATAGCCAACCCCGACAACCCCCACTCGCAGCTTGGCCATATGTGTCTTTCCTTTCTTCCCGGGGGAACCGGGCGCAACCCGTTTTCGCTAAGCGCCGCTGCGGGCGACAATCGCGATGCCGTGGCGGTCGGCCAGGGCGACCATCTCGTCGCGGTCGAACGCCACGGCCTTGCCGGCCTCCACCGCCAGCACCCGGACACCGGCGGTTTGCATGCTGCGAATGGTTTCAGCTCCGATCGCCGGCACGTCGAAGCGAAAATCCTGATTGGGTTTGCAGACCTTGACCACAACGGCCGTGCCCTTGCCCAGCGGCCCGCCGCGCCGGATGGTGGCATCGGTGCCGTCGATGGCCTCCACGGCGAGAACCGAACCCCCGCCCACGACGATGCACTGGCCGATGTCCAGGCGCCCGATCTCTTTGGCCAGGCGCCAGCCCAGGGCGATGTCCTTTTCTTCGCTGCGAGTGGGCCGTCTGCGGGTCCAGCACCCTTCGGGGGCCAGGAGCTCCGGCAGCAGAAAAGTGGACGGTTGGATGCGCACCCCTTCTTTTTCGAGAAACGCCGCAAAGGCCCGCAGCAGATTATCATCATGAGTGTGGCGCATTCGGGCGGCCAGGGCAATGGCCTGGATGTCGGGACGAATGTCGCTAAACATGCGGGTTTTGCGGACGGCGCCCATCATGACGGCCTCGGAAACAGCGTTTTGCCGGAAAAAACGGACCAGCCGCTTGAGCTGCCCCAGGTGCAGCCACTCCAGCGCGGCAACCGTTTCCGCCAGTGCGGGGTCGGCCTCGTTGACATACCCCACCGCGTATACCTGGTAGCCTTTGGCGCTGGCGGCTTTTGAAAATATAAGGGGGAACTGACCGCTCCCCGCAATGAGTCCGATGCGTTGCATGTTGTCTGCGGCAGGGACCCGGCGGCCTGGTCGCCGGCCCCGCCCCTGAAACCGTCAGCGGGTGATTCCGCGATGCGAAGATTCGATGAACTTGATGAAGTTGACCACCTCGGGCACCTGGTCGACCTCGGCGCGCACCCGCTCCAGAGCCTCGTTGAGGGTCAACCCGATCCGGAAGATGATCCGATAGGCTTTCTTCAGCAGCGAAAGGGAGGTTTCCGAAAACCCGTGCCGCCTGAGCCCCACCCGGTTCAACCCGTGCAGCGTGGCGCGGTCACCTGCAGCGATCACGTACGGCGGCACATCCTTGACCACGGCGGATTTGCCGCCCACAAAGGCGTATTCTCCGATCCGCACGAACTGGTGAATGGCCACCAGACCGCCGATGGTGGCGAAGTCCCCGATGAGGATATGTCCGGCCAGGGTGGCCGCATTGGCCAGCACCACGCCGCTTCCCACCCGGCAGTCGTGCGCCACGTGGCTATAGGCCATCAGGAGACAATGATTGCCCACTTCGGTCACACCGCCGCCCTCGGCGGTGCCCCGGTGGACGGTGGTGAATTCCCGGATGATGGTGCCGCGCCCGATCTTGGCGTAGGTCTTCTGCCCCGCATACTTAAGCGACTGGGGCGCCCCGCCGACGACCGCATGCGGAAAAATCCGGCACTCCGGACCGATGGTGGTATGGGAATCGATGACGCTGTGAGACCCGATGGTCGTTCCGGCCCCGATGGCCGCATCCGCAGCCACGATTGCAAAGGGGCCGATATCGACATTGACGTCGATCTCCGCCTGGGGACTGACGATCGCGGTTGCATGAATCATGCTTTTTCTCCGAAACTGGCCAGGCATTCCGCCTCGGCCACGAGGGTTTCGGCCACCTCAGCCCGGCCGGCCATCTTGAAGGCATTGCCCCGCTGCCGCAGGAAGTTGACCCGAAAAATCAACTGGTCCCCGGGCACCACCGGTTTCCTGAATTTGACGTTGTTGAAACCCATAAAGTAAACTTCCTGGCCGCGGCGCTCGGGGGGCAGCGACTCGTAGGCGAGAATGCCGCCCGCCTGGGCCAAGGCTTCGACGATCAAGACCCCGGGCATGATCGGGTTGCCGGGAAAATGCCCCTGGAAAAAGGGTTCGTTGATGGTCACGTTTTTGAGGGCCACGATAAACTCGCGCGGCACGATTTCAAGAACACGGTCCACCAGGAGAAACGGGTAGCGATGCGGCAGGTAAGCCATGATTTTCTGGATGGGGTAATCCTTCATTTTTCTTCCTCTAACGTTTTAAGACGCTTTTCAAGATCGGCCAGGCGGCGTGCCATTTCCGGCAGCCGCGGCACCTCGCGAACCACCCGCAGCCAGGTGCGGTGCGCCATCGCGGGCAGCCCCGAGGACACCACCGCGCCGTCGGCGATGGATTTGCCAACACCGGCCTGGGGTCCCACGGTCACATTGTCGCCGAGGGTCAGGTGGCCGGCGATGCCGGCCTGCCCCGCCAGCACCGCATGCCTGCCAATCACGGTGCTGCCGGAAATCCCGACTTGAGCGACAATAACGGAATTTTCCCCGACGGTGACGTTGTGGGCGATGTGGACCAGGTTGTCGGTTTTGACCCCCTGTTTGATCCAGGTTTTGCCGAACGTGGCCCGATCGATGGTGTTCAGGGCGCCGATTTCGCAGTCGTCGTCGATCTGAACGCTACCGGTGTGGGGGATTTTGCGATAGCCTGCGCCCTCCGGCGCAAACCCGAAGCCGTCGGCGCCGATGACTGTCCCCGGGTTGACGATCACCCGCTGCCCGATCCGGCAGCGCCGCATGATCGTGACGTTGGGAAAAATCGTGGTATCGTCGCCGATGGAAACCTCGTCGCCGATGAAAACACCCGGATAGACCGCCACCCGATCACCGAAAGTGACGTTTTCCCCGATGACCGCCGTCGGGGCGATGGCGGGATCCAGGCCGGCGCTGAAGCCGCCACCGATCACGGCCCCGGCGCTGATCCCGGCCGCCGGCCGCGGCAGGGGGTGAAAAACGCCGAGCACCTGGGCAAAGGCGGCAGCGGGGTTGCCGACACGGACAAGATTCCGCCCGGCGGCCTCGAACTTCAGCGGCACCATGAGCGCGCCGGCACGGGTGGCGTCAATCTGCTGGAGGTAGCGGGGTGTCCCCGCCAGGGCGATTTCATCGGGAGCGGCCGTTTCAAAGGCGGCCGCGCCGACAACCGTTTTTTCGGGATCACCGATCACCGCGCCGCCCACCATCTGGGCGATCGCCGCAAGGGTTAGTTCCATGTCCGGGTCCTCACTGGCTGCCGGATTTGCCGGCCGCCTTGGCTGGCTGGGCAAACCGTCTGTTGTGCTCCTTGATCACCTCTTCGGTGATGTCGTTGCTGCTCGGCGAATACAGGACGCCCGCCTTGTCGCGAATCAGGAGGTATCCCCCTTTTTTGCCGATCTCTTCGGCAATCCCGAGGACCTCCTCGCGGAGACGCTGGCTGAGGCGATTGTTCAGGTCCCTCAGTTCGCCCTCGAAGCCCCGCTCGGCGGTTTGGAAATCGGTGACCTTGATACGGAGCTCGCGCTCTTTCTCCTCGCGCATTTCCTTGCTCATCTCGGCGGCCTCCCGCTCCAACCGTTTTTCGAGATCTTCGATCTGGGCGCCCATCTGCTTCAGCTCGGCTTCCATCGCCCTGCCTTTTTGTTTTATTTCCGCCTGGGCAGCCTTGCCGGCTTCCGCCTGCTCGAAGACCTTGGGCAGATCGACAACCCCGATCTTGGCCACATCGGCGCCGTAAGCAGCGCTGCACATCACCAGCACGCAAAAGACCGCCAAGACGGTCTGCAGGATCTTCGGCATTTCATCCTCCACAGGTGACGGCCCACTAAAAAGCCCCTGATCAGCGGGCTTCGAAAAAAGTGCCGGGTTGCGGCGCGCAAATTTCGGGGGAGTATGGTGTGTTGAAGGCTCACCGCTGCAGCTATCCATCAGAAGGCGCCGCCCATACCGAACTCCCACTTGCCGCCGCCCTCATCATCTTCGGGGTCGAGCACATAGCCGTATTCCAGGCGGATGGGGCCCATCGGGGAATTCCAGCGGATGCCGGCCCCCGTGCTCTGGCGCAGATCGGTGATGTCAAAATCCTGGTCCTCGCCGTACACGTTGCCGGTATCATAAAATACCACCCCGGCCAGACCGGCCTCTTTGATCAGGGGGAAGATATACTCCAGGTTGAAGAGCACCATCGAGGTGCCGCCGATGTCGTCGCCGTTGCTGTCCTGGATGCTGATGTCACGCCAGTCAAAGCCGCGCAGGGAATTAAGGCCGCCAAGGTAGAAGCGCTCGTAGTCGGGCAGGATGCCGCTAGTGCCCTCGGTGACGTAGCCGCCTTCAGCGCGGACAAATCCGGTGGTCTCCCAGAAAAGCGGGATGTAAACCCCGGCACTGCCCGTCACCTTGGTGAAGGCGATATCGCCGCCCAGCGGCCCGCCGGCATACGAAACCTCCAGCGTATGTTTCTGTCCCTCGGTGGGCAGGAAAAACCGGTCGCGGGAATCGTATTCCAGGCTTGCGGTCAGGCTGCTGGTGATGTTTTCGCCCGCCAGCTGCTGGATGCTGCGGGCGGCATCCTCGTCGATTTCGGTGATGTCCGCCAGCTCGAAGCGGTAGCCCAGATAGGCCCGGGTGTAGTCATAAACCGGGTAGCCGAACCTGAAACCGAAGCCGATGCTTTCCTTGTCGTAGTCGTTATAATCGACATCCCATTTGAAAAGATTGCCGGTGGCGGAAAGCGGAATATCGAACAGCCAGGGCTCGGTGAAGCTCAGCTGGTAGCGGGTGCTCTGCCCGCCGAGGTGCGCTGCGAGCTGCAGAATCTGCCCCCGGCCGAAAAGATTGCGCTGGGAAATCTGAGCCACGGCAAAGAGGTCCTCGGTGCTGCTGTAACCGCCGCCAAAGCTGAAGGTGCCGGTGGGCTTTTCGGTGACATCGATTTTAAGGACCATCTGGTCCTCGGCGCTCCCCGGGAGGGTGTCCACCTTGATATCGTCGAAATAGTCCAGGCGTTTCAGGTTGCGCACGCTGCGCTTGAGCTCCTTGCCGCTGTAAAGTTCCTGCTCGTAGACATTGAGCTGGCGGCGAATGACCTTGTCGCGGGTCTTGGTGTTGCCGCCGATGATGATCTTCTCAAAATAGACCGGCTGCCCCTGGCTGATGGCGAAATCGATGTTGACCACCTGGTTTTCGGGATCCCGGTCGATTTTAGGGGCGATGTCCGCGTAGGCGAAGCCTTCATCCGAGTAGAGATCGGTGAGGGCCAGGACGTCATTGCGCAGCACCTCCCGGCTGTAGTAGGCCTCAGCGGTGATCTTGACTTTTTCGAGGAGCTCGCTCTCGGGCAGGACCAGGTCACCGCTGACCACCACCTTGCCGACTTTGTAGCGGGGCCCCTCGTCAATTTTAACCGAGATCTCGATCCAGCTGTCCTTATAGCTGACCTGCGGCTCCGCCACCCGGGCCTGGATGTAGCCGGAGTTGTGGTAGAATGCGGTCAGCAGGGCGGCATCCTGGTTGAGGTCCTCCATGTTCAGTTCGCCCGAGGAGGTTATCCATGAGAGAAAGCCTTTTTCCTTGGTTTTCATCAGTTTTTTGAGTTCTTTGCCGGAATAGGCTTGGTTGCCCTCCAGAACGATTTCACGGATCCGGACCTTTTCGCCTTCGTCGATGGCAAACTCGACATCGGCCTGGTTGCTGGCGCTGGGAGTCACGGCGTAGCTAACCTTGACATTGTGGTAATTTTTGTCTTTGTAAAGCTCCTCGATACGCTCCAGATTGCGCTGGATGTTGACGAGATTCAGGACCGCGCCGGTCTTGAACGTCAGGTTCTCCTTGATTGCATTGTCGTCGAAGACGCGGTTGCCGCTGACGCGGATCATTCGGATGGTGGGCTTTTCGGTTACCTTGAAAATGATGACCTTGCCGTCGCCCTCGGTTTCGCTTTCGACGCGCACATCCTCAAAATAGCCCATCGCATAAACGGATTTCAGGTCCTGGGTGAGGCTTCTGGCCAGATAAATATCACCGGGTTGGGTTTGCACAATGCGCAGGATGGCGTCGGACTCAATCCGTTGGTTGCCCTCGACCGTCACCCGCACCACCTTCTCGCGCCTGAAAAGCTGCGACCCGATGTCCGTGGCCAACTGTTTCAGGGCCGCCGAAAGGGTTTCGAGACCGTCGCCCTCGGCGTAAAACACTTCCGGCACAGCGCTGCCGGAGGATTCGACCATTTGGACGTCCAGACTGAACTGCTGCCCCACCAGGGTCAGGCTGCCCCAGATCACGTGCTCGGCGCCGACCCGTTCTCCGATCTGTCGCAACCCCGTGACATTCATCGCGCCAAGCGCTGCAAGCTCGGCTGGCGGCAAGTCCGGAGCGACGAGCAGCGCGCCTTCCTGGCTCAAATGTTGTCCTAAAATGTCCGGAATTTCCTTCTGGAGGTGGGACAGCGGCGCCTGGGTGTGAACCGCAAACGGCAGCAGCGTAATGCGCACGGCCTCGAGTGCTAAGACAGGCGGGGGCATGATCCATGCGCAGATCGTTAAGAAAAGGCTCAACCGTTTAAGCATACACCACACCTCACCCCGTTTCGGTCAGTTTCCCATCGGCGATCGTCACCCGGCGGCCCATGTAGGAGGCCAGCGCCGGGTTATGGGTGACCACCACCAGCGCCATCCCGACTTCCCGGTTCAACTCCAGCAGCAACCGGTGCACCTCCTCACTGTTGCGCTCGTCCAGATTGCCGGTGGGCTCATCGGCCAGCAGCAGCGCCGGTTTCAACACCAGCGCCCTGGCCAGGGCCACCCGCTGCTGCTCTCCCCCGGAAAGCTTGTTGACCCGGTGATCCAGGCGTTCTTCAAGCCCAACCCGCAGCAGCCCTTCGCGTGCCAGGGCTGTCGCCGCCTGCCGGTTCTGACCGTTGATCAGGGCCGGCATCATCACATTTTCAAGGGCGCTGAATTCCGGCAGCAGGTGATGAAACTGGAAGACAAATCCGATCGACGCGTTCCGGAAGCGCGCCAAGCGAAGGTCATCGTAACGGAACACATCCTCATCACGGTAAAAAAGCCGCCCCGCTTCGGGACGGTCCAAGGTCCCCAGGATGTGCAGCAGGGTCGACTTGCCGATGCCCGAGGCGCCCACCACCGCCACGGTTTCGGCGACGTTCAGTTGGAAATCGAGGTTTCGCAACACCTCGATATGGCTGCCATTGCCGCGATAACTTTTGCAGATCCCGGCCGCCCGCAGCAGTCGGCCCGAGGCCGGATCCGCCGCGAGCGGCGCCTGCGGGGGGCTGCCGGACGGTTTGAAGACAGGATCACCCACGGCGCAGGGCCTCCGCCGGGTTGAGCCGCGAGGCCTGCCGGGCCGGATAGAGGGTCGCCAGAAAGCAGATCGCCAGGGCCGCCAGCGCGATCAGCAGCACATCGATCCCCTCCAGCCGCACCGGCAACGTGGTTATATAGTAGACATCCCCTGGAAGTTCAATAAACTTGTAGCGTTCCAGCAGGAAGCAGAGGCCGAAGCCCAAAATCGCCCCCAACAGGGTGCCGACCGCCCCGATCATCATGCCCTTGAACACGAAGATTTTGCGGATGCTTTTATGGGTGGCCCCCATGGCCTTTAGAATAGCGATATCCTTGGCTTTTTCCATTACCATCATGATGAGCGAACTGGCGATATTGAAGGCCGCCACCAGTACGATCAGTGTGAGAATGATAAACATGACCGTTTTCTCCAGCTTCAGCGCCGCGAAAAGGTTTTGATTCTTCTCCATCCAGTCGCGCGTTGCGTAGGCCGGGCCGAGCGTCGCCAGGATTCGGCCGGCGATCTTCTTCACGGCATAGATGTCCGCGACCCGCAGTTCGACGCCGCTGGCCGCCGCGGGGTCAAGGCGCAGGAGCTTTTGCCCCTCGGCGATGCTGATGAAGGCCAGGGAGCCATCATACTCATACATCCCCGTGGCAAAGACCCCCTTGACCTGAAAACGCCTCATCGCCGGCACATGGCCGACCGGGGAGAGCATCCCGCGCGGCGCAATCAGGTAAATCGCATCGTTTTTGAGGACCCCTAGATTTCGGGCCAGTTCTCGCCCCAGAAGGATCCCCGGCAATGACAAACCGTCCGCTGGGCCGTCCAGTAGGCGGCTGTCGATACCGCCGATCACCCCATCGGCGGTGTCCGGGTCGATCCCCCGCAACACGGCACCGGTGGCACTCGAAGCCGAGCGCAGCATGATCTGGGTGGAAACAAACGGGGTGGCCGCCTGAACGCCTTGGGTATCGCCGATTGCCGCCAGCACGTGGCGATAATCCGGCACGGGACCGTCATGCGGCACGATCACCAGGTGGGATTCGATTCCGAGAATACGGCTCTTCAGATCGGATTCGAAACCGGCCATGACCGCAATGACCACGATCAGGGCCATGACGCCGACGGTGACGCCGGCAACGGAGAGAAAGGTGATGAGGGAGATAAAGGTCTGCTTTTGTTTCGCCCTGAGATACCGGCCGCCTATGAAAGTTTCGAAGGACATTGAGACCAAATGTGAGCGATTGTCGAATTTGCCGCGGCTGGGTGCCGGATGGCGCTTCGCTTTTTAAAATTCGGAATGCTCATTTCAGACAGGATGCGCTCGTGTCAACCAGTGTGGCCGGCACCCGGCCGATTATCACGCCACGCCCCGGGACAGTGCGGAATCCGCCATCCCGGGCTGTCGACAGGCCGCGGTTCAGCGGCTACTCCCTGGGCTTCATGTGGGGAAACAGGATCACCTCCCGGATCGAAGCGGCGTCGGTCAGCAGCATCGCCAGCCGATCGACGCCGATCCCCTCGCCGGCGGCCGGCGGCATGCCGTACTCCAGGGCTTCGATGTAATCCGCATCCATGAAGTGGGCCTCTTCGTCACCGGCTTCACGGTCCTGCACCTGTTGCATGAAACGCCCTTTTTGATCTTCGGGATCGTTGAGTTCCGAAAACCCGTTGGCAATTTCACGACCGGCGATGAACAGCTCGAAACGCTCGGTGAGCTCCGGATGCGCGTCGCTTCTGCGCGAAAGCGGCGAGACCTCCACCGGGTAGCCGGTGATAAAGGTCGGTTGAATCAACTTCGGCTCCACGAGGGCATCGAAAAGCTTGGTGACAACCTTGCCCAGACGACCGGTTTTCGAGAGTTTGACGCCGTTTTGATCGGCAAAGGAGAGCAAACCGGCCTTGTCTTTGAGAAGCGCGGGGGGAACCCCGCCCAGTTGCTCGAGCGCTCCGGCCAGGGTCATGCGGCGCCATGTGCCGCCGAGATCCACCCGGTTGCCCTGGTACTCGAAGGTTTCTGCGCCCAAAACGTCGCGGGCCACGTGGCGGAACATTTCTTCCGTCAGCTCCATCAGATCGTGATAGGTGGCATAGGCCTGGTAAAATTCGAGCATCGTGAATTCCGGGTTGTGCCGGGTCGAGATCCCTTCGTTGCGGAAATTCCGGTTGATTTCAAAGACCCGCTCGAACCCGCCGACCACCAGCCGCTTGAGGTAGAGCTCGGGGGCGATTCGCAGGTAGAGATCCATGTTCAGGGCGTTATGATGGGTCACAAACGGGGTGGCCTCGGCACCGCCGGGAATGGGCTGCATCATGGGGGTTTCGACTTCGAGAAAATCGCGTTGCAGCAGGAACTCCCGGATCGCCTGGACGATCCGACTGCGCCGCACAAATATGTCGCGCACCTCGGGGTTCATGATCAGGTCGATGTAGCGCTGGCGGTAACGCTTTTCAGGATCCTTGAGGCCGTGAAACTTTTCGGGCAGCAGCCGGGTTGCCTTGGCGACCAAACGGATCTCGACGGCCAGCAAGGTCCACTCACCGGTTCGGGTTTGAAACAGCCCGCCTTTCAGCCCGACAAAGTCGCCGACATCCAGCTGCTTGAAGAGCGCATAGGCCGCCTCGCCCACCCGATCCCTGCGCACGTAAGCCTGAAGCTGGCCGGTCCGATCGCGAAACCGGATAAAGGCGGCCTTGCCGAATTTGTTGATGGCCATCATACGCCCGGCCAAGACGAAAACCGGGGCATCTTCGGTCAGGTCAGCGCTGTTTTCGGCGAGAATGCGGGTAACATCCGCGACCGTGTGGCTGACGACAAAATCATTCGGAAAAAGGGCGATGCCCTGCTGCCTGAGAGCCTCAAGCTTTTCGCGTCTTTTTTCAATCAAATCGGTTTTCTGGTCGCTGCTCATTGATCTTTCCAGGTCTCGGTCTGAACCGATGTTAGCTGACGGGTGGCGAGGCTTGGCGCACCCTGGATCCGCTTGAGGCGTTCAAAAAATTAAAGCGCCGGAGAGAAGAAGCGCTACCGGTCGGGAGGTGAAGATTAAGCAGAATTTGCTAACCTATTTGGACTGGGGTGTCAAGAACAAGTTGGCGGGGGAATGCGATCGAAGGTCATGCAAAAGGTGCTGCCGCAATTGGGCTTGCTTTCGATAGCCAGGCGGGTTCGATAGGGCTCCAGGATGCGCTGCACAATTGAAAGCCCCAGACCGGTACCGGTGGGCTTGGTGGTAAAAAACGGGTCGAAAATCGATTTGATGGTGGCCGCCGTCATACCGCAGCCGTCATCCGAAATCCGCACACAGGCCTGACGTTTGCTGATGGCGGAGACCGACACACGCACGTGGCCGGTCGCTCCGATGGCTTCGGCCGCATTGAGCAGCAGATTCCAACAAACCTGCTGCAGATGCATGGGATCCATTTCAACCCAGAGCCCCTGGCAGACGTCTTTACTGATGGCGATCCGGCCGCTGAAACTGCGGTCTTTCTCAAACAGCTCGACGGCCGCCAGAAGCGCCGGCCCCAGCTCGATCGGCTTGGCCTTGGCAGCCGGGGGACGCGCAAACAGCAAAAAGTTGGTCACCAGCGAACTCAGCCGATCCGCCTCCCGCAGGATGATGGCCATCAAGCGCTGGTGGTCGGGCGCGAGGTACAGGTCCTCGCGCAGCAGCTGGATCGATCCGGTCAGGGCCGCAAGCGGATTTTTGATTTCGTGGGCCAGTCCGGCCGCCATTTCACCGATGGCCGCGACGCGCTTGACTCGCTTGACGTGGTCCGCCATGGCCTGCAGCTCAAGGCGGCTTTTGCGAACCTGTTCGGAAAGCATGCAGCTCAAGACCGCCACGGCATAAAAGGCCGACACGGTGATTGCCAGCTTGTAGAGGACATAGGCGCCCCCGTAGCTGGCAATCGACGGATTGGCGCTTATGCCGAAGGTGGTCAGGAAAGCGAAAAAGTCCAGCCCCACCAGCAGCGTGTACCCCACGGCGCAGCAAGTCGCCACGACCAGGCAGCCCTGGCGGTAGAGCAGCATGCTGGAGTAAATGATCACCACCATGTAGAGAAACGGAAAAAGACTCGAGAAACTGCCGGTCAGAAAGATAATGAGGGTGACAATGAGGGTGTCGGCGATGAGCTGTGCGTAGGCCAGAATAATTTTTCGCCTGACCCGCTGGAGCAAAATCCCATAAAAAAACGAAAGCAGGAAAATTCCGGCCGTCAGCCCATAGAGCGCCACCAAGGGTCGCGCCAAAAAAGAAGAGCCTTCGCCAAGCTGGAAAAGGACCGTTGACCCCAGCAGCAGGATCGAAAAGATCAAACGGCACAACATCAGCCATTTGAGACGATGGTAGGTGCGACACCCCGTATCGTGGTCGACCCCATCCCCATCCGGCATGGTCTCCTCACCCAGTTGGCGACCCACGCTCGAAACGCTCCCTCAACTGATGATGAACCGGTAAAGTCAAAATCCAGACAGTTTCGTAAAATGGCCAAGTTACGGCGCGCAAATCTCGCGGAGTGAGGCTTACTACTTTACGCCGCAGCGACTTCGAGATGCGGCGCAACGCGGAAATTGGCATTTTTGCGGAACCGTCAAATGATGGCGCCGGCCATTTTAAAGATCGGCAGGTACATGGCGATGACCAGCCCGCCGATGGTCACCCCCAGGAAGAGCAGCATAAACGGCTCAATCATGGAGGTCAGGTTCTCGACCGCCTGGTCGACCTCATCGTCATAGAAATCCGCTATTTTTTCAAGCATGGCATCCAACGCCCCGGTGGATTCACCG
>JAWOJK010000027.1:0-10657 GCA_046481705.1 Desulfobacterales bacterium | reverse complement strand
CGCACCCCGTCTTTCCGGTCCGAAGCTCGGAAAGGCCTGGGCGTACTTGCCTTCGCCAATGGCGGCCTGCGCGAGCAGCTCCGCCGATGTGACGGCGCCCTGGCCGCCTCTGCCGTGCAAACGAATTTCAATCATGATCTCATTCTCCAAGATATAGGTGCGAGGGAGTCTCGGCTGCATTTTGCATTCTTATGGATTAGTAGCTAGCAGATACTTCGCTTCCTTGCAAGCTTAAATTTTGTTTTCAGCATCCTGCCCCCAGGTTTGCTGTATCGCGTCAAATTGTTGTTGAGCTCGACTTCAAACTTTGCTATTTTTTCAGATAGATCTGCGAATTGGGCGCCATCGTCGATAACCCCTTCGGCCGAAAATTCCCGGTCCGCCGGAAGTAGGCGCGCACCCGCCTGAACCCGCGATTGTTGATCCTCATCCAATCCGGCATTACCCCTGCGCGCTTTCTGAATTGCCCACGGCACGGTCACCCGATTATTCATCGAAGGATGCACTTGTCGCGGTCCCTTGGGGTCACGGAAAGAAATAAACCCACAAGATGGCGCCGGATTTTTTTGGGTCGACAAGGCCCATTCGCCGGTGCATATCGAGATTTGCGCCGGTGGATGTAACACCGGTGACGGCCCAGTTTCCTCCGCAGTTGCTCCGCGGCAGGATGCGTCACTGTTGTTTTATTAAACCCTTACCCGAGACGCCGCCAATGACCCGCTGCAACCGGCGATCCACAAACGAGCCCCAGACCAGCTGCCGCCGCTGCGGCGCGTGCTGCCTGAAAGGGGGCCCTGCCCTGCATGTCGAAGACCAGCCGCTGGTCGCCCAGGGGGTGATCGGCATCCGATTTCTCTACACCCTGCGTGAAGGGGAACTGGTGATGGACAATGTGGCGGGCCATCTGTGCGGCGTTTCAGAGGACATCATCAAGATCAGGGGACAGGGGCGGAGCTGGAGCTGCGTTTTCTTCGACCCCGCAGCGCAGAAATGCCGGATCTATGAGAACCGGCCGGCGGAATGCCGGGTTCTCAAATGCTGGGACCCCCGCGAATTGGCGGTCATGTATACCCACGGCCGCCTCACCCGCCGCGATCTGATCGCCGGGGTTGACGGTTTGTGGGACCTTGTCCTGACCCACTCCCGGCGGGTCGCCCATGGGCGCATTCGGCACCTGCTTTCAACAGCCGGACCGCGGGGTTTGGATCCAGACGCCAGCGACGCCCTGATGGCCATGGTCCGCTATGACCTCAGCCTGCGGGAAGTCCTGCTGGAAAAAGGCAAAGTCACGCCCGATCAGCTGGATTTTTTGTTTGGCCGCCCCCTCACCCGGACCCTGCCGCCCTTTGGGGTGACCTTCACCCGCTCCGCCGGTCAGCTTGGGCTCGCCTACACGCCTGCCGCCCCTCCGCTGCCGCGCCTGTGATTCACACGACCACGCCGCCTTATGGGCGCGCCCCCTGCCCCTCAGGGCGCGAGTCGATCCGGGCGCACCGCGCTGAAGCTCAGGACCCGCCCGCCGTTCGTTTTGGCAAAGGATTGGGCGTCCGCGCGGCTGCCAAATGGCAGGGCCTCAAATCCCATGGGCCCCAGGACCCGGCTGCCCACCACAAAATAGGCGGTCTCGGCGCTGATCCACTCCCCGTTGGCGTAATCCTTGATCCACGCCCAGAAGGTCCCGCTCGCCGCTGCGCCATAGGCCCCCGGGTTTTCGAGAAACACGAAAAGGCAGCGGGTCGAGCAAAAATGGCGGACGCGGCCCTCAGCCCCGACCCCCTGGCACTGATGGCGGGGGTAACGCGCGGGGAACATCTGGCAGACGGGACATTCGTCCTGGCCATCGACCGGCAGCACGATTTTACCCGTCGCCAGGCGCCGCTCCCCGATCACCCGGTTTTCAGCTGCCAGACCGGCCTTGGCGGCCGCCAGCGCTGCGGCAAAGTCAACCGGCCGCCCACCACAGCTGGCGGCAAACGACCGCGCCGCTTCGGCCGATTCAAACGCCGGCTTGCTCTCGGCGGTCATCGTCCCTTTGGCGCGGGAGCCGATCACGAAAGCGGCCCTTTCGGCGGAGACCATCTTTTGCGGCTCGAGGTAGAGCGCGACCTTCACCTGTTGGGGGTTCTCGCCGGATTTGACGGCCAGATCCGCCAGGCAGTGCAGCGAGCAGACGGCCTGGGGCCCACTTGAATTTTCAAAAGAAACCCAGGTCCTGGCCCACATGGCGCGCTGCATGCCGCAGTTGGGGCAGCTGCCGACGAAGTGTTTCTGCGGCGGGGAGAAGGGGTGCGCCACGTCGCAGGGCCCTTCGGCCAGGACAGGTCCCGGCAGGGTAAACATCACGGCCAGGCTTGCACCCAGAAGCCAGATCTGCCAACGATCGCGACTGCCCCGCATGTCGTTCTCCTTTCATCGAATCCAAATTCATGCAATCCGGCCACCGATGCGGTGCGCCGCCGCTTTTGGCGCGTCACCCCGGCGGCATCAAGCTGCCGAAGAGATCCGCGCGCCGCTGGGCCAGAAAGTAGCGCATGCGGTGGCCGCGGATGTTTTCCAGGTCCCTGCGCTTCAGGTCCACGCACAGCATCGTTTCTTCAGCGCTCAGGCTTTGCGCCAAAATCTCGCCGGAGGGCCCGATGGCCACCGCCACCCCCGGAAAGGACAGCCCGCGCCCATTTGCGCCGACGTGATTGACGGCCACGACAAAAACGCCGTTGTCAAAAGCGCGCGCCGGCAGGTGCCGGCACCAGGAGGCCAGTTTGCCCGCGGGGGTTCCCCGGGGCGAGGCATGCGGCATCAGAATCAGGTCAGCCCCTGCCAGGGCCATGCAGGTCGAAAGCTCAGGAAAATGTGCATCGTAGCAGAGCTGAACGCCAAAGCGCCACCCTTTGGTGGTGAAAAGCGGCACATGGTCTCCGGCGCTGTAACGGCCGATCTCAGGCGGCGGGATATGCAGTTTGCGATAGACTTGCGGGGCCGCCCCGGGGAGGATGACCAGCTGGCTGGCAAACGTCTGACGCTCCCCCACGTCCTTCTCGATCAGGCCGGCCACAAGCGTTATGCCGAAGGCGTCCGCCACTTCCGACAGCCGGCGGCTGGTGGGCCCGGGAACCGGCTCGGCCTGCGGGTGGGCGCCCTGCGAGATATCGTATCCGGAGATATTGAGTTCCGGAAAACAGGCCAGGTCGGCGCCGGCAGCCGCCGCCTTTTGACCCCAGGCGACGGTTCGTTCCAGATTGACGGTCGGCGAATCGGCCTGAGAGTGAAACACAACCACTGCAATCCGAAGATCGTTCAGCATGGGCATGGGGTGCGGGCAAAAGGGCCGCAGCGTGCGCCTAAAGATCGAAATGCGCCTTGATTTTAAACACGCGCGTGGCCGGGAGGTTGAGGATATCGGTGATGCCGGTTTTCCGTGAAATTTCGAGGAGGTTTGACGTGATTTCGTCCATCGACGGGGCGATGAAAGTGAACCAGATGTTAAAGTGGTTGTCCCGCTGATAATTGTGCGTCACACCGGGATAGGCATTGACCACTGCGCTGAAGGCCGCCACCTGGTCTTCTGGCACGGTTGCGGCACACAGGGTGCTGACGAAGCCCAGCTTGTCCGGGACAAAATTGCCCCCGATGCGCCGGATGATGCCCCTGGCTTTCAAGCGCGTCAGCCGTTCCAAAACCTCTTTTTCGCTCAGCCCGAACTCCTCGCCAATGGCCGCGTAAGGTCGCACGGTCAAGGGAAAGTCCGACTGGATGCGGTTGAGAATCGCCCTGTCGGTATCATCCATTTTGGCCTGGCTCATTCCTTGAAGGCCCCTTCCCATATCCGCACGTGCAGTTGTCGGCGGCGCGGGCCATCAAACTCGCAAAAAAACACCCCCTGCCAGGTTCCCAACACCAGGCGGCCCTCCGCGATGGCCACGGTTTCCGAGGCGCCCACAAGGGTGGATTTGATGTGGGCGGCTGAATTGCCTTCCAGGTGGCGGTAATCGGCCTGCCAGGGGATCACCTGGTTCAGGACCTTCAGGATGTCTGCCGGGACGCTGGGATCGGCATTTTCGTTGATGGTAACCGCTGCGGTCGTGTGGGGGACAAACAGCAGACAGACCCCCGTCTTTACGCCGCAGTCCGCCACCATCGCCTGAAGCTTTTGGGTGACATCAATGAACTCTGTGCGGGAATTGGATTGAATTGAAAGCAGCATGATGGCCGTCTCTCATGGCGCCGGCGGCGCGGGCAACAGGGGCTGACAGCCGGGGGCCGACCCCGTTAAACCCCTTTTCGCCGCACCCGTTCGGCTGAGGGTGCGCGGATTTGGCAACCGCATCCTCCGGTCACTGAAACCCTGAAGGACCCAAAAGGAAAAGGCCCTGTGCGCAGGCAGGGCCTTTTTTATCACGCTTACAACACCGGATAAGTCACTTCACGCCGAATGGTTTAGACGCATCCGGTCGGCTTCGGCAGACCCGCCATCTTACAGGCTCCCTTGCCCGGCCCTGAGGGGAAAAGCTCGTAGATGTGTTTCAGTTTGAAACCGGTAACCTTGGAGAGAACGCGGACCATGGGGGCGATACCGTTTTTCTCGTAGTAGTCTTGAAGGACAGTGATGACTTTCTTGTGCTCGTCGTTCAGTTCTTCAATGCCTTCCTGGGCCTTAACGTACTGAACCCATTCCTCGCATTTGCCGTCTTGGTAATTACCGATGAAGCCGTCTTCGTCCACTTCAAAACTCTTGCCCATGAATTCAATTGTTGCCATTTTTTAAAACCTCCTTTTGATTACCAAATTACTGGCTTTTCGCCGGTTATCCTCAACTCATCTAAATTTAGTCAAGATTTTCTATATTATTGCATCCGCCTTGTCAACACGAAAAAAACACCGTTTCACGCCTTTCCGCCCGGCCCACCGCACCTGCCGCCGGGCCCCTGTTGCGCCGCGGCTTTTTCGCGCGGGCGGTGATCTAATACTCCTTGGGCATGTCGTTGAGCTGCGCCAGCGTGAAAACCGGGCCATCCTTGCAGACAAAGTCTTTGCCGATGTTGCAGCGCCCGCAGATCCCGATGCCGCACTTCATCCGCATTTCCAGGGACATGATGATCTGATCGTGGCCGTAGCCGAGTTTGTCGAGAACCGGCTGGGTAAACTTGATCATGATGGGAGGTCCGCAGATGATGGCATAGGTATCGGGGTCTGCCGGGGGGGCTTTCTGCTCGGTGATGGTGGGCACAAAACCGGTGTTGTATTTCCAGTTGGGATCGTCGGTGCCGTCCACGGTGATGTGCATGTGGATATCGTCGCGCATCTCCCAGGCGGCCAGTTCTTCGCCGTAGAGCAGCATTCCCGGGTTGCGGGCCCCGTAGATGACGTGAATGTCTTTAAACTTCGGTCGATTGGCCGGCTCCAGCATGTACACGATAGACGAGCGCAGGGTGGTGAAGGCAAAGCCACCGCCGATAATCACGACGTTTTTGCCCTCCAGCACATCCCAGGGATAGCTATTGCCCAACGGCCCCCGGACCCCCATGATATCGCCGACCTTCATGTTGTGCAGGAAGGAGGACACCAGCCCGACCTTGTTGACGGTGAACTTGACGAACCCCTTTTCGGTGGGCGAAGAGGCGATCCCGATCGGAATTTCCCCCTTGCCCGGGATGGACAGCTCGGCAAATTGGCCGGCACGGTAGGCAAAGCGCCCCTCGTCGTCGGGATCCAGAAACACGAATTTGAATGTTTTCAAATTCCGGTCTTCGGTTTCGGTAATGATCTCGTCGATCCGGACCGGGTATGGCAGATATGGATTTCGCACGGTGTACCCCCCCTTTTCTCACGCGGCCGGGATGGCGCAGGCTGTGGCGTCGAAGTGATTCATCAGGTTGCATACCCTGCGGATGTCAATGTTCACCGGACAAAGGCGGATACAGCGCCCGCAACCGACACACTGAATGCCGTTGTCATATTTGTCGACGTAGTATTTCAGCTTGTGCATGAAGCGTTGACGCACCCGCTGGGTCTTCTGGCTGCGCGGGTTGTGGCCGGAGCCGTGGTGGGTGAACAGCGGGAACATGCAGCTGTCCCAATTGCGGTAGCGGATGCCGTCTTTTCCGGACACCTCGTCCTGGATGTCAAAGCACCAGCACGTAGGACAGACGTAGGTGCAGGTGCCGCAGTTGATGCAGGAAAAGGCCACCTCTTGCCAAAACGGGGCATCGAACAATTGATTGGTTTTCTGGTCCTTGAGCTTGGCGGTCGGGACCCGCGACACAATCCGCGCCTGCGCCTCGCCGCGCAGGTCCTGGAGGCGGCGTTCGGCGGCCTCGGCATCGGTTGCGGCGCTCCAGCCGGCGGCCTGAACCAGGGCCTCGCCCTTGGGGGTCAGCACTTTGACCAGATAGCCGGTGCCTTCGTCGGCCAGCAGCAGATCCAGGCCGGCTTCATGAAAGGGGCCGCTGCCGGCCGTGGTGCAGAAACAGGTGCTGCAGGGCGAACTGCAGCCCAGGCCGACTAAGGTGGTCGCTTCGTACGCCTGGACCCAGTAAGGATCGCGGTATTCGGGCGTATCGAAGTTTTTCTGCACCAGCAGAAAGGCGTCGGCGTCGCAAGGCCGGATGCCGATCACCGCGCGGGGGGTGTAATCCTTGCCGGCTTCGCGCAGGATGTGGTGGTCGGCCCGGGTTTCATCCAGCGAAAATTCAAACATTTTCTCCGACTGCGGGTAAATGAGGGCTTTGGGCGAGCGGCGGGTGTTGACGTAGGTCATATCCGGCCGTTCTTGCGCGTCTAGCGCCTTGAACTCGTGAAAATCACCCTCCTTCACCGGCCCGAACAGGCGGTAAGCCGCACTGAGTCGATCCAGCCCCGCCTCCCACTCCTTTTTGTCGATTTTTACGAACTTCATCTTGAGTGCCCTTATAGGAGCGCCCGACCGCGCAGGGACCGGCGCCACCAAATTATTTTATGAAAATTTCGGGATCATCGACCTTGTAGGTGTCCAGCGGCGGACGCTGATCAAGAGACATCCCGGCCTCCCAGCCGTAAAGTTCGAGGCAGTCTTTTTCAAGCTTTTTGGTGAAGACCCGCATGTTGATCCCCACCGGGCAGGCCCTTTCGCAGGCGCCGCAATCCGTGCAGCGCCCGGCGCAGTGATATGCCCGCAGGAAGTGAAAGGTCCGGGTATCGATGGGTTCGATGCTTTTGCCGACCCACTGGGGACGGGATTCATCCACGAAACAGGTCGGACAGTAGCACAGCGGGCAGGCATTGCGGCAGGCATAACAGCGGATGCAGGATGCCAGCAGCTCGTCGAAATACGCCCAGCGCTGCTGGACATCCATCGCCTCGATGCGGCGTTCTTCCACATAGCGGTCGACATCCTGCTGTTCCGCCACCGGCTCGGCGGCCAGCTCGTCGTAAAGCACGGGGTTGCGGTGAATGCAAAGGCGGCAGTTGGCCTGCAGCACATCCGCCTTGTCGAAGGTTTTTTCGAATTCCCGGCCGGAGACCACCACCCGCTCCTCGGCCTCGACCACCTTGAGGATCTCCCCGTCGACCCGACCCGCGATCCGCTGCCGATCGATCATTCCCTTGCAGGGCACGCCGATGATGTAAAGCTGCTCGCGCTTGATCTTGTTTTCGATGATGTGGGTGATGATGTTGCGCGAATCACAGCCCTTGGCCAGCACCGCGATCTTCTCCTTGCGGTCGGTGAGATAATTGGCCAGATTGATGCCGCAGTTGCTGTCCCAAACCAGGGTGGCGACTTCCAACGGGTTTTTGACGAAATACGGCTCGTTCATCATGGGGACGGTTCCCTTGCGGAAACCGATGACCATCTCGACCGTTCCTTCGGTGAGAAGCCTTGCGGCGATTTCTCTTATTTTTTCAATATATCCTGTCATGTTAAGCCACCTTGGCCATGATTTTGACAAAGTTCCGGTTGGGGCCCAGCGCTTTGATGCTGGCGGTCACGTCCTTGACCACCTCGACAAACTTGTTGGCCTCGGCCGATGATACCCACGACAGCTGAATCCGGTCCGGTTCAACACCCATGTGGGCCATGAGATTTCGAAACAATTCGTAATTCCGACGGGCGTAGTAATTACCTTCCAGGTAATGGCAGTCGCCGGGATGTCACCCGGAAACCCAGACGCCGTCAGCCCCCTGGCGCAGTGCTGCCAGGGCGAACTTGGGGCTCATGCGACCGGTGCAGGGAATCCGGATGACCCGGATGTTGGGGGGATACTGCATCCGGCTGACCCCGGCCAGGTCGGCCGCCCCGTAGCTGCACCAGTTGCAGAGAAAGGCAACGATTTTGGGTTCCCACTCCGACATTGGACACTCTCCTTATTAAAGATGCGCATGGCACCGGCCGCAAAGGCGGCCGACGCCTGCATGGTTAGATGGACTCGATCATGGCAAAGATCTGGTCGTTGTCAAATCCCCGCAGCCGGATGGCGCCCGAGCGGCAGGAGGCCACGCACAGGCCGCACCCCTTGCAGAGCGCCGGGTTGATCTGGGCCTTGCCGGCGAACATCCCCTTCTCGGTAAAAGACGGCGCCGAGTACGGGCAGATGGCCACACAGACCCCGCAGCTGCTGCAGATGGCCTGCTGCACCGAGGCGACCTCGCCGCTGGTGTGGATCTTTTCCCGCGCCAGCAGGGTCACCGCCCGCGAAGCCGCGGCCTGCCCCTGAACGACGGATTCGTCGATGGACTTGGGGTAGTGCGCCAAGCCGCAGAGGAAAACGCCATCGGTGGCGAACTCCGAGGGTCCCAGCTTGGCGTGGCGCTCAACGAAAAACCCGTCGGCGTTCAACGGCACCTTGAAGAACCGGGCCAGCTGCTCATCGCGGGAGGGCACGATGGCCGTCGCCAGGTTGATCAGATCGGCGTCGATCGCCAGCGGCAGCCCCAGCACATGGTCGGTCACGCGCACACTGAGCTGCCCGTCGTCAACCACCACCTCGGGCTTGTGGTCCAGGCTGAAGCGGATGAAGATAACCCCGGCCTCGCGGGCCTGCTTGTAAATCGCCTCGCGTTCACCGTAGGTCCGGATATCGCGGTAGAGGATGTAGACGCTGGTCTCAGGGTTGCGGCGCTTGAGTTCCAGTGCCGATTCAATCGCGTGCGTGCAGCACACCCGGGAGCAATAGGGCCGCTCGGGTTCGCGCGAACCGACGCACTGGATGAAGACCGCGGAGCCCACCGCTTTCAGGGCCGGATCGTCGGCGATCAACATGCGGTCGACCTCCAGGCTGGTTTTGACCCGCGGGTCCTGGCCGTAGCGGTATTCAGTCGGTTTGTATTCGGCCCCGCCGGTGGCGACCACCGCCACGCCGTGTTCGATCACCTGCTGGGCATCGCCCGCGGCCAGGGTCGACTTGAAGTTGCCCACAAACCCCTCAAGGCCCGCCAGACACGACTGCAGGTGCAGGCGGATGTTCTTGTGGGCTTCCACCGCCTGGATCAGTTGGGCGACCTGCGCTTGAATGTCTTCCCCTTTCCAGGTCCGGTAGAGGCTCAGGGCCTGGCCGCCGAGGCGGTCGGATTTTTCCACCAGGTGGGTTTCATACCCCTGGCGGGCCAGGCTGAGGGCGCTGGTCATGCCGGCAATCCCGCCGCCGATAACCATCGCCGCCTGGTTGATGTTCAGTTCGGTTTCCTGCAGCGGCTCTTTCAGGGCCACCTTGGCCACCGCCATGCGCACCAAATCCTTGGCCTTTTCGGTGGCGATTTCGGGGTTGTTTTTGTGTACCCACGAATCCTGGTTGCGGATGTTGACCATCTCGAACAGGTAACGGTTCAGACCGGCATTGATGAGGGTTTCCTGAAAGAGCGGTTCGTGGGTCTTGGGCGTGCAGGCCGCCACGACGATGCGGTTGAGGTTGTGCTCCCGGATGGTTTCGGTCATCTTGTCCTGGGTGTCCTGGGAGCAGGAGTAGAGGTTGTCGGTCACGAACTCGACATAGGGCAGGCTCCCGGCATAATCGCGCACGGCGGGCACGTCCACCACGCCGGAAATGTTGATGCCACAGCTGCATACAAAAACGCCGATCCGGGGGCGCTCGCCGACCACATTGGTTTCGGGGACGATCTCCGGCACCCGGGTCAGGCTGTTGCGCGCCGCACTCAGCATCTCGCCAGCGGCGGTAGCCGCGGCACTGGCATCCACCACCGACTGGGGGATGTCCTTGGGGCCCTGGAAGGCGCCGCAAACAAAGACCCCCGGCCGCGAGGTCGCAACTGGTGCGAAGCTGCTGGTCTGACAGAAATTCCCAGGGGTCAGGTCGACGTCCAGCGATTGGGCCAACGCGACCAGTTCCGGCGGGGTTTCAAGCCCGACGGAGAGGACGATCATTGCCTCACGCTTGAATTCAGCGCGGTACCTTTTTCTCTCCATTGCACGCCTCCGATGTGATTATCCCATCTATCGAAAAGGGCCGGAATACCGAAGCGATGCCACCCTTTGAATTTTCGGTTTGCCGCGCTGAAGTTGCTTCGCTCAATGGTTTTAGCTTTGGAAAGGCTGCACACCCCTATGGCTCCGTTTTCTGACGCGCCCACGATTCGCCGTTCCGACTTTCTGGTGATCGGGTCGAGGTAGAGCTTTCTCGGATGACGCTGCGTCCAGAGGTGGCGCATGTCTTTCAGCAAATCGTTCAGG
>JAWOJK010000389.1:0-4225 GCA_046481705.1 Desulfobacterales bacterium | reverse complement strand
ACGCCACGGCATTCCGCAGGCGGTTGGCGTTGCCCGTGGGGGCGCCATCCATGGCGGTGACAATGTCGCCGGTCTGAATACCCGCGCGGTCAGCGGGGCCGCCCTCGACGACATCGGCGATCAGCACGCCGCGGGGGCGGTCGAGGCCCGCCTCGCGGGCTGCTTCGGCCGTGAGATCGACCATCATCACGCCCAGCCAGCCGCGCTGCACGCGCCCGGAACTGGTGATGGCGCCGTACACCGCCTCGGCCATGCGGCTGGGGATGGCAAAGCCGATGCCGATCGACCCGCCCGCGCGGTTGGAAAGAATCGCGGTGTTGATGCCGATCACCTCGCCTTCGAGGTTCACCAGCGGGCCGCCGCTGTTGCCGGGGTTGATGGAGGCGTCGGTCTGGATGAAGTCGTCATACGGCCCCGAGCCGATGATCCGGCCCTTGGCGCTGACGATCCCCACGGTGACGGTCTGCTCGAGACCGAAGGGGCTGCCGATGGCCACCACCCACGTGCCGACCGCGAGATCGGCGGATTTTCCGATCTGCAGCGGCTTGAGGTCCGTTGACGGCGCGATTTTAATCAGCGCCAGATCGGTGTTGGGGTCGCGGCCCACCAATTCGGCGGTGAACTCCTTGCCGCTCGCCAGTTTGACGGTGATTTCATCGGCGCCTTCAATCACGTGGTTGTTGGTGACGATGTGGCCCTCGCCGTCGATGATGAAGCCCGACCCCAGGCTGCGCTGCTTGAAGTCCTGGGAGGGGTTGCGCTGCCCGTGCGGGCCCATGAAATCCTCAAACGGGTTGCTGCGATCAAAGGGGTTGCCGAAAAAATGGCGGAACACCGGGCCGCCGCCCTTGATGGTCTTGACGGTGCGAATGTTGACGACCCCGTCGCGGACCTCCTGGGCGAGGGTGCTCAAGTTGTTGGGCAGCATCATGGCGGCTTCGTCCGTGACGGCCGCCGCAGCGCCGCCCGCGGCGATGGTGAGCACCAGCACGGCAGCCAGCAGCAGGCGGATGAGGTGGGGGTGATTTCTCTCGAGCGTTTTCATGGGGTGACCTCCTTAGGCAGTCAAAAGGGTTGAATCTGCGCCGACGACCTGTCAGCGGCAGTGTGATCTTTGACCGCGAAGATATACCGCCAAGCTTACGGGAAGATGACGGCAGGATTACCAAATGGTCATGTTCGGGGTTTTCAGAGCCGGTTGGATCAGGGCCTGCCAAGCCGACAACACCCACACCCAATCAGCGCGCACCATGTCGATGGGCTATTTTTTCGAACATGATCACCAGCCCCGCCACCAAGCGGTAAATGAACTCCACCCCCATATTTTTATCCGCCGTTGAATCGAAAAAAATATTGATGGAAGAATCCATTCCCTCTTCCGGCTTCCAGTAGCAAATGAGCACCGGCACCAGCGGCAGCGGGTGGAGCAAAATGGCCGTGTCGGCCTCAAACCGGCTTTCGGCTTTTTTCCCGTTGAAGATGTCCAGCAGGTCCTGGAAAAGCTCGGGATAGGTGTCGGCAACCTTCTTGAGGGGCATGAGGCAGCGGTGCGCAAAAAAATTGTGCCAGGCCGGTCCGCCCTCCAGTTCCCGCAGGCTGACCCACTCGCCGGTGAGGGGGATGCCTTGGCTGTAAAGGAAATACGACAGAATGGGGATGGAAATCCACGGGTGCAGGTGAATGTCCGAATGCAGGCTGCCGCGATGGTCCACGGCCACGTCTTTGCCCATGACCTTGGTGACGAGCTTGCCGTTGACCAGCCTTCCGCCCAGACGCTTGGCGGTCTGTTCAAAATCCAGCTCCGAGACCGACTTTTTAAGCATCGCCAGCGTGGCGAGCAGGTCGTCTTGACCGTTTGGGTTTTCCCGGGGCTCGGCCTGGCCGAGTTGCGCCAGCACATCGGGGTCGATCCGGGGGCAGTCGCTCAGGTTGGCGCGGCCCTGGATCACCGCCGCGGCGAAAGCCATGCAGGTCTTGTGGCCGCATTGCTGGCAGTTGGACTTGTCCACCAGTTTGAGCACCTCGGTAACGCTTTTGAATTCAGGCATGGTCTTTCCCGGTATATCGCAGAAGAAGCGTGTCCTGCGGGTTGCGCCCGCTGCCAGGCGGCCCTATCCGCGCATTGGGCTTGCGGGCAGGTTAAAAGGCTGCAGCGCGAATTTTTTGAAAGAAATATAAGGGCTTGAGCTCTTGGTTGCAACCCCTGGGAAGCGACGGTCTCGCCGGCGGCGGCGCACGTCGCGCCTTTTCGGCGGCCGCTATCGAGCCAGCGCCAGCCACCCGGTAAGGGTGAAGATGGAAAAAAGCGTGCTCACCGATATGGTCGTCACGGCAAAATCCGGAGCCCCGCCCATCTCCCTTGCCATCACGTAGGTTACGGTGGCCGTTGGGCAGGCCAGCAGGATCAACCCCGGCAGGTATTCCATCGGCGCAAGACCCAATAGCTGGTAGAACCCGAACGCAATGCCGGGAATGATCAGCAGTTTGATTGTCGAGGAGCCGATGGCAAGCCCCAGCCCTGAACGAATGGTCTCAAAGTTGAGCGATCCGCCGATGATCAGAAGCGCCAAGGGCAGGGCCATGCCGCTCAAGATTTTAAGGCTGCGCTCCGCGACCTCGGGCATCGGCAGACCGGAAAGCGAGTAGGCCATGCCGGCAAGTGCCGAGCAGATGACAGGGTTGCCGGCGATTTTCAGGGCGGTCCGCCCCATTTGCGGCCTGATCCCCATGGACGGGGCATAAAGCTGAAGTATCAGCACCGCCAGCGTGTTTTGCAGGATCATCAAAAAACCGGCCAAAAAACTGGCCCGGACAAGCCCCGCCTCCCCCAGGTAGTAGAAAACAACGGCAAAGCCGATGTAGCCAAAGTTGGCATGAAAGGCGCTTTGGACAAACGAGCCGGCGATGGCGCCGCTGAGCCGCATCCGGGAAACCGCCAACCAGGCAATAACGCACCCGATTACCAGGGCTGCCATGGTGAAAAGCACCATGTGAGCTTGAATCGAGCTTCGAAGCGTTGCTTTCGCAAGCGAGATGAACAGCATCGCCGGGATGCCGATATAAAAAACGAGGCGATTGGCGGGCACCATGAAATCCGATGTCAGCAGCCCCACCCGCCGGGCGAACCAGCCGAGCGCCACCAGCAAAAAGATTGGGACGATGGTCAGGTAGATTTGCATGCCTTGCCGGCTTTCTCCAGGCTGGTCGCGGCCGTCAGCTGCCGGCCGCTGTATCAGTAATCAAAACATCCGCTTTTCAGGCGCACGGGCCGCTGTTCAGAAAAAGACCGACATCGATGGCGCGCACCCCGCGGGCAGGCGCCCTAAATCCTTCAGGGGGCGCATCCGGCAAAGGCACCGGGGCAGGAGGCTTTCTCCCGTTCGCTACTTGATTTGAATGAATTTCAACGCCACTCCGATCAACGCCGCTTGTTCCTTGCTCATCTCGCCCAGGCTGTCGCGCCGCTCGGCCATGCGCCGGAAGCGCGTGAAATCTGTCGGCAAAGCCTCGGTATCCACCAGGTAGGCGATTTTCTGGATGATCACCCTGATGTCTTCGGGAAATTTTATTCGACCTTTGATTTTGGCAAAATACGCCAGCTTCATCCGACCCCGGAGCCGGTCGAATTCCAAGTCTTTCACCCGGTGCACCGCGAGAATTACATAATCCCCCAGGGACTGCCAGAAAATCTCGTCATGATTCTTCCAAAGCGGCAGGTAAAAGCGCAATAAGGCGGGCTGTTTTTTCCCGTTTTGGGGAATATGCTTGTAAAAATCGACCGGGAAATTTTCCACTTCTTTATCACCGACCTTGTCGAGCATTTCAAATAACGTCAGTCTTTGCTGCTTGCGATAGCGTTTGTCAATCTGCTCTAAAACTCCGCCCTGACCGACTCCGGTGTGAACTTTTTCGAGCGCCATGGAAAATGAGTTTGTCATCGCCTGCTCCTTAGAATATTGATGGCAGCGTAAGCAGCGTAAAAGTTCAATTTTGGCGTTGGGTCGCATCTCGAAGTCGCTGCGGCGTAGCATAATTACGCCTTGCTTCACGAAATTTGGGCGCCGCAACTTGAACTTTTACACCGCCAGCTCAAATTTTGACTTTTACCAGTCCGTCATGATTAATAGGTTTTAACTTTTTCGACAAATTATCGGTGCACATTCTTGCGATCTTTGATGCGCTGTTCAATTTTTTTGAAACTCAAATCAACCACGGTATTCACCCG
>JAWOJK010000300.1:0-5468 GCA_046481705.1 Desulfobacterales bacterium | reverse complement strand
AACCTGCCGGGTGGAACTGACCCGCAGCGGCGACGACCAGGTCGATCTGGCCCGGCGCACAGCGCTTGCCAACCACCTCGAGGCCTCGCTGTTCGTCAGTCTGCACGCCGGCGGCAGTTTTCTCCATGGCCCCCGCGGGGCAACCATCTACTTTTTCAAGGGGCCCCAGGGGGGTGTCGACGGGCCAGCCGGTGGGGCGGCATTCGGCCAGGAGGAGCAGCCCCGTTGGGAGCATTTACAGAACCGGCACTTGGCCTCCAGCCGTTCGCTGGCAAAAGCGCTTCTGAACAGTATGGCCAAGGTGGTGGACACCTCTCTGATCGGTGCCCCCCTGGCGGTTTTGGCCGGTGCCGACCGGCCGGCGGTGCTGATTGAGGTCGGCTACCTTACCCACCCCTTCGAAGCCCAGCAGTTGAGCGATCCCGAAGCCGTCAGAGCCCTTGCCCGCGCCATCGCCGCGGGTGTTGCTGACTTTCTGGAAAATGCCGCTCCGGGAGAGCATTAGGCTTGCAGCCGAAACCAAAGCGTGCTAAAGAATCGCCGGCATTGCGGGGCGTGGCGCAGTCTGGCAGCGCGCCTGCTTTGGGAGCAGGAAGTCCCCAGTTCAAATCTGGGCGCCCCGACCAAAATAAGCCTCATAGTGACGGCCACCCAAAGCGGTGGCCGTTTCTGTTGATATCGACGGGCTGATAACCCCCATCCCCCTCGGCAGGGCGTCGCCTGCGCCCCGATCAAAATGGGGTTGTTTTCAAGCCCTAAGCGCGCTTCACTTCCCTCAGGAAACCGCATAATTCTCATTGAAGCGTTTCTCGGCTTCCTCCGAGCCGATCAGGATCAATTCGTCGTTTTTTTCCAGGACAATCTGTGGGTCCGGGTTGATCACCACGCGGTCGCCTCTTTTGACCGCAATCACACTGCAGCCGGTTCTTTCTCGAATTTTAAGCTCCAGCAGCGGCTTGTTTTGCAGCTCGCTGCCGAGGACATTTCGAAAGACGTTCAAGCCTTCCGAAAGCATCAGAATTTTTTCGGGTTTGAGCAGGTTCATGATGGTGGTGGTGCACAGAGAGCTGAAGGACATCACCAGGTTGGCACCGGCGCGGTGGAGGGTGTTGACATTGCGATCCAGGCTGGCCCGGCTGATGATCTGGACGTCAGGGCGCAGCCTGCGGCAATAGATGGTCAGGTAGATGTTCAGGTCATCATCGTGGGTGGTGATGATAATCGACGGGGTTTCATTGATTCCGGCTTTGACCAGGGTCTCCAGATCGCTCGCGTTTCCCTGAATAAAATGCCGGTCCTTTGCGGCGATCCCCGGTTTTTTTTCCACCACGTTGAAGTCCACACGGCGTTTTTTGAGGGCCTTGGCCACAGCTTGGCCGACCCGTCCGCCGCCCAAAACCATCACCGGCCCCTTGGATCTGTTGCGGACATCGTGGCTTTGGACCAGTTCGTCGTACCGGCCGAGCTGTTCCGCATTGCCGGCCAAAACCAGGACCGTGGACTCCCCCATGCGGGTTTGGGGGGTCGACGCCCTGAACGTGCCCTGTTCCCAGACGCCGACCACATTGGCCCCGGTGATTTGACGCAATTTGCTCTCGGCCAGGGTTTTTCCCTGAAGCGGGGTTCGCATGGCCGGTGCTTCCGCGATCAAAAGATCGTCAAAGCTGCCGATGATATTGGCCTGCATGCTCACCCCGAGAACCCGGCGTGCCAGGGCTTGGCCCAACATCTTGGTGAACTGGAAGACATGGCTGCTGCCTGCCAGCTGAAGTATATCCAGGCTGTCATCCATATCGGCGTTGGTGACGGTCACCGCGCGCTCACTGGTTTCGCGGATCGTAAATATAATGTTGGTGCTGGTGATATCGTCGTTTAACACCACCACCATGGCGGCATGATCGACCCGCAGGCGTTTGTAGCTTTCGGGGTTGTCCAAATCGCCTACCACGACGCGATACCCCAGATCGTGCAATTCAAGGGCTTGGTGAAGATCCGGCACAAGAATCACATAATCCATTCCGTATTGAATCAACTTTTCGACCAGGTTGACGGCGACGTCGTCATAATGGGTCAAAATGACATGATCGGATACCCTATCCGGGACCGATCGCGGCGCACGCGCCTTGTTCTGCTCTTCCAGCCAGGGGGCATAAAAGAATTGGATAAAGGTAAACGGCAGCATCACCAGCAGCAACACGATGCCGTTGAGCAAAACCAGAATTGAAAACATTTTGCCGATATCGCTGTGAAAGGTGATATCCCCGAACCCCAGCGTCGACATGACCGTCAGGGTCCAGTAAAAGCCGGTGATCCAGGAATATTCACGTCCCTCAAAGAGCATCAGCACGTGAAAGAGAACGCTGTAAACGACAATGAAAAGAATGAGCAGCAAAAAAAACTTCAGCAGCAGCCGGGTGTTGGCTTTTTTCGTGTTTTCGCGCAATAACGTTACCAGCTGAGAAATCATGAATTTCATTTTTTTCCGGTCGCCCTCTATTTTTCAGCAGTTTTGTCAGCAAACAGGATAAGATGGTGACGTCGAATCTCGACGGTTTCGGACCGCACCGACTGATCCCCCTGTTCCCTGGCTGTTATCGGGTGAGGCCGCAGTTTTGTCAAACCCCAAAACAGCGCCTGCCGCCCGGTGGCCGCAGGCACAGGAAATGATGGGCGCAAAAAAAATCAAAGCCGGGTCAACCTGACAGTATGAGAAATTATGTTTGCCGGGGACCTCAGCAACGCCTGCCCCGCTATGGCAGGCATTGCAGACCCGGCGGTACACGGCCTCGGCGGGTTTTCCCGGCCATCGATGTCATCCCGGAACTGACCACCCGATATGGACGCCAAGAAATTTCGGTTTGCCATTCTTCTTTCCTTCGGCACCATCTCCTTCGGCACCCTGGGCTATTACTTTTTTGAAGGGATGACACTTTTCGACGCCTTTTACATGACCATCATCACCGTCAGCACGGTGGGGTTTTCCGAGATCAAACCCCTCACGACCATCGGTCGGAGCATCACCATGGTGGTGATCGTGATGGGGATCGGTGTGGGCGGCTACACGATCGGGATGGTCGCCCGGAGCTTTATCGAGGGGGAACTGCGGATATTTTTCGGGAGAAAAAAGTTGGAGAAAAAGATTGCGGCACTGGCCCATCATTTCATAATTTGCGGCTACGGCCGGATCGGCCGGATCATCTCGTCTGAACTGGCCGATGACAAGATTCCCTTTGTGGTGGTTGAACAGGACGCTAAGGCCGTCGAGCAGCTTCAGAAGAACAGTTACCTGTGGCTCCAGATGGATGCGACCTCCGAGGAGGCGCTGCTGGCGGCCGGAATCAAACGCGCCAAAGGGTTGGTGACCGCCCTGCCTTCCGATGCCCACAACGTGTTTATCACGCTCACGGCCAAAGGGTTGCGGCCGGACATCTTCATTCTCTCGCGGGCCTCGGACCACGGCAACGAGGACAAGCTCAAACGGGCGGGGGCCACGCGCGTCGTCTCGCCCTATCTGATCGGCGGCCGCCGGATGGCCCAGGTGCTCAAGCGTCCCACGGTGGTGGACTTTATCGATATCGCCATGATGGAGCGCCATCTGGGGCTGATGATGGAGGAAGCCAAAATCGGCCCCGAATCGCAGCTGATCGGCAAAAACATCATGGCCAGCAACCTGCGCCGGGATTTTGGCGTGATCGTGGTGGCCATCAAGAAGATGTCCGACGAGATGATCTTCAACCCTGGCCCTGGCGAAACCCTCGAAGCCGGCGATGTGATCGTGGTGCTCGGTAAAATGGAGCACCTCGAGCGCATGCGCGCGGTGCTTTGAAGCACGCGCCAGCTTTTCAGGCTTCCGCCATCAGGGTCTTGAGTTCTGCGCCGTCGATCTTTTCGTGCTTCAGCAGCAGTTCGGCCCCCTTGTCCAGCACCGCGCGGTTCTTTTCCACAATCCCCAGCGACCGGGCGTATTGGGCATTGATGATCTCCCGAATCTCGGCGTCGATCAGCTGTGCGGTGGTTTCACTGTACTCCAGGGACCCCTGGGGCGCGATGTCCAGGAAACGGGCGCGCTTCTCGCGGGCAAAGTAAACCTGGCCGACTTTTTCGCTCATCCCGTATTCCTTGACCATGCTGGTGGCGATGTCGGTGGCCCGGGCGAGGTCGTTGTGGGCACCGGTGGAGATGTCACCGAAAACGGCCGACTCCGCCGCTCGGCCTCCCAGGAGGGTAGCGATTTTATTGAGCAGCTCGGTTTTTTTCATCAGGAAGCGGTCCTCGGTGGGCACCTGCAGGGTGTAGCCCAATGCGGCGATGCCCCGGGGGATGATCGAAATCTTCTGGACCGGGTCGGTTCCCGGCAGGCTCAGGGCGACGATGGCGTGGCCCAATTCGTGATAGGCGATGATCCGCCGCTCTTCCACGTTGATCAAGCGGTTTTTTTTCTCCAGACCGGCCACCACGCGCTCCACCGCCTCTTCGAATTCAGGCATGCCGACCGCCTGCTTGTTCCGGCGGACGGCCAGGAGGGCGGCCTCGTTGACCAGGTTGGCCAGGTCGGCCCCCACCATGCCGGGGGTCATGGCGGCGAGCTTCGCCACATCGAGGCCCTGTTCGGCCTTGACGCCCCTGAGGTGGATCCGCAGGATAGCTTCGCGGCCCGGCTTGTCGGGGCGGTCCACCAGCACCTGGCGATCAAAGCGCCCCGGTCGCAGCAGCGCCGGGTCAAGGATTTCGGGGCGGTTGGTGGCGGCCATCAGGATGACGCCCACGTTGGGGTCGAAGCCGTCCATCTCCACCAGCAACTGGTTGAGGGTCTGTTCGCGTTCGTCATGGCCGGCCATCGGGCCGATGCCCCGGGCTTTGCCCAAAGCGTCGAGCTCATCGATGAAAATGATGCAGGGCGCTTTTTGTTTGGCCTGTTCGAAAAGGTCCCGCACCCGGGCCGCGCCCAAACCCACGAACATTTCGACAAACTCGGAGCCGCTCATGCTGAAAAACGGTACGCCGCTTTCGCCGGCAACTGCCTTGGCCAGCAGCGTTTTGCCCGTTCCCGGCGGCCCCACCAGCAGGACACCTTTGGGCATCTTGCCGCCCAGGGCGGTGAAACGCCCCGGCTCCTTCAAAAATTGGACTACCTCCACCAGTTCCTGCTTGGCTTCGTCCACACCGGCGACATCTTCGAAACTGATGTTCAGATCGCTTTCAACATAGATTTTGGCCTTGTTCTTGCCCAGCGCCATGAAGCCCGGCTGCTGGCCGGCCATGCGCTTCATGAAGAAGTACCAGATGCCGAAGAAGAAAAAAACCGGGACGACCCATGAAAAAAGGTCCCGCAGGAAGGTCGATTCGATCTGACCTTTGAAGGTGACGCCATACTGCTCGAGGAGTTTGGAGGTGTCGGGGTCCACCCGGACGGTGCGGAATCCGGTGGGGTGTTCGCGGTCGGCCGTGTCGTCGATCATTTTGCCCTG
>JAWOJK010000254.1:0-7047 GCA_046481705.1 Desulfobacterales bacterium | reverse complement strand
GCAAGGCGGCTGTCAGCCGGGCCTCGATGCGGCCCAGGTGGATGTTGTCGTCGTCGCGCAGCTGGTAGCTGGAGCGCGCCAGATCCAGCATCTCTTCGGCGCGGCTGCGCGCTTCGCCGCTGAAAAGCCCCAGAAACGCGGCTTTGAGGTCCTCGGCGCGGGCCCCTGCGGCGGGCTGGGGGCGGGTGGGGGGATGGGCGGCCAGCTGGAGGATGACGTTGATCAGGGTCTCGGGGCGCTCGGTACAGTGGCGCGCCCCGCTGGCGGGGCAGGAAAGGTCGCCGAAGCGGTCGATAAAGGCCGCCAGCTCTGCGGCCAGGGCTGCTGCCGGCGGCTCGCCGGCCTGCAGGGCGGCGGCCATGCCGGGGGTCGTGCGCACCAGCGCGGCCATTTTCGCTATGAGCCGGTTGCGCTCCAGGCCGGCCATGGGGGTCTGGCCCAGCAGGATCAGAAACTCGTACGGGTCTTCGGGGTGCACGCTGTCGTTGTAAATCTGTCCGAAGAGACGCACGCCGTGGGCGTAGGGGATGAACTCCGCCCAGTAAACGCTGACCCAGTGGGTGTTGATCGCGCTGCGGCGGCGGATTTCGGCCGCCAGGGCGGCGTCCTCGAGCTGCCCAAGATTGGCGGCCGCCAGCTCGTCGGCGGCGGCGACCATGGCGGGGATGAGCTCGTTTTCGATGCGGCCGCGCAGCTGTTTGAGATTCTCGAAGCTGCGCTTCAGGCTGAGATACCAGCCGCGCTGGTCGCCTGCCGCGGCCTCCCGGGTGCTGGTGATCGGCCGCGACTGCAGCAGGTAGAGGCTGCGGTCCGCAAAGGTCCACTCCACATCCTGGGGGGCCTGGAAATACGCCAGCGAGGTGAGCGCCAGGTCGAAGACCTGCAGCGTTTCGGCCGCAGTCAGGGGCGCTTTTGGCGCCAGCGCCGCCGGCAGCGCCTTCAGGCTGACACCCTGCCGGTCGGCGACGACCCATTCGCGCCGCTCAGCCGCTGTGTGGCTGACGATCAGCCGCCGCTGGCGGTCGATCAGCCAGCGGTCCGGCGCGATCGCGCCGTCCACCAGCCCCTGGTTCAGGCCGTGGACCGCCTCCACCACCCCCTGGGCGGTGTTGACCGGGTTGTGACTGAAGGCCACCCCCGAGACGCGCCCGTTGACCAGCTGCTGCACCACGACAGCCATGGCGCTTTGGTCCACGCCGAGCTTGAGCTCCTGACGGTAGAGCAGGGCCGCGTCCGACCACAGGGAAGCCCACACCTTGCGGATGCTCTCGAGAATGGCTTCGGGGCCGCGGATGTTCACAAAAGATTCGTGCAGGCCGGCAAACGAAACCGCCGCCGCGTCCTCCTCGGGTGCCGACGAGCGCACCGCTACCGGCGAATCCCCAAACCGCTCGCCAAGGGCCGCTCTCACCGGCTTGCCCAACGCCGGCGGCAGGGCTTTACGCAGGAACAGGTTGCGGATCCGCAGGGCGCTGTCCCAGATTTCCTCCCAGCGCAGGTCTTTGAAACTCTTGCGGTTGAGCTCCATCAGGATACGCTCCCCGACCCCGGTTCGGCGCAGGTAAGCCCGGTAGAGCGTCGTGGTGACGCACACCGCCGGCGGGACCGCGAAGCCGCCCGCCTGCAGCCGGTAGAGGGCATAGCCTTTGCCGCCGATGCGCGGACGGTCTTCGGGGCTTGCCGCTTCCAGGGGGACGATCCATTTCATGGCGTTATCCGCAACTCCAGAACCGTTTGAAAGCTGCGCACCAGCACGTAGCGGTCGACCGTGACCGCGATCAGGGCGCAGGACGGGGAGCGCACGAATTCCTCGAGGTGGGGGTGGCGGGCGATGTAGCGCGCCTCATAGGCCGTGCGCCGGGGACCTTCGAGCTCGGCCGCCCGGCCGGTGGCGGTGGCGGCCATGGCGCGGTGGATGTCTTCGGCCTGATTGGCGCTGTTGTTGACCAGCAGGGCCACCCGCGGGTCGGCGCTCAGGTTGGCGAACTTGCGGGTGGCCCGGGGGGTGGCAAAATAGAGCGTGGCAAGATCGTCGTCGGCGCCGAAGGCCACCAGGGTGGCATAGGGCTGACCGTCCTGGTGGGTGGCCAGCACCGCCAGACGCTGATCGTCGAAAAGCGCCCTCAGCAGGGCGCGGATTTCTGAGCTGTCCTGCATGCCGCTATCCCGTGGTATGGCTGGGGTTGGAAACGGGGGTACTGCCGAGGCCGGGGCTCATTTGGGGGCGCCGACCAACGGCAGTTCCTGCTCGACCTTGAACACGACCAGGAAACGGGTCGCGTTTTCGTCGCCCAGGTACTGGCGCCTGCGCAGCGACTGCAGCAGGTCGCTGTCTTCCTCCTCGCGTGTTTTGGTCAGAAAAAAGCGCTTGCCGCGGTAGCCGGGGCTGTCCTCCTTGAAGAGAAACGCGGCGTGGGGGTTGGACTGCAGGTTGTGATGGGTGAGGCGCTCCCGCATGATAAAGGCCCATGAACCGTCGTCTAAAATGTGGGGCCGGGCATAAATCGCGGCATCGACTTTGCCGGCGCTGTCGGCGGTCGAAAGGACCCCGAAGCCCTTGGTGTTCTCGAAATAGTCTTTCAAATCCATAGCAACCTCCTTTAAGGTTCGGGTGCAGTCTGTCGGTCGAAACTCCCGGCGCGTGTAAATCGCCCGGGCCCCGGACGGGGGTGTGGCATTTTGGCTGGGCGCCAGCACGCCGCGGTCACCAGACTATCCGCATGCGGCGGGCAGCTGTCAAGCCCGGGGGCCGAGGGTCTTGTCTGTGGGCAGGCTGCAGGTCGGCTGCAGCTTGGGCGTGAAACGCTCGGGGCCGGACACAATCGGACGTCCCACGGCGGCCGCGATGGATTTCAGCATGCCGCCGAAAATCCACTGGTGAAAGGGGTAAAGCCCATACCAGTAGAGAATGCCGCTGATACCGCGGGGCAGAAAGCGGGACAGAAACTGCAGCCCCACTGTGTGATCCCCGGCCGGGGTGATGCGGATGTCCAGAAGCGCCTCGCCGGGGACTTTCATTTCCGCCAGCAGCACCAGCCGCTCCTTGGGCTGCACGACGAGGACCCGCCAAAAGTCGAGGGCGTCCCCCACCCTGAGATCACTGGGGTGGCGCCGGCCCCGCCGCAGCCCGATGCCGCCGGCCAGACGGTCGATCAGGCCGCGCAGACGCCAGAGCGGATTGCCGAAATACCACCCGGTGCTGCCGCCGATGCGGCTCACCGGCCGCCAGACCTCCGCAGCCGAGGCCTGAATGCGCACCCGGTAACCGCATTCCAAAATCGTCCCGCCGGCATAGTGGGCGTCGCCGCAGGCCGCCCACTCGGGCGGGTGAAGGTTGCCGGCATCGCTCCAGCAGGTTTCGACCATTTCCTGTTTCACCCGTTCGAGCGCCAGGCGGATGGCCGCGCGGCAGCCCATGAGGTCGACCGGCACGATCTCCCGGATGCGGTGGTCTTCGCAGACGGTGGGCACGCTGAGCCCCTCGGTCAGCGGTTGGGCGATGGCCGCCGGCACCGGGGTCACCAGGTGGATCCAGCGGGCGCTCAGGCCGGGGGTCAGGACCGGGACGGGAATGATCAGGCGCCGCCGCAGTCCGGCTTCTTCGGCGAAGATCTGGACCAGCTCGGCATAGTTCAGGATGTCGGGGCCGCCGATGTCGTAGGTCTCGCCGGCGGTCTGGGGGTGCTCCAAGCACCCCTGGAGATAGTCCAGCACGTTGCGGATGGCGATTGGCTGCGAAGGCGTAAACACCCAGCGGGGGGTGATCATCACCGGCAGGCGTTCGGTCAGATAGCGCAGGATTTCAAACGAGGCGCTGCCCGAACCCAGGATCATGGCGGCCCGCAGCACCGTTACCGGAACCGGCCCTGAGGCCAGAATCACGGCCACTTCGTGGCGCGACCTGAGATGGCGGCTGATCCGGTCGTCTCCCAGGTTGCCGAGCCCGCCCAGGTAGATGATGCGCTCCAGGCCGTTTTCAGCGGCGGCCGCGGCCATGTTGCGGGCCCCGCTGCGGTCGGCGTCGGCATAGCGCTTCTTGTGGGCCACCATCGAGTGCACCAGATAATAGGCCACCCCGCAGCCCGCGGCGGCCGTCTTGAGGGCGGCCGGGTTGAGGACGTTTCCCTGCACCAGGGTCACCCGGGGATGATGCCCCCAGGGGCGGCAGGCCATTTTTTCCAGCGAACGGCCCATCGCCCTGACAGCATAGCCGGCATCGAGCAGGAGGGGCACCAGCCTGCCACCGACATAGCCGGTTGCGCCGGTGACGAGAACGGGTTTCGGGGTCATGGGGTCTCCTTCATCGCGGTCGTTGTGAACGGCCTACTGCCTGACGGCCACCAGGGACATGCCCAGCCGGGCTTCAAGCGCTCTGATTTGGGCGAGCTGGTCCTCGGAGATCGCCGCCGGCTGAAAGTCGCGACAGGTGAAGGCCAGCAGCGGGGTTTGCAGGTCGTTTTCCAGTTGGTTGATTTTGGCCAGTTCGTCTGCTTTGAGGGTGGACAGGCTGCACAGCATGGCATTTACCTCCTTGTGATTCGTGGTTGAGCCTTCAATGCGCCTATTGTCATCGCACTACCGAGCGTTGGCAATACGGGAGGGTTTGGGGTTAAATAAGAGGTGAAACCTGTTATTTTGCCATGGACATCAGGTAGGCCCGCAGGTTGGCGCGTCTGCTGCCCAGCCCCAGTTTTTTGCGCAGGTTCTTGCGGTGGAAGTGCACCGTGGTTTCCGAGACGTTCAGCGCCGTGGCGATCTCCTTGCTGGCCTTGCCGTCGCGGACCAGACCGGCCACCTGGATTTCCTGGGGGGTGAGGAAAATATTGGCGGTGCTCAGGCGGTTTAGAAACGGTGAAACAATTTCCCCCAGACGGTCGTGGATGATCTGAAGGTAGACGCGGCCCTGGGGGCCGAGGGGCATGCCGGCCAGTTTTTCCACAAACGGCAGAACCTGCTCTTTCAAGTTTCTCACGACTTTCTCTTCGAGGGTGCGCTTGTCCTTCTCGCGCTGCTCCAGCAGGACCTTCAGGGCGATGTTGGCCTCCTCCAGGCTCTTTTTGCGGCCTTCGAGTTCGGCCTCGCGGGCTATCAGCGCTTCTTCGGCGGCCTTCAGGGGGGTGATGTTCTCATGGCTGACCACCACCCGCGGGGGGGGCTTTTGCGACAGCAGAATGGCCCGCATGTAAAACCAGCGCTTGGCGGTGGGGGAGTGGCAGGGGTAGTCGACCACGAATTCCTTGACATCCCCGGCGATCACCGCCCGGATGCCGGCGGCCACTTCGCGCGAGCGGTCGGCCGAATCCCCGCTGGCGGCGTCACAGATCTGCAGGTAGTTGACCCGCCGCATCTCCGGCCGGAGCTGGTAATCATTGACCCGGGCGAAGTTTTTCCAGGCCTGGTTGGTTTCCAGGATCCAGCCGTTTTCGTCGAGGATCGCGATGTGCGCCGAAAGGGAGTCGAGAATGGTGCGGGCGTTGAGCTGCAGGGGGGCATGGTCGGAGGCGTTGGGGCACATGTTGCATCCATGGGGTGCAGGCGGTTCGCCGACAGCCCGGCTGACGACGACCAACGCTGGACTGCGGCCTGCGCGATGCTTGCGATCGGGATCGGACGTCCTATTCTTTTCTTGAATTGATCCTTAGCGCATTTGACCGCTGGAAGCAACCTGCCGCACCTTCTTTTTTGCCGTCGGCCGCCGAGGATGAGCTGATTGCGATCTCCTGGCCCGCGCGTTGGAGGACCGGGCGACGGTCGGCGGGGCCGCCTGAAACCCCCGCAAACCTTTGACCCGCGGCAGGCCGCGGCGGCGATCGCTAGACTTTTTTTAACATAAAATCTGAAGGTTATCATGAACGATGGGCTTCGACCCGCCGGCGCCGGGGACCTGCTGCAGCCGACGGCCGCCGGCCTCTACTGCCCGGCCGGTGATTTCTATATCGACCCGCGCCGCCCGGTGGCCCGTGCGGTCGTCAGCCACGGACACGCCGATCATGCCCGGCCGGGGTCGGACTGCTACTTGGCGGCCGCCGCCGGCGCAGGCATCCTGCGCCGGCGCCTCGGAAAGGCGATCCGGCTCCAGACCCTGGCCTACGGGGAGCGCTTGAGCATCGGGGGGGTTACCCTGTCGCTGCACCCCGCCGGGCACATTCTGGGCTCGGCCCAGGTGCGCCTGGAGCTGGGGGGCGAGATCTGGGCGGTGACCGGTGATTTCAAAACCGATCCGGACCCCACCTGCGCCCCCTTCGAACCGGTTCACTGCCACACCCTGGTGACCGAGTGCACTTTTGGCCTGCCGGTTTTCCGCTGGCCCCCACCGGCAACCGTCATGGCCGAGATCCGGCAGTGGTGGCAGAAAAACCGGGCGGCCGGCAGGACCAGTGTGCTTTTCGCCTACGCCCTGGGCAAAGCCCAGCGGGTGCTGGCGGACATCGGCGATGAGGGCGGCGCTGTGTTTACCCACGGGGCGGTGGAAACCGTCAACGCCTGCTACCGGGAGGCCGCCGTGCGCCTGGCGGAGACCCGGCCGGTGGGTGCGGTGGAAGATCGGCGGATGTTTCGCGGCGCCCTGGTACTGGCGCCGCCGTCTGCGGACCATACCGGCTGGCTGCAAAGGTTTCCGGAGGCGGTCCGCGGCTTTGCCTCGGGCTGGATGCGCATCCGCGGCCAGCGGCGGCGCCGCGGGGTGCACCGCGGGTTTGTGCTGTCCGACCATGCCGATTGGACCGGTCTGAAGACCGCGGTGGCGGCCAGCGGTGCCGAGCGGGTGTGGGCGACCCACGGGTATGCCGCCGCCTTTGCCGGCTGGCTGCGGTCCCGGGGGGTGGATGCCGCTGTTTTGACCGAAAACGGCGTGACGCCTGCCGCCCCGCCGGCGCCGGGGGCCGCATGAAGGCCTTTGCCGGTCTATTTGCGCAGCTCGACGCCACCCCCACCACCAACCTCAAGGTGGCCGCGATGGCCGACTATTTTCGGGCCGCTGCCCCGGCGGATGCCGCCTGGGCAGTCTATTTCCTCACCGGCCGCAAACCCCGCCAGTCCGTGCCCACC
>JAWOJK010000239.1:0-7039 GCA_046481705.1 Desulfobacterales bacterium | reverse complement strand
ACGGCACTCAGCATTTCGGCGGCCTTGCCGGTCTTGGTAACCGAGAGCCGTTTTACGGCCACCATGTTGGGCGAGGTTTCGATGCGGTAAAGATACCCACTCAACTGCTCCAGGGTGACGCCCTGAAGCTTCATCTCCACCAGCGAGAGCTTGTAGCGGCTGTCCGGCTGATCGGTGCTGGACGGCTTCATGTAGGTGATGTTGGCTTTGATCCCGCTCTCACCGGCCAGCCGGTCCAAGAAGGAAAAAAGGGTGAACGACTTTTCCCGGCGGGCGAACTCCTTCTGAAAAAGCGCCCCCTGCCGGCGCAGCGCCTCATACTCGGCCTGCAGGGCGTGGATCTCGGCCAGGCTCTGGCTGCGGGCGGCGATGGCCCGGCGCAGCTGCTGGCGTTTGCTGAAAAAGGGCGCCACCGCGAACTGCCAGAGCACCAGCAGGCAGATGCACGCCGCCACCGCCGAAACCACGGTCTTTTCGCGTTTGTTGAGCTGAATCCCCACTACGATCCCCCGCCTCGAAAGAGAACCCCTCGGCTCAAAGTTGAACTTTAAGTTTGAACCGCACGCGGTTGTCGGTCTTTTCCATGGTGGCCGAACTGATGGTGACCGCCTTGAAGCCGACCTGCCGTTCCAGCCGGTTCTTAATATCGTCCACGGTGTTGAAGGTGTCGGTGTTGCCGGAAATCAGCACACTCTCAGGGCCGATCAGCAGCTGATTCAGCTCGACGTCGGTTTCGGCCGGGATCAGCGTGCTCAGGGCGTAAAGGATATCGATGTTGAGCAGCGCATCACCCCCATCGCCCGGAAGAAAAAGGGTTTTTTTCAGATCGGCCAGCTTCACCCGCATCTGCTGCAGCGGATCGACGATCCGGGTGACCTCGGGAAAGGCGGCCTGGAACACGGCGGCGATCTCCGCATCCAGGGCGCTGCGCCGCTGGTTCATGAAATAGACCTCCAGCCCCAGCTGCGTCGCCCCCAGCAGCAGGACAGCCAGCGCCAGGGCCCCCAGCCGTACCAGGGTCGTGCGGTGTTCGGCCCACTTTCTGCGGGGCGCAAACGCCCCCCGGCGAAAATTGAGGACCGCCTTGCCGCCGGTACCCGCGAGAGCCAATGCCAGGGCACGGTCAAAGCGGCAGGGCTGCCAGCCGTCGCCGCCCGCTTCCGGCAGCAGCCCGGCCATGGGCCGCCCCAGGTCCAGCGCTTCCACCGGGATTTCAAGCACCGCGGCGATTTCAGCCTGCAGGACGGGGTCGGCGGCGGCGACACCGGTCAGCAGCGCCCGCACGGGGCGGCAGTCCTCCGGACCGAGGCCTTCCAGGGCCGCCAGCGCACGCCCCACGTGGGAGCCGATGCCGTCGGCGGTGAGGCTTGCGCCGATGCTGAAAGGATAGATCAGGTGGATTTTGCCGGCCATCAGGACCGTCACCTGCCCCTGCCCGGCGCCGATATCGATCAGCAGCAGGTGGCCGTCCGCGCCTGCCCGTTCGGCAAGGCAGCGGGCCACGGCAAACCCGCCGACACCCACGGCTTCAGGCGCCAGGCCCGCCGCCGCCAGCGCCGCCAGGCTCTCGCCCAGCTGCCCGCTGTGCAGCACCCCGGCCAGCAGGCGGGTCTGGTCGGCGGTGTGCACCCGGTAGAAGTCCAGCACGGCCTGGTCGACCGGGAACGGCAGGCTCGCCTCGAGTTCAAACGGCAGGACCTGCCGGATTTTGCGCTCGTCGGTAAAGGGCAGCGTGATATAGCGGTAGGAAACGAGCTGATCGGGCAGGCCGGCGATGCAGTCGCTGCCGGCGAAGTCCAGCTTTTCGCCGATTTCGGCCAGGGCGCGGCCGAGGGCCTGCGCCGGGTCGTCCGCCTGCGGCAGGGCCGCGGCCGCAAAGGCGCTCACCCGGGGGCCTTTCAGCCCGCTCTTCAGCAGGACCGCGGAGACGCCGTCGCCGCGGATATCAAGGCCGAGAATCGTTTTGCTCATCTGTTTGGCTGCATCTCTGGCCGGGTCTCACACAAACGCCCCAGCCGTCCGTGATCCATTAAAATCCCGCACGTTATATGCTACTTTTTCCGCCAACTCAAGACCTTGCAGTGCCACCGGCCGGTTGTGGGGTTTTTTTCACGCCGCACCACAGCGGTGATAGCGGCTTGCACCTCCCGAAAGGCGGCCGTGGACCGAATGCGGAAAAGGTCGCTGGCGACCGTGATCAGCTGAGGGGCCAGGGCGATCCCGGCCAAGCCGGGGACTGCTTGGTACCAGTCGGCCGGTGACAGGTCGTGAAGAAACAGGTCGTTGTCGGCCTGCAGCCGGTAATCGACGATTGCCTGGGCCAGCTCCGCGTTTTCAGCCGGCAGGAGCGCCCGTAAAACCGGCAGCTCGGCCGTGTTGATATTGATTTTGCCGTCATAGCCGATGCGGCTTTGGGCAGTCGCGGGACTGCCGTGAACCGTCAGGAAGCCCGCAATCCCCGGCAGATCCCCGCGCCCGTAAAAGAGATCGGGGCTTACGCCCTTGACCCGCAGCAGCTCCGCGAGCTCCGCGAGAGGGGCGTTGCGGGCGCGGTAGGGCGGGTCCAGGCTCTCGTAGTAGTCGGACTCGGCGCCGGAAAGACCGGTGACGGCGTCATCGTCGCCCGAGTCGATCCAGTCCTTGAGGGAGGTGATGATGGTGGTGGTCAGATTGAGCTCCTCGAAGACCGGGTCTTTGCTCTCCAGGGTCTCGAACTCGCCGATGATCGGCCGCAGGAAGCGGTCCAGCAGCATTTCCTGCTCGGGGTTGAATTCCTGCCCGCCGGGATGGGTTACCAGGGCGTTGAGCTGGATGCGGGCGCGCTCATCGGTGATCTCAAGCGCCAACCGGCCTTCCTCGAAGGCGATCTCCGATAGGATCTCCTGCAGTTTTTCGGGGCTGGCCCAGTCCTCCTGGATCGAATCCGCGCGGGTTTCGAGCTTGTCCTTGATCAGGAGCGCCATGGCGGCGTGAATGCCGGAGACGGCCACCTGCTCCGCACTGAAGCGGTCCCGGGTGGCGGCCGCGGCATGCACCGTTGCGCGCATCCGGCGGTTGAGTTCGAGACCGGCCGTCACAAGGACGGTGATGATCGCAAGGGTCACCAGAAGCGCCATGCCGCGGTTGTCGGTGAGGCTGAACCGCCATCGCAGAGAACGGGGCCGAAAGGACCTCATTCGCTTTTCTCCCTGAAGACCGCGAGCGCCACCCGGGTCTCGAACACCCGCGCGCGCTGGCCGTCGCCGATTTCGATCCTGATGCCCACGGCGACCGGGGTGCCGAACCCGTATTCGGCCGCGTCCGAATCCCAGCCTTCGTGCGGGTTGCCGGCTTCATCGAAAAACACGCAGGTCATCGCCCGCAGGTTTTCGCAGACGACCGGGTCGGCCGGGCTTTCCTCGAAGTCGGGGGCCGGATCGAGCCGGTCGGCGCGCCGCAGCACCAGGCTGCCGTCCGCCGCCTCGTCGGGGTAGTAGACAATCCGGGCGATACCGCCCCCGGGCGCCCCCCCCATGGGCAGGTGGGCATGGCTGGTGAAGCGAAGACGCGCATGAGCGGCAGCCCCGCGGTTGACCACCTCGCCGAGCACCTGGTAGGGGTCGGCCGCATCACTGGTGGCGGGCGGCACGTAAGCCGGCCGCTGGGCGACATAGATCTGAGAAAGATCGGTTGTCATGCGGCTGAGGCAGCGCCTGGCCATCTCGTAGACCGCGGCGTCGGCCTGAAGCTGCTCGCCGGTCGAAAAAACGGAATTGAAGGAGCCGAAGATGGTGGTGACCACGATGGCGAAGATGAAAATCGCCACCAGAACTTCCAGCAAGGTGAAGCCGCCGCAGGCCGCCCGCGGCACCGCGCGCGCGCCTGCGGTCGAAAGCGGCCCCCCGCGCTCAGGGGGTCGCGATGTCGACATCACTGCCATCGTAGCGGTAGGTCCTGAGGGTGAAAACGGCGGCGCCCGCCAGCGCAACGCTGAGATCGATGCGCAGCAGGTCTTGGCCGGGGGTTCCGAGGGCCTCGGCCCCGGACGCCTCGATCGCCGCGCGCCAGGTGTAACCGGGGAAGTCGGAGCCGAAATCACCCTCCCCGCTCTGGAGTTCGCCGGGCGCGCTGCGCTCCAGTTCGGCCAGTTTGAGCCGGGCCAGCTGCGGCGCCACCGTGTCGAAGCGGGCCATGCGGTCCATCAGAATCGACTGCGAGTAGAGGCGATAGACGCTGACCAGCACGACCGCGACGAGCACCAGCGCCACCAGGACCTCCAGCAGCGAGAAACCGCCGGCGCTCAGGCTGCGGTGGCGGGGTGTGTCGATGGGGGGGGGAGGCTCGCGCATAAAAAAAACGGCAGGATGCGCTGGGCTGCCTGCCGCCCTCACGTTTCAATTTCACCCCGGGTGGCGGCGCGGCGCGGCCGCAGATCCGGGGCAGCCACAGCGCCTAATCGAGGGCGACCCTTTCCGGGAACAGCTTGACACCCGCCAAAAACGGTTCGATGCGAAAGGAAAACTCCCGGCCGCCGTCATCCGAGAGATGGATCAGGGCCATGTCCGAGACCTCCTCGGGGTAGAAGCGAATCTGGGCGACCCCGACCGACTGGCGGTTGCCGCCCGGATACGCCACCTCCCGCAGGCTGACGCCCCGCGGCAGGCGGTAGGCCGCATCCTCCGCCGCCTCCTGCTGCGCCGCGTCCATGCGCTCGTCGGTAACCCACAACCGGTTCGCCGTCAGGTCGAGGTGCAGGCTGAAGGTCGCCTGCACCCGCACCGCTTCCTCCTGGAGCGTGCGCACCTGGGCGATGATCCAGCGCGCGGCGCGCAGGGTGCCGTCGCTCAGGAGGTCGTTCTGCAGCCGGGGGATCGCCACGTAGAGCATCAGCGCCAGCAGGCTCATGACCACCACGAGTTCGATCAGGGTAAAACCGGCCTGGCGGCCGCCTGGTTTGCGCCGCGGCGGGTCGCGCGGCAGCCTCGCAGCGGTTATTCGATTTCCCAATTGTTGATGTCGGCGTTGATGCCCTCGCCGCCGGCCAGGCCGTCGGTGCCGTAAGAAGAGAGGTCGAAGTCGCCGTTGACGCCGGGGGAGAGATAGACAAACTCATTGCCCCAGGGGTCTTTGGGAACCCTGTTTTTTTCAAGGTAGCCGCCTTCGCGCCAGTTGCGGGGGGCCGTGCCGGTCTCCGGGGCTTCGACCAGGGCCTGCAGCCCCTGCTCCGTGCTGGGGTAAACGCCGTTGTCGAGCTTGTAGAGCTTCAATGCGGTCTCGAGGTTGGTGATATCCACCCTGGCCTTGGTGATGCGGGCTTCATCGGTGCGGCCGACCAGCCTGGGCGCAATGATGGCCGCCAGGATGCCCAGAATCACGATGACCACCATCAACTCGATCATCGTAAAGCCCTTGTGGTTTAACTTCCGTCGAAAAGTCCTTGGCATGCGTCCTCCAGAAAAAAATGTGACCCTGGGGCCGCGGCAACTCAGCGGATCAGGGTGTTCATTTCGAAAATCGGCAGGCAGATGGCCAGCACGATAAATCCCACCACGATGCCCATCATTAAAATCATAACAGGTTCCAAAAGCGATGTCATTCGCAATATCGTCGCCTGCACCTCGTTTTCATAGACATCGGCCACCTTGTAGAGCATCGCCTCGAGCTGCCCGGTCTGCTCCCCGACGGTGATCATCTGAATCGGCAGATCGGGAAAGACCCGCGAAGCGGATAGAGCATTGCCGAGCCCTTGCCCTTTACCGACTTCGCGCGCGGCCGCCGCCACGGCGTCGGCCAGCAGGACATTGCCCACGACATTCTTGACGATTTCAAGGGCCGAGAGCAGGACCACCCCGTTTTCCAGCAGGGAGCCAAGCGTCCGGGAAAAGCGCGCCACCGCCATCTTGCGCACCAAAACGCCGACCGCGGGCAGACGCAGCAGGGTGCGGTCGATCAGAAATCGCCCCTTGGCGGTCTTGCGGAGCGTTCGGTAGAGCACCACCAGCCCAACGACGGCCAGCAGCAGCAGCCACCAGCCACTCTGGACCATGGCGCTCAGCCGGATCAGAAAACGGGTGGGCGCCGGCAGCACCTGGTTCATGTCGGAAAAAATCGCGGTGATGCTCGGGACGATGTAGGTCAGCAGAAAAAAGAGCACCAAAAGCCCCACGGCCAGCATCAGCAGCGGGTAGGTCATGGCCGAGCGGATTCGGTTTTTCAGCTCCTCCTGTTTTTCGCCGATCTCGGCCAGGCGGTCCAGGACGATTTCGAGGGTCCCGGACGTCTCTCCGGCCCGCACCATGTTGATGAAGAGCGCGGAAAAAGTGCCGGGGTAGCGGGCAAGGGCCGCGGCGAAACTGCTCCCGGCCACGACCGAGTCCTTGACCTGCGCCAGAATCCGGTTGAAGGTGTGCGAGCGTCCCTGGGAGAGCAGGGTATCCAGGGCCGGCACCAGCGGAAACCCGGCCCCCAGCAGGGTGGCCAGCTGCCGGGTCAGCATCGCCGCCTCGGCCGGCCGGATGCGCTTCAGCCGGCGGCTGAAAGAAAAGGCGCGCGCCTCGGGCTTGACCTCGCCCGCCCGGGCTTCGCGCACGCTCACCGGAAAAATGCGCGCCGACCGCAGCTTCTGGCGGGCCGCGGCGGCGCTGTCGGCATCGATGATGCCGGAAACCTTTTTGCCGCGGGTGTCCAGCGCACTGTATTCAAAAACGGCCATAAACGTGACCTGCTGCCGCCTGCGTCCGGGGCTGCCCCGCGGCGGGTGCCGGCACCCATCCGGATCTCACCGGCAGGCGTGTTTGACGCCGCCCGGCGGGGTTCAGAGCGCGCCTTTCAAACGTGCCTGGGCCTTTTCCAGGGCCCCCAGATCGTCGATGCCCATGGTTTCGGTTTCATCTTCGGCGACCAGGTAGCCCACCGCCCGGCCGTCGGCCACCATGAATTCGATCAGGTCGGTGATAAAGAACTCCTCGATGGCCGTCATCCGGCCGTTGACCTGCTTGTGGACCGTCTGGGGGCGGGAGGAGAGAACCGGCAGGTAGGCCAGCAGGGCCTCCCGGGTGAC
>JAWOJK010000233.1:0-12086 GCA_046481705.1 Desulfobacterales bacterium | reverse complement strand
GATGCCAGCCGGGACACCTCCTGCCAGAGCGACCGCTGCGGCACATTCAACCCGGCCGAATCCCCCCGCACCCCGTCCCCGTCGCCGCTCCTTGCCTTGGCCCCACAGGTCGGCCCCCCCGATGCCGGCGGCGTTGTCGGCAGCGCCGCCGCGGCGGAAATCAGGCAAGGATTCCCTCAAGCCATACCCATTTACCTCCTCAAAAACGCCATTCTGCGTTGATCCCGGGCGCCCCGGGACCGGCTGCTGCCGTTCAGTCCGCTGGCTCGTTGAACAGGCAGACGGGTTTTGCCGGCGTCGACCCTATCAGCGATCTTCCGGTTTGACACCCCAGAGGGACACTCCAGGTGGCGGCCTGACCGTCTCGCCGCCGAAGCATTTCTATCTGTAATATTGATATCAATCGCCATATGAGGGAAAAACAGAAGATGAAACAGATAATCATACTTTTAACGCTGTTGTGTGTCACGGCCGCCTGTTCCGGTGAAAAATACGGCGCCGGGGTTGACACAGCCGCGCCGATCGTCACGGTCAAGGACGTCTATCTCGACCGCTCCCTGCAGGACAATCCGGTGACCCTCGAGGGGACCATCATCGGCCAGTGTGGATCGCCCGACAAGTGCTGGTTCTTCATGCAGGATGAGACCGGACGCATCTTTATCAACCTGAAGCCCTCAAAACTTTCCCTGCCCGCCGCCATGGGGAAGAAGGTGCGGGTGACCGGCATGATTCAGGGCGACAAGGAAGGGTATCAAATCGTTGCCCAGGGGGTCGAGGTGCTCTGATGGCATTTATCAAGCTCGCTTTAAACAATCTCATGCGGCACAAGGTCAGAAGCCTCCTCACCCTGGTGGGAATCGCCGCTTCGGTGACGGTGCTGTTTTCCATCCTGTCCTTCAACCGCGGCTTTGAGAGAGGCCTCGCGGATGAAATCGACAAGACCGGCATCCATTTCATGGTCGTGCCGGCGGGCTGCCCCCACGAGGTGGCCTCCCTGGTGCTGCACGGTGCCGTGACCCCGAAATTCATCGATGCCGGCATTGTTGAGCGCATGAAACACATCGCCGACATCGAGCTGGCTTCCCCGATGCTGATCACCCAGCTTCTCAACGTCGAGCGGGGCCGGCTGGACATGGTCCACGGGCTCGAGATGTCGCACGTCCCGCAGATCAAGACCGCCTGGAGACTCGAGGGACGGATCCCCGACAGCGAAGACGGGATCCTGCTGGGCTCGGCAGTGGCGGCCCATGACGATATCCGGGTCGGGGACAGGGTCCGTTACGGGAATCGCGAGTTCAGCGTTTCGGGCATCATCGCGAAGACCGGGAGCCAGGACGACGCCTTTGTGTATGTGCCCGTCACAGCCCTCCAGGCGATCCTGGAGAAAACCGGGGGCTTGACCGCGGTCGGCGTAAAGGTCTCGCGACCCGAGCGCCTGGAAGACATCACCGGGGAGCTCGCCGCAACCGTGCCCGGCATCCAGATCGTGACCATGAACGAGGTCATGCGAAGCCTGGCGAGCCTTGCCAATTCCGCCAAGGTGATGAGCCTGTCCATCGCGGTCATCGCCGTGCTGATCAGCGCCGTCGGTGTGATGAATGCGATCCTCATGGCCATTTTCGAGCGAACCCAGGAAATCGGCATGATGCGGGCGGTCGGCGCTTCCCGGACGGACATTTTCAGGATCATCATCAAGGAGACGGTCCTGCTGACCGTGGCGGGCGGGGTGTGCGGCATCCTGCTGTCAACCCTGATGGCCGGTATGATCGAGGGGTTTGTGCGAAAGGTCATGCCCTACGTGCCGTCCGGAACGATAATCCATTTTGAACCGGCGCTTGCCGCGAGCTGCATCGCCTTCACGCTGGTCATCGGCGTGGCGGCCGGCGGCTACCCCTCCTGGAAGGCATCGACCATCAACCCCATCGAGGCGATTAGAGGATGATCGAACTCAGGAATATCACCAAGAACTATACCCGAGGAGCGGAAGAGGTCCATGCCCTTGCCTGTATCGACCTTTCCATTTCCGCCCGTGAATTCATTTCGATCGTCGGGCCGTCCGGATCGGGCAAGACCACCCTGCTGCATATCCTGGGCTGCCTTGACAAGCCGACCGGCGGCTCGATGACCATCGACGGCGAAGCGATCGGCGATCTTCCCGAATCGGCGCTCGTCAGGCTCCGGCGGGAAAAAATAGGCTTCGTGTTTCAGCAGTTTCACCTGATCCCCGGCCTCACCGTCTTCGACAATGTCGCGCTGCCCCTGCTCTTCAGCCGCGGCGACCGTCCCCGGGAAAAGATCATGGCGCTCATCGAGATGGTCGGCCTGGGCCGCCGGGTGACCCACCACCCGAACCAGCTCAGCGGCGGGGAGATGCAGCGGGTGGCCATTGCCAGGGCCCTGGTGAACGACCCCGAGGTCATTTTCGCCGACGAGCCCACCGGCAACCTGGATTCGGCCACCAGCGAGAAAATTTTTTCGCTCCTCGAGGCCCTCCATGCCAAAGGGCTTTGCATCGTGATGGTCACCCACAACCCCGATCTGGCCAATCGCGCCGACAGGGTCATCGAACTGAAGGACGGCAGGATCGTGCAGCAGCGAACCAGAAGCAGGCGCGCATCTTGAATATTTTAGATGCCCCCCTCTCCGACCGCAAGGGGTATAGATCATGAGTGATGTCTGGGTTGCATTTGGACTGACTGCGTTTGCGGGCATGGCCACCGGGATCGGCAGTATCATCGCCTTCACGGCCAAGAGGACGAACTATCGCTTCCTCTCGGTGGCAACTGGGTTCTCGGCCGGCGTGATGCTCTATGTTTCATTTGTTGAGATATTCGTAAAGGGAGTCGAATCACTTACGCTGCGATACGGTGACTACTGGGGGCACTGGGTCAATGCCGCCTCGTTTTTCGGCGGAATGCTGCTGATCGGGGTGATCGACAACCTGATTCCAGCCGCCGAGAACCCGCATGAAACTCACTCGGAAGCTGAGACCCTGCCGCTGCACAATCCATCCGTACTTCACCCGGACTTCCACCAGGCCGCAGCCGGCGAATCAGCGCGGGCAGAAGGCCACCACGATCACAGCGCCGATCATCATAAGCTGATGCGAATGGGGTTGTTCACCGCATTGGCCATCGGCATTCACAATTTCCCTGAAGGCCTGGCCACATTCCTCGCCGCTCTGCAGGACCCAAGCCTCGGCGTGGCCATTGCCGTTGCCGTTGCGCTGCACAATATACCCGAGGGGATCAGCGTATCTGTTCCGATCTTCTATGCCACAGGAAATCGCAAAAAGGCGTTCTTTTACTCGATGCTCAGCGGACTGGCCGAGCCCGTGGGCGCAGGAATCGCATACCTCGCGTTGCGTTTCTTCGTTGGCGGTGATGACGGCTTATTGCCGCCCCAGGTGATGGGGATTCTGTTCGGGGGTGTGGCGGGCATCATGGTTTACATCAGTCTGGATGAATTGCTTCCGACGAGCAAGGCCTACGGAAAAGGGCATGACAGTCTGTATGGGCTCGTGGCGGGAATGCTGGTGATGGCTTTGAGCCTGTTGCTGATGAAGTAGCTGCAACCAGTGCGGCCGATCGGACAGCCGGGGGCTTTTCCGCCCGGCCCCCACGACACCCCGCATGCGGGTCCGCACCGGGCGTTTCACACAATTTACCGTATCTGGGGCCATCAATAAATTAGGTTGACCAGCCTGAATTTCAGTTTGTATGGTTATGGCGCGCCCCCACAGTCACGCATCGATGCACCCGGCAAACTGCGTAACGTTATCATCCGAGGGATTGATCGCCAGGCGATATTCACGGATGACACCGCTCGCGATGAGTTTCTGAAGTGGAGACGATTTTTTATCGTGATGAGTGACCCAGGTGGTTCCCAAGTCGTTCCGTAACCTTTTGAGGGATATGAAACCCAAAATACTGCTGACAGGGGCATCCGGTTTTATAGGATGTGAGGTTTCAAGACGGTTGGCGCTGAAAGAGTGTCGGCCGCGCTTCATGGTTCGTGACTTGCTTCAGGACCGTTGCGTGATCAGACATCCCGAAGTCGAAATGGTGATCGGGGACCTTCAGTATCCCCAAAGCCTGGATCAGGCGGTAAAAGGGGTGGATGCCGTCATTCATCTTGGTGCGAAAGCCACCTTTGAATCTTACGAATCCCTGAAACCCACGATTTTTGACGGATCCGTGGCCCTCATGAAAGCGGCCGCTGAAAATGGCGTAAAAGCCTTCGTGTACAGCTCGTCTCTTCTGGTTTACGGGGACAACCGCACACAGGTGGATGAGAAAACCATTCCCAGACCGGTACTGGATTACGGCCGTATCAAGCTTGACACGGAAAGCGAACTGGCCGCGATTGCGGCTTCTTCAGGAATTGCCTTTTCGGCAATCCGGCTACCGCATGTTTACGGCGCCATGGATCTTTATTTTCAGCAAATTCGAAGGGGGCTTCTCATTTTGCCGGGTTTGGGGAACAATATTTTTTCCCACCTGCACGTCTCCGATGCCGCGGAATTGCTGATCGCGTGTGCCCAGCAGGGCTATTGCGGTATCTTGCCCGTGGGGGACGACATGCCGGCAACCTGGTCTGCATTCCTGGCCCTGGTGAGATGCCACCATGCCGGGGCCCGGGTGCTGGTTCTTCCCGAGTGGCTTGCGCTTGCGGGCGCTTATGTCATGACACCCGTGCGCCGTTTCCGCTCCCACCCCGGCCTTGAGACACCGGGCGCCATCCGCAGCTACAACTGCAATATCGCCGTCAAACCAGGTCTGGTGTTTAAGGATTTGGGCCTTTCCGCGTCCTTTCCGACGATCCATGACGGGGTGCCGGCGGTGGCAAAAGAATCCCTGCTTCTGAAAAATCTCTTGTCCACTTAAGTTGGGTTTACCCAAGGGGCGATTTGTGCCTTCCGCGTTTCGCCCCGGGGTTGGCAACCTCCTGAGTTCCCTTGGCTTCCCGGGCCTACAATTCATCAGCTACCCAGGCCCCCACGGAACCCCGGGGTTGGATATCACCCGCACCCGCGCGCCGTGCATGTTTCCCGGGCCGGTATTCTTGCCAGATGAGGGTCGTTGGGGTCGCGTGGTTTTGTGACACGTCGCACGGGGACTCCACCGATCGGTTTCTTTGTGTTATAGGAATTTGTGTGGGCGCTGTTCCCCGTTCCGTGTTCGGCCCTGCGGTGGGGGAAGGACTCCGCGACTGCAAGCGGTGTATCTCGCGACACCTTCCCGGTCGATGCGCCGCCGCAGTCGACAGACGCCACCTGCCATGACCGCTGACAGACAACCCACCAGCGGGACAAAAAGAGGCCGCACCGTATACCGGGGTCAGGTCTTCGAGAAATTCACGCCATCGGTGCGGCCTCGGGCCAAGGCGATCGCCGTCTCGCGCGCAGCCGCCAATCCGTCATCCACAACACGGAGGACCGCTATGACCACGAACCCGCAGCATTCCTACCACCCGATCATCTACGTACGCGGCTTTGCAGCCACTCAGGGCGAAATCGAGGAGACGGTGGCCGACCCTTACATGGGGTTTAACATCGGCTCGACCAAGGCGCGCGTCGCGTGGACCGGCGACGTCAAGCGCTTCTACTTCGAGTCCCCGCTGGTGCGCCTGATGAGTGACCACGATTACGAGGACGTCTTCGTGGATGGTGACGACCTGGTGGCCGCCGAGCGTGCCGACCACCCCGTCCCCTACCGCTGCATCGTCATCTACCGCTACTACGACGAGGCCTCGCGGGACTTTGGCGACGGCCAGACGCCGCCCATCGAGCACTTCGCCAAGGGGCTGGGCAAGCTCATCCTGCGCCTGCGCGAGAAAGTCTGCGCGAATACGGGCAACAAGGTGGCGCCCGCAGACTTCCGGGTCCATCTCGTCGCCCACTCCATGGGCGGGCTGGTCTGCCGCGCCTTCCTGCAGAACCCGAAGCTCGGCTCGGCGGCGGCGCGCGGCGCGGTGGACAAGCTCTTCACCTATGCCACGCCGCACAACGGCATCGACATGCGCATCGTGCGCAACGTGCCGGGTTGGCTCTCCTTCGGCGACGTCAACAACTTCAATCGCAAGAAGATGGCTGAATACCTCGATCTGCCCAAGGGCGACGACGTCTCGGTGGTCAAGCACTTCCCGCCCGAACGGATCTTCAACCTGATCGGCACCAACCCGGGCGATTACACCGTGGCCGGCGGCATCTCGGCTTGGGCGGCGGGCGAGGCCAGCGACGGGCTGGTGCGCATCGAGAACGCCGCCACACACGGGCCGGGCCCCGACGGCAAGGACGTGACTTCCCCGCGCGCCTTCGTGCACCGCAGCCACTCGGGCCACTATGGCATCGTGAACTCCGAGGAAGGCTACCAGAACCTCACGCGCTTCCTGTTCGGCGCACTGCGCGCCGACGGCATCCTGGACATCGACGACATCACGCTGCCGGTGGAGGTGCAACGGGCATACGCGCAGGGCAAGACGGTGCGCGCGTCGTACCAGTTCGAAATTGCGGTCAGCGTGCGCGGCTGTCAGTGGCAGATGACGCGCCGTGAGGTGCGCGAGAACTCCGCCATCTTCCGCACCTACGACGAACTGTTCCCGAAGAAGGGCGGCACCACGCGCGCGCCCGACCGCGCCATGAGCCCGCATCTCTTCTCCCTTTTTCTCGATCCGCGCAAGAGCGTCAAGACATCCAAGTCGGTCAGCTTCGCCTGCGACCTCAAGGTGCTCGTACCCGATTACGTCGTGGATGACATTCTTTTCATGAAGCGTCACTACGAGGGGGGGTTCATCTTTCGCGAGTTGATTCTGATCGAGGCGCTGCCCGATCAGGCGGCTCCGACCGGGTGGCGCTTCAAGTACGGCTATCAAAACACCAACCCCGGCAAAGCGGGCATAAGCGTTGATACGCGCGCCCTCGATCCAGCGGACCAGAGCGCGGGGCTTGCTTTCGAGATCCCCATCCAGCAGAAAGCGGACCCCGGCCTGCGCGGCTCGCTGCGCATCGAAGCCCGGCCATGGAGTTGAGCGGCTCAAGGCCAGAGCGGGTTGCGGTCCGCAGCAGTGGCGGCTTTTATGATTTTGAAGCGAGGTGAAACATTTGGCCCGATTGGGCGCCGCCGCCAACTTTTTATCATGACACTGAACGGCCCCCCATGGAGCAACCCTACGACATGGCACTCACACTGCTCGCAGCGCTGGCGATCGGTCTTTTGATCGGAATCGAGCGAGGCTGGAGCGAGCGGGAGGAAGAGGAAGGAGACCGCATTGCCGGCATCCGCACCTTCAGCCTGATCGGATTGTTGGGAGGCGCTGCTATCACGTGAGGTGCATCCCTGGCTCATTACCACCGCCTTTCTTGCGGTTTCAAGATTGATTGTCAGCGCGCACGTGATGGATGTGCGTAAAAACAAGGATGTGGGCACCACGACGGCCTTTGCCATGATGCTGACCTTCGCTCTGGCAGCATGGGCGGCGTATGGCTATCCGATCCCGGCGATGGGCGTCACGGTGATCGTCATCTTCCTGCTCGGCTACAAACCGGTTTTGCATAAATGGCTGAGAACCATAAAACCGCAGGATTTTTTTTCCGGCGTCAAACTGTTGATCATCTCGGTGGTGCTGCTTCCCCTGTTGCCGGACAAAGGCTACGGTCCGTGGGAAGTATTAAATCCCTACTGGATCTGGTGGATGGTGGTTTTGATTTCCGGGCTTTCGTTCACGGGATATGTGGTCATCCGGCTTGTGGGAAGTCGAAAGGGCACGCTGGTGATGGCCATTGCCGGCGGCTTGGTATCCTCCACAGCGGTCACCATCAGCCTGGCGAGGCTTTCGCGGCGGCATATCAACAAAACTCTCTTTGCCGGCGGTGTGTTGCTTGCCTCGTCGATCATGTTCATTCGGGTGATGGTCGAGGTAGCGGTCGTCAACTTCGCTCTGGCGCATCTGCTCTGGGTTCCACTGAGCGCGATGTGCGGGGGCCTGCTCGCCGGGGTTTTCTGGCTATGGTATCGGCACCGGAAGGAGGCGAAAGACCCCAGCCAGCCAATCGAAGTGAAAAACCCGCTGCAGCTCGGTATGGCCTTGCAGTTCAGCGCCCTGTTGGCCGCCATTCTGCTCCTGTCCGAAGCGATGAAAACGTGGTTCGGAAATGACGGCGTCTACGTGCTTTCGGTGATCTCGGGTCTCATGGATGTGGATGCGATCACCCTCTCGCTTTCCAGGTCGGCAAAATATGACCTGAGCGCCGAGGTGGCTGCCATGGGTATTGTGCTCGCCGCTGCAACCAATACGCTCGTCAAGGGGATTGTTTTCGCCTTTATCGCCGGGATCAGGGAGACCATCCGACTGCCCTTTTTGCTGTTGGCCGCGATCCTGCCGGGGTTGCTGACGGCCGTCTATTTGCTGTAGCCCATTTTTGGCAGGCTTCGGCGGCGGCTGCGAAACCGCGCCTTTTCATGGCGGGGGGCCGCCGGCCTTTGGGGGCGGCTCCAGGGGGATGCCCCAGCGTTTCATGAATTTCCAGATGGCGGTCCGGCTGTAGCCGGTGCGGCGCCCCACTTCGGCCTTGTTCCAGTCGCAGGCCGCAAGCAGGCCGATCAGCCGCTCCCGGCCAAGGGCGGCCCTTCCCCCGCGCGGCGGCCCGTCCATCGCAACCGGGTCCGGCACCCGCGGCGCGGCCCGGATTTCGACGGGCAGGTCGCCCGGCTCGATCCGCTGGCCGCGGCAGAGCACGAAGCCGTGCTCGATGGCGTTTTCGAGCTCCCGCACGTTGCCGCGCCAGGGCCAGGCCATCAGCAGTTGCATGCCCTCGGGGGCCACCGATGCGACGGCCTTGCCGGTCTGGCGGTTGAACTTATCGAGGAAATGGCGGGTGAGAAGCGGGATGTCCTCCCGGCGCTCCCTCAAGGGCGGCATGCGGATCGGAAACACCTTGATGCGGTAGTAGAGGTCCTGACGGAAGCTCCCGGCCTCGACCTGCCGGGCCAGGTCCCGGTGGGTTGCCGCGATCACCCGGATATCGACCTTCCGCCGCTTGGAATCGCCCACCCGTTCGATTTCCCGCTCCTGCAGCACCCTGAGAAGCTTGATCTGGATGAAGGGACTGACGTCGCCGATTTCGTCGAGAAAGAGGGTGCCCCCGTCGGCCTCCTCAAACCGGCCGACGCGGCTGCGACTGGCGCCGGTAAAGGCCCCCGCCACGTGGCCGAAAAGCTCGCTTTCCAGCAGGGACTCGGAGAGCGCGCTGCAGTTGACCGTGACGAAAGGGCGCTCGGCCCGCAGGCCGTGGTGGTGGATGGCGCCCGCCACGAGCTCCTTGCCGGTGCCGCTTTCCCCTGAGACGAGCACCGTCGCATCGCTGGCGGCGGCCTGCTGCACGGCGTCGAAGACGGTCTGCATGGCCGCGCTCTTGCCGATGAGGTTGGCGAAACGGTGGCGCTCGCCCAGGCGCCGCCGAGCGTCCGCCATCTGCCGCTCGACCGATTTGAGCCGGGTCAGGTCGGTGACCGTCTCCACCACGCCCAACAGCCTGCCCGAAGGGTCGCGCACCACCCGGGCGTTCTTGACGACCGGCACGTCGTGGCCCTCCCGGTGCCGCAGCGCGCACTCCTTGGCGTCCACCTTTCCGTACTCGAAGATGCCGCAGTCCGCCATGCCGTTGGGACACTCTTTGCGCAGGCAGCGGTTGAAGTTCAGCACCCGGCAGCTTCTGCCGATCACCTCCTCGGCCCGGTACCCGGTGATGCGCTCCATGGCGGGATTCCAGAGGGCGATGAGACCGGCTTCGTCCAGGGTGAAGACGCCCTCGGCCATGGCGTCGATCATCAGGTCGGCAAAGGTGGGTTCCACTCGGGTCATGGCGGCAGTCCCTCAGGCGTTACTCTGGTTGTATAGTAGCGTTACAAAAACCGTTACCGTTACTTATGTAACGCCTGCGGTCGGTGTCAAGCGATTTTTGGCTTAACGACAAAGGCTCATGGATCCAGATTGTTACATGCATAGTGTACGGCGGGGTTGATTCCGGCACGGGTTTTGGAGAGAAGGGGCCATCAGCGATGTCAACGCTCTTCCAACCCCCTGAAAGGAACCCGCCATGTGGACGCTGCTTAAACGGATCAATCAGAACCTCGTGACCGCCATCCCCGTCATGATGGGGCTCGGCTTCGGCTATGGCACCCTTTACGACCCCGCATTTCTAAAAAACCTCATCGTCCCGCTGACCTTCCTGATGGTCTATCCCATGATGGTCACCCTCAACGTCCGCCGGGTTTTTTCCGGGGGCGACGGGCGCGCCCAGATGCTCAGCCAATTCATCAATTTCGGCATCATCCCTTTTCTGGCCTACGGCGTTGGGCGCCTCTTCTTCCAGGAGCAGCCGTATATGGCCCTCGGCCTGCTCCTGGCGGGGTTGGTGCCGACCAGCGGCATGACAATTTCCTGGACCGGCTTTGCCGGTGGCAATACGGCGGCCGCCGTCAAAATGACCGTCATCGGGCTCACCCTGGGATCCATCGCCACCCCCTTTTACGTCCAGTTTCTGCTCGGGGCGGCCATCGCGGTGGATCTCGCGGCCGTACTGCAGCAGATTCTCGTGATCGTCTTCCTGCCCATGGCGCTCGGTTTTGCAACCCAGCAGACCCTGATTCGCCGCTACGGACAGGAGGTGTTTCAGAAGCGGCTGGGCCCCCGATTTCCAGCGCTCTCCACCCTCGGGGTGCTCGGCATCGTGTTCGTGGCGATGTCCCTCAAGGCCCGTGCCATCGCCGGCGCGCCCGATCTGCTCGTGGCCATTTTGGCGCCGCTTGCCCTGGTGTACACGGCAAACTACCTTCTGAGCACCTTCCTTGGCCGGCTGCTGCTCACCCGCGACGACGCCATCGCGATGGTCTACGGCACGGTCATGCGCAATCTGTCCATCGCGCTGGCCATCGCCATCAACGCCTTCGGCCCCCAAGGCTCGACGGCGGCCCTGGTCGTGGCCATGGCCTACATCATCCAGGTCCAGTCCGCGGCCTGGTATGTGAAATTCACCGACCGCATCTACGGCGCCCGGGCAGCCGCGGCCGCGGCCTGAAGGCCGGGCGGCGGCCCCCGGCCGATGCTTCACCGGCAACACACCCGACATCCGAAAAGGAGAACAGCATGGCACTGGTATCAGTACTTCACAAGGAGAGCGACAAAAGCGTCGCGGCGTTCGTGGCGTCCCTGCAGACCGCTGCGGTTGAGAGCGGTTTTATCGTCAACAATCCGGGCAGCATGGACATGGCCGGGGCTTTTGCCGACCACGGCCTTTCCGTGGAAGCGGGGTTCGACCTGTACATGATCCAGATCTGCAAGCCCGACAAGGCCGCACGCAGCCTCGCGCGCAATCCGGAGCGGGCCGTGCTGATGCCCAAGTTCGTTATGGCGTTCTCCAAGGGCGGCAAGACCCAGGTGCGTTTTTTGCGCTACAGTCGGGAGATGATCGAAGGGGTGGTGGACGACCCGGAGTTCGCCGGCTCTTTGGAGCAGAGCTACCAGGCCATCTCCGGCATGATCGCCGCCGCCCTCTGATGGGCCCGGCCCCCCCGGGGCGCCCGAGTGGGTGCCCCGGAGGCTTTTGCGCAGCCCTTGGACGCGGCCTAAAGCCTGAAGAGGAAACGGCAGGCCCGCTGAAGGGGTTTGTCCGAGGCCATGACCGAAACCGCCATCCCCGCCGGCCCCAAACCAATGCAGATCAGATCATAATCGTATCGCACCGCGTCCCCTCCCTTTCTCCTCTTTGAAGTTTGACAGTTCCGTAAAAAGCATTTTACCCCGCCGTGCGGTGTTATTCAGGTTTAGTGCTTTTTACAGCTTCATCAAGTTTAAGCAACGTGTGTGGCGTCGCCGCAAAGGCCCTGGGTCTCCCCCGCCTGCGGTCGGATGGGAACCCAAGGCCCCTGGCGGCCCACCTACACGCATGGTTTGCAAAACGGGGTTGTTTTCCACTGGGCAACGTGCCATTTTTTGGTTATGAAAGGATAGCGAAAGGAGTATGATATCCAAACCATGAGCAAGCCGCAAAGGTTTTGTGGACGAGATTTCGGCGCCGACGAGGTGGC
>JAWOJK010000006.1:0-8131 GCA_046481705.1 Desulfobacterales bacterium | reverse complement strand
TGAGCTGGGCTACCCGGTGGTCCTGCGACCGGCCTACACCATGGGCGGCACCGGCGGCGGTCTGGTCTATAATATCGAGGAACTGCGGACCATCGCCAACCGCGGCCTGGGGGGCAGGCTGGTCCACCAGGTGCTGGTGGAGGAATCGGTCCTGGGCTGGGAGGAACTCGAGCTGGAAGTCGTGCGCGACGCCAAGAACCAGATCATTACGGTCTGCTTCATCGAAAACGTCGATGCCATGGGCGTCCACACCGGCGACAGTTTCTGCACGGCCCCCATGCTGACCATCGACCCGGCGCTCCAGAAGCGCCTCCAGGAGCAGGCCTACGCCATCGTCGCGGCCATCGAGGTGATCGGCGGCACCAACATCCAGTTCGCCCATGACCCCGCCACGGGGCGGGTGGTGGTGATTGAAATCAACCCGCGCACCTCGCGTTCATCGGCCCTGGCCTCCAAGGCCACCGGTTTCCCCATCGCCCGGGTGTCGAGCCTGCTGGCCGGCGGCCTCACCCTGGACGAAATCCCCTACTGGCGGGACGGCAGCCTGGACAAGTACACCCCCTCGGGGGATTACGTGGTGGTCAAGTTCGCGCGCTGGGCGTTTGAAAAATTCGCGGGCGTTCAGGACCTTCTGGGCACCCAGATGCGGGCCGTGGGCGAGGTCATGAGCATCGGCAAAACCTACAAGGAGGCGCTGCAGAAGGCGATCCGCAGCCTGGAGATCAACCGCTACGGGCTGGGGTTTGCGAAGAACTTTCACGAAATGCCCCTGAATGCGCTATACAACGCTTTAGGCGCCGCCAGCAGCGAACGCCATTTCCAGATGTACGAGGCCCTGCGCAAGGGGGCCGACGTCGAGAAGCTGCATGCCCTGACCCACGTCAAGCGCTGGTTCATCGAGCAGATGCGGGAGCTGGTGGTGCTGGAGGAGGAGATTCTGGGCTTCAAAGGCGGCCGGTTGCCGGACGACCTCTTGACACGTGCCAAAAAGGACGGGTTTGCCGACCGCTACCTGGCCCGCCTGTTGGGCTGCAAGGAAATCGAGATCCGTGAGCAGCGCCGGGCCTTGGGTGTAGTGCAAGTCTGGGAGGCGGTTCCGGTCAGCGGCGTGGAGAACGCCGCCTACTACTACTCGACCTACAGCGGCACGGACCGGGTTGCGGTCAGCGAGCGTCGCAAGATCATGGTCCTCGGGGGCGGTCCCAACCGCATCGGCCAGGGGATCGAGTTCGACTACTGCTGTGTGCACGCGGCCCTCGCGATCCGCGAAGCCGGCTTCGAGTCGATCATGGTCAACTGCAACCCCGAGACGGTCTCCACCGACTACGACACGTCGGACAAGCTCTATTTCGAACCGTTGACCGTCGAGGACGTGCTGAGCATCTACGAGAAAGAAAAACCCGAAGGGGTGATCGTGCAGTTCGGCGGCCAGACCCCGCTCACGATTGCCGGCGAGCTGGCGGCGGCGGGCGTAAACGTGCTCGGCACCACCCCGGATACCATCGATCTGGCCGAAGACCGCGACCGCTTCCGCAAGATCATGCGTAAGCTGGGGATCCCCCAGCCGGAATCCGGCATGGCCAGCACGATTGCGGAGGCGCGCGCGATCGCCGCCGAAATCGGCTATCCCCTGATGGTGCGACCCTCCTACGTGCTGGGCGGACGCGGCATGGAGGTGGTCCAGGACGAGGAGATGCTGCAGCAGTACATCCAGGCCGCCGTGGCGCTCTCCCCCGAGCGGCCGATCCTGATCGACCGCTTCCTGGACAATGCCATCGAGGCCGAGGCCGACGCCATCGCCGACGGCACGGGGGCCTTTGTCCCGGCGGTAATGGAGCATATCGAGCTGGCCGGCATTCACTCGGGCGATTCGGCCTGCGTCATCCCGCCCATCAGCATCGCGCCCAGGCACATCGACACCATCAGCGAGTACACCCGCAAAATCGCCGTGGCGCTGAACGTGGTCGGGCTGATGAACGTGCAGTACGCCATTTTCGAGAACACCGTCTACGTCCTGGAGGCCAACCCGCGGGCGTCGCGCACGGTCCCGATCGTTTCCAAGGTCTGCGGCATCTCCATGGCCCGCCTGGCCACCCAGGTGATGCTGGGCAAAAAAATAGCCGACCTCGCCCTCGCCCCGCGACCGATCGCCCACTACGGGGTCAAGGAAGCCGTCTTTCCCTTCAACATGTTCCCGGAGGTTGACCCCATCCTGGGCCCCGAGATGCGCTCCACCGGCGAGGTGCTGGGGCTGTCGCACTCCTTCGGGCGGGCCTTTTTCAAAGCCCAGGAGGCCACCCAGGTCACCCTGCCGTTGGCGGGCACGGTGCTCTTCACGATTGCCGACCGCGACAAAACGGCCGCCCTGGAGCCGGTGCGCCTCTTCCGCGACCTGGGCTTCCGCATCCTGGCGACCCCCGGCAGCCACGTGTTCCTGAAGGCCAACGGGATCGAGACCGGACGGGTCCAAAAGCTCGGCTACGGGCGCCCGGACCTGGTGGACGCCATCAAAAACGGTGAGGTCCAACTGCTGGTCAACACCCCCAGCGGCCGCCAGAGCGCCCAGCACAGCTCCGAGGTCCGCCAGGCCGCCATCAAGTACAAGATCCCCTACATCACCACCACTGCCGCCGCGATTGCGGCGGCCAAAGGGATCGCCGCGCGCCGCGAAGGCGCCCCCAAGGTGCGGTCATTGCAAGCGTATCTGAAGGTGTGATGCCGATTTTCAAACGGTCGTCACCAGCCACCTGATCAGGCGCGCCAGAATCAGGGTGGCGGCCAGCCCGCCACCCCAGAGGGCGGCAAACCAAAGCCACTGCCGTTGTTTTTTGCTGAGTGCCATGTTCCGGTGGCGGTTTTTTGTTTTGGCGCACGGCATCCAATCGGCTGGCGGTCGGGAAAGGCCACCGGCCGGAGCGCCATCGTCCGGCCCGCGGCCGCGCTTCAGTAAGCGCTCTCGTGAGAGGCCTTGCCCCTGAACAGATAGTAGCAAAAGGCGGTGTAGGCCAGCACCAACGGCAGCAGAAACACGGTGCCGATGAGCAGCAGGGATTGCGACGTCGGCGCCGCCGCCGCCTGCCGGAAGGTGACTTCAAACGGCACCAGCCAGGGCCACAGGCTGATGCCCAGGCCGATGTAGCCCATCAGAAAGACCCCCAGGCTCATCAGAAAGGGCCGGTACTCCTCGCCGCGGTGCAGATCGCGCCAGATAAAAACGAAGAGCGCCGCAGTCACCAGGGGCACGGGCAGCAGATAAAAGAGGTTGGGCACGCTGAACCACAGCGCCCGCACATCCGCATTCATCATCGGCATGCTGAGGCTGACGATGCCCAGAAAGAGGCCCACGTAGCCGAGCACGTAACTGGCACTCCTGCGCGCCCAGTCCTGGGTGCCCTCATCGGTTTTCATCACCAGCCAGGTGGCCCCCAAGAGCGCATAGCCGAAGACCAGGGCGATCCCCGTCATGACACTGTATGCGTTGAGCCAGTCAAAGGCCCCGCCGGCAAAACTGCGCCCGCTGACCTTGACCCCCTGCACAAAGGCCCCCAGGATCATGCCCTGCATCAGGGTGGCCACCAGCGAGCCGAAGTGAAAGGCGTAGTCCCAGATGCGCCGCGACCTGTCGTGGGCCTTGAACCGGAATTCAAACGCGACCCCGCGGAAAATCAACCCCAGCAGCATAAGAATGACCGGGATGTAGAGGGCCGGCATTAAAATCGCGTAGGCCAGGGGAAAGGCCGCAAACAGCCCACCGCCGCCCAGCACCAGCCAGGTTTCATTGCCGTCCCAGAACGGTGCGATCGAGTTCATCATGCGGTCGCGGCATTGATCCGAGGGGGCGAAGGGAAACAGGATGCCGACCCCGAGATCGAATCCATCCAGCAGGACATACAGGAAAATAGCCGTACCAATCAGGCCAAACCAGATCAGCGGCAGATCCAGAAAACTCTCGAAACTAAACATTCCGGCCTCCTTTTTCAGCAACCAGACCTGTGACCAGGGGCGGCTCCTTGACGCCGTGGGACCCGTAGGTGTCCTCTTCGGTATACGGGCCTTTGAGGATTAGCTTGACGATGTAGTAGCTGCCGGCGCCGAAGACGAAGCCGTAGGTGAGAACGAAGGCGGCCAGCGACATGGCGATGGGCGCGCTGTTGAGGGGCGAGACGGCCTCCGCGGTGCGCATGACCTCGAAGATGATGTAGGGCTGGCGCCCGATTTCGGTGACGAACCACCCCGCCAGGACAGCGATGAAACCGGCCGGGGTGAGCGCCATGCACCAGTACTGAAACCAGCGGGTGTCGAACAGGCGCTTTTTGAGGAAAAGGACCAGCCCCGCCAGGCCGGTCAGGATCATCAGGGTCCCGATGCCCACCATGATGCGGAAAGACCAGAAGACCGCCGCCACCGGCGGGCGCTCCTCGCGGGGCCAGGCCTTCAAGCCCTTGACCTCGCCGTGCAGGTCATGGGTGAGGATCAGGCTGGAGAGCAGCGGGATTTCAAGAGCGTACCGCGTGGTCTCCGCTTCCTGGTCCGGCCATCCAAACAGCACCAGCGGTGCTCCGCTGCGAGTTTCCCAGAGGCCTTCCATGGCGGCCACCTTGACCGGCTGATGTTTGAGTGTGTTGAGCCCGTGCAGGTCGCCGACCAGCAGCTGCAGGGGTGCGACACAAACCGCCATGATCATGGCCATCCCCAGCATCACGCGCGCTTGCGGGACGTGGCGGCCGCGGGCGAGATAATACCCGCCGACCCCGGCGACCACAAAGGCAGTGGTCAGGTAGGCGGCGGTCACCATGTGGACGAAGCGGTAGGGAAACGACGGGTTGAAGATCACCTGCAGCCAGTTGGTGGGGTATAGCAGCCCGTTTTCAGCGACACTAAACCCCTGCGGGGTCTGCATCCAGCTGTTGGCCGAGAGGATCCAGAAGGCGGAGATCAGCGTGCCGACGGCGACGATCAGGGTGGCGCCAAAATGCATCTTGGGGCTGACGCGGTTCCAGCCGAAGAGCATCACCCCCAGAAATGAGGCCTCGAGAAAAAAGGCCGTCAGCACCTCGTAGCCCAGCAGCGGCCCGAGCACGTTGCCGGCGCGGTCCGAAAATACCGACCAGTTGGTGCCGAACTGAAAGGACATGACCACGCCGGACACCACCCCCATGCCGAAGGTGACGGCGAAGATCTTGACCCACATGTGGTAAACTTCGGCATAGACCGACTGCCCGGTTTTCAGCCAGCGCCACTCCAGGACCGCCAGCCAACTGGCCAGACCGATGGTGAAGGCCGGAAAGAGAATGTGGAAGGAAACCGTGAATGCAAACTGAATACGCGCCAGGAGGACCGGATCTAGATTTTCAAACATGGTTTAACCTCTGCAGTCAAAACCGTTAAGACCCTGATATGAAAAGTAAAACGTTACAGATAGAGCAATTCGGGATTGGTGGGTTTCCAGACTCCGGCAGCAGGGACACCCCCCGCACATGGAGCACAGGCCGCCGACGGGCACCGGCACCCCCTGGGGGGCTGATTGGAACGCTTGAAATCCCCTTAGCATCTTTCGCCGAGGAGATAAAGGCAGAATTTGCCCAGCAAGACCCGTTCGATGGGCAGTTCCCTACACGGCTGCCGAACCTGTCGGCATATCCCTCTTGAAAATCGGAGGCGATGATATTAAGCTTGCCGTCCGCAAAGTTCGAAATGGCTGCGTGGCCCGCCGGTCTTGAAGTCGGGCGGCGACCCGTGGTTGGCCTCCCGGCATTCACTCTGCGTTTTCGCCAGGATGCGGCACCTTCGGCAAAACGCCCCTGCTACCCCTTGGCGCAAAGGTTTTCACGACCGGCCATGATGCAATGGCGGGTGGCCGGGGCCTTTTGAGGTTCCCGTGAAAATGTCTTTTCCCCGGGCGATTGGAATGCAATGAAAAAGATTTTCGTCAAAAGCGACAACATGGCGACCCTCATCTGCGATGGCTGCGAAAAGCGCTACCGGAGGGATGTCAGCCGCTTTACCCGTCTTGAGCGCGAAGTTCGCCTGAAATGGACCTGCACCTGCGGCGCAATCAACCGCGCGGCTCTTGAACGGCGCAACCATATTCGCTTCAAAGTGAACCTGTCGGGGAAATTTTCTTTTTATTCCCAGGATGGCAAATTTTCCATGGTGCCGCTGGTCGTCGTCGATATATCCCAGGGCGGTTTGCAGTTTAAACGGCGAACGGGTCTCGGCCGCTACCCGTTTCAGGAAGGGGATCACCTCGCCGTGCAGTTCGATCTCGACGATCAAGACAGGTCCTCGGTCTACCGGGAGGTGGGGGTGCGCGCCATTCGCACGGACGGCTCGGTGGGCGCGGAATTCGTCTCGAAGGAGCACTACGACCGCTTGGGCCCCTACCTGCTCTACCGGAGCGCCTGATTGGGTCGTGCAGCCGCTGATGGCGGTTTACAGGCCCCGCCGCCGGGCGTATTAGCCTACCGCAGCCGCCCCTTGCCTGCTGCCGGCGGATCGTTCGAATCGAGAGCGGTGCAGGGCTGATGCGAGTGCGGGCGCCAACCGGGAAATAAGGATACCGTTTCCTCAGCGTTCTGCCGTCTCGAGCCCAGCGGGGGGTAAACAGCTGCGTCTTTTTGTCTTCCAAATGCCGCTTTTTTAAAAGATGTTCTTTTGATCTCCTAAAAATCAAACAAAATCGTTATCGCTCGCCTTTTTTGTTCTGTTTTTACCTTCTTTTTTAGCTCTATACAAGGCTCGATCAGCAGCTCCCACCATTTTTTCAGGCGTATCAGTCGATTTTCCGAACTCACTTATCCCGACACTAATTGTAACGCCGAACCCATTGAATTTCAGTTTTTCTATTGCCGTGCGAATACGCTCAGCTGCTTTGTAGGCGTATTCGATATCCGTGTTGGGCATGATAATGACAAACTCTTCACCGCCATAGCGCGCAGCCACGTCCATCGTCCTGACTGATTTGTTGATAATGGAACCCAGTTGATTCAGGACGTCGTCGCCTTTTAAATGGCCATGGGTATCATTAACCGATTTAAAATCATCTATATCGATCATCAACAGACATAGCGCCGTATCATTCCTGGATGCCCGATCAATCTCTTTTTTTATGAGGGTCTCGAAGACATCTCTTGAAAACAACCCGGTCAATTCATCCCTCAGCGTTGTTGCGGCAATAAAGCTGATTTTCTCTTCTTCAATTATTTTTGGATTAGCCAATTTATCTTCTATATTGGCAAGATAATCCATTGATGCCACCGCCACCCCGACCTTGCGGCCGACAATTTGATTTAATTGCTTCATGTGGTCGATAATCGCATGCCACAAGGCGAGGGCTTCAGGCTCAATGAATGTTTCATGGGTAAGCGATTTGAGAATGATCGGGTAGAGGCTGTTTCCATACTTTTTTTCGAATATTTTCCGAATTTCGTCATCATTGGCAATGGCGTCGATAATTTCCAGCGGCAGGGCATCCTGATCGATTTCAAGGATGTCTCTGAGCTGTTTATTGTCATCGTCTTTTTCCAACGAACCGTCCTTTTGCACCACAAAGTCAATTTTAAAAAGAAGGGAAATGCATGTGACCCCGTAGGGTTGACGCTTTAATCTTGATGGCGGCGTAAAAGTCCAATTTCTGCGTTGCGCTGCATCTTGAAGTCGCTGCGACGTACCTTAAGTACGCCTCACTCCTCGAGATTTGCGCGCCGTAACTTGGCCTTTTTTCACCGCCAGATCAAATTATGTCTTACCGGTCCATCAATCTTCCCAGCCGTGTTCTTCCTGAGGATTTCGCACCACCACCCTCGGAGAAGAGAATCTTCCGAAAGCCCATCCTGGCGGCCCTAAAACAGTTGCAGACGCTCGCGGTAGGCATCGATCACCACCCGCGGGTCGTGGGTGATCACGATGTTGTCCTTGACCCAGGCCGGCGCCCGGCCCTTTGCGACCATCTGGTGGATCTGGCCGGTCATGTCCTGCCAGAAGCGCCCGTCGCCGTCGGTGTCGAAGAGGATGATGGGGACCGGCTCCATAATCGAGAGCTTCATGTTGCACAACGTGATCCCCAACTCCTCCAATGTTCCTAGACCGCCGACATTGAAAATCGGAAACGAGGCGATCTCGAACCATTTCT
>JAWOJK010000296.1:0-3850 GCA_046481705.1 Desulfobacterales bacterium | reverse complement strand
GACGGCGACCTGGCCCTGGCGCTCTGTCTGGATCTGCAGACGGCGCTGAACGAGGCGCTGCGGCTGGTGGTGATGTCCGCCACCCTGGAGATCGAGCCGCTGGCCCGCCTGCTGGGCGGGGCGCCGCTGATCGCCTGCAGCGGCCGCCTCTGGCCCGTGCGCACCGACTACCTGCCGCCGCGGCCGGGCCTTTCAGTTGAACGCGCGACGGCTGCCGCCGTGCAGCTGGCGGCGCGCCGCGAGGAGGGCAGTATCCTGGTTTTTCTGCCCGGCGCCGGAGAGATCCGGCGGGTTGCGGCGCTCGTCCAAGACGCCGGCCTAATGCGCGAGTGGGAGATCCACCCGCTTTACGGCAACCTTCCCCGGGCGGCGCAGGACCGGGCCGTCGAACCGCCGCCGCTCGGCCGCCGCAAGGTGGTCCTGGCCACCAACATCGCGGAAACCAGCCTCACCATCGAGGGGGTGCGGGTGGTAGTGGACAGCGGGTTTTGCCGCGGCCCGCGCTTCGACGTGGCCAGCGGGATGACCCGCCTGGTCACCCGCAGGATTTCGCGGGCCGCCGCCGAACAGCGGCGGGGGCGCGCCGGCCGGAGCGAACCGGGGGTCTGCTACCGGCTGTGGGCCGCCGAAACCGACGCCTCCCTGGCGGCCTTCAGTCCGGCCGAAATCCTGGAGGCGGATCTGGCCCGGCTGGCGCTGGAGCTGGCCCTGTGGGGCCTGGCGGCGCCCGCAACGCTGTCCTGGTTGGACCCGCCCCCGCCGGCGGCGTTCGCGGAAGCCCGGGAGCTCTTGGCCGCGCTGGGGGCGCTTGACGCCGACGGCCGGGTTACGGCTCACGGCCGCGCCATGGCCGAGCTGCCCGTTCATCCGCGGCTGGCCCACATGCTGCTGATGGCCGCGGCCGAAGGGCAGGGGCCGCTGGCCGCTCTCCTGGCCGCAATCCTCAGCGAGCGCGATCCTCTGCGCTGTGCGCCCGGGCAGGGCGACAGCGACCTGCAGCTGCGCATCGATGCCCTCGAAGCCTTGGCGGCGGGCCGGCCGTTGCGCGGGGCCGAGATAGACCCGGCCGCCGGCCGCCAGGTTCTGCTGGCGGCCGCTCAGCTGCGCCGCCGGTTGAAGGTTGGCGAGGGCCGCCCAAGCGGCCGCGGCCTCGGGCGGCTTCTGGCCTGGGCCTATCCCGAGCGCGTGGCGCGGCGCCGCCCCGGGGGCGAGGGGCGCTTTCTGCTGGTCTGCGGCCGGGGGGCGGTTTTCGACCCGGCCGAACCGCTGGCCGCAGCCGACTACGTGGTGGCCGCGCATCTGGACGGCGACCGGCGCGAGGCGCGCGTTTTTCTGGCGGCTGGATACGACGAATCCACCCTGCGGGCGCAGTTTGGCGACCGGATCCAACGTTATCAGGAGGTCTCCTGGGACCCCGGCCGGCAGGCGGTGACGGTCCGGCAGGTGACCCAATTGGGCGCCCTGGTGCTCGCCAGCCGGCCGTCGGCGGCCCCTGACTCTGGACGGGTGCAGGCGGTGCTGCTGGACGGCATCCGACAGGGCGGGCTGGACTGCCTGCCGTGGACCCCGGCGCTGAAACGCTGGCGCGCGCGGGTCCTCTTTGCGGGGCGCTTTGCCGAAGGGCAGGGGGTGTGCTGGCCGGATTTTTCGGATGAGGCGCTGCTGGTGACCCTGGCGCTCTGGCTCGGACCGTCTGTTGCCGGCCTGATGCGGCTGAGGGACCTCACCCCGGCGGCCCTGAAGCAGGCGCTGGAGGGCCGGCTCAGCTGGGAGCAGCGCCGCCGGGTGGAACTCCTGGCGCCCGCGCACCTGACGGTGCCCAGCGGATCGCGTCTGCCGGTGGACTACAGCCAGGACCCGCCGGTGCTGGCGGTGCGCATCCAGGAGATGTTCGGTGCGGCCGCCACTCCGGCCGTGGCCGACGGGCGGCTGCCGCTTGTCCTGCACCTGCTCTCCCCAGCGGGTCGGCCCCTGCAGGTCACCCGGGATCTGGCCCATTTCTGGCGCAGCGTGTATCAAACGGTCAAAAGGGAGATGCGCGGCCGCTATCCCCGCCACCCGTGGCCGGACGACCCGCTGCAGGCCCCGGCCACCCGCCGCGCCAAGCCCCGCAAGGCCAAATAAGTCGGTCGCCCTGCCTTCCCTCGTTGCCCTTTTTTTGGGGTGGCCCCCCATATTTTTTTCCGGATCCGATCCCTTCGAAAAAACACAATCGAAACCCGTTTTGAAGTTCATTCCACGCTTTTCTAATCCCAAGCAGATCGCAGCGGTGATTTTTGTTGGGCGTGTTTTATATTGATCCTGTAAACCCACAAACACTGAAGCTAACATTTTGCCTGTAATAAGGAGCGGCGATATGAAATTCTGGTTTCCCATAATGGGTATGGCCGTGATGGCCATGATGCTTGGTCACACCCCGGGTCCGCGCAAAAGCGGGGCGGCCGAAGGGGGCCAGTCCCCCGGCGAGGAGGGCCTGGAAGTGGCCACGTTTGCCGGCGGCTGTTTCTGGTGCACCGAATCGGATTTTGAAAAGGTCGCGGGGGTTGTCCGGGTGGTGTCCGGCTACACCGGCGGACCCGAAAAAGACCCCACCTACCAGCAGGTCTCCTCGGGCCGAACCGGCCATTACGAGGCCGCTCAGGTCTATTTCGACCCCCGCAAGGTGAGCTACCGCCGGCTGCTGGAGGTTTTCTGGCGCCACGTCAACCCCACCGATGGCGGCGGGCAGTTCGTGGACCGCGGGCCCCAATACCGGACCGCGATCTTTTACCACGATGAGGCCCAGCGCCGCGAGGCGGAGGCGTCCAAGGCGGCCCTGGCCGATGCGGGCGTTTTCCCCGATCCGGTGGTGACTCCCATCCTGCCATTCAACGAGTTTTTCGCGGCCGAGGACTACCACCAGGACTTCTATAAAAAGAGCCCGGATCGATACCAGTCCTACCGGCGCCATTCCGGCCGGGATCAGTTCATCCGGCAGGTCTGGGCAGACAAACCGCCTGTCGCCAAGACCCGCGATGAGGACGAAAAAGGCGTCTACACCCGGCCGGGCGACGACGAGCTGCGCAGTCGGCTGACCCCGCTGCAGTACCAGGTCACCCGGCAGGACGGCACGGAGCCGCCCTTCCGCAACGAGTACTGGGACAACAAGCAGGCGGGGATCTACGTGGATGTGGTCAGCGGCGAACCCTTGTTCAGCTCGACTGACAAGTTCGACTCCGGCACCGGCTGGCCCAGCTTCACCCGGCCGCTGGTGCCGGAGAACGTCGTCGCGCGCGCCGACCGCAGCCTCTTCATGGTGCGCACCGAAGTGCGCAGCCGGCAGGCCGACTCCCACCTGGGGCACGTTTTCGAGGACGGTCCGCCGCCCACCGGCCTGCGCTACTGCATCAACTCGGCCGCGTTGCGCTTCATCGAGGCCAGCGCGCTTGAGAAGGAGGGCTACGGCCAGTATCGAAGCCTGTTTGCGCCGCAATAGGCGGCGGGGGCCGCCAGCGGCCCTTTTTCGGGCTGAATCAGCCTGCCAGGCGACCTTCCTCAACCCCGTGGCAGGCCACATGGGTCTTTTCCCCCTGCGGGCGCAATTTCGGCACTTCGCCCACGCAGCGATCGTTGGCGTGCGGACAGCGCCCGTGGAAGACACAGCCCGAGGGCAGGTCGATGGGGGTGGGCACGTCTCCCGTGAGCCGCTGGTGCTGGAAGCCTTTGGCGTTCAGCCGGGGAATCGCGGAGAGCAGCGCCTGGGTGTAGGGGTGGCGCGGCCGATCGAATAACGCGTCGATGGCGGCTAGTTCGCACAGGGTGCCGAGGTACATGACCGCCACCCGGTTGGAGATGTGCGCCACCACGGAGA
>JAWOJK010000271.1:0-3348 GCA_046481705.1 Desulfobacterales bacterium | reverse complement strand
ATCAGGGCGCAGGTGTTGCGCGGCAGGCACTTTTCGACCTCCTCCATGGCGAAATCGGCCCCGGAGCACAGCCCCACGAGGGTGGCGTTTGCCGCCAGGACGATTTCCTCGGGCACGAAGACGCAGTAGGTCCCGATGATCTTGCGGCCGGCCGCTTTTTCGTCCAGAAGCTCCTTGATCCGCAGGCCGTGGACCTCGCTCATGACAAAGTCGAAATAGGCCATCCCCTGGGGGCGGTCTTTTTGTGCCAGGAAGATGTCCTGGTAAGCTTTCCCCAAAACGTTTAACAGGGCGTCGTGGGCCTCCAGGTCAAGCCCCAGCAGCTGCCACATACTGCGATAATCTTCGCTCATGCAGTCCTCCTCGAAATGGTGATTGGGCGGAAAAACCCGCTTTCTAAACCGAGTGATTGCCGGAAGGTGGTGCAGCCCCCGCCGGGATGCCCCACCGCGGTCTGCAAGCCCGCGATAACCTGCTGAATGAGCGCATGCGACGCGTAGGCTTTGACTGGCTCAGACGGCTTCGCCGGTCAGTCCGCAGAAAACCCGTCGCAAGTCCCGTTCAGCGATGCCTTCGCGCGGGCGAAAATTGTCTTCCGCCGGTGCTGGGGGCTTCTTTTCCACAGGGGTCGGCTCCTCCTCCGGCCGGTTTGTGACGGCCAGGGTCTCGACCCGGACCAGTTCCGGCGCGGGCTCCAACCCACGATTGTTTTCAATCCAGCGATGGCACTCATCGTGGGTCCCGATGGCCATCAGGAACAGATGGGGCTCGCGGCTGATGCAGACCATGCGGTACCCGGCGCCGAGATCATACTTCAGGCAGTTGGGGATGCGCGCCTCGCCGTAATGGGTCAACCCCCCGAACCGCTCGGGGCTCAGGCCTTTCAAATGCACCATGCGCCCGATGATCTCCCGGGCCTTGCGGGCCGCGTTGGCGGCTTTTTTGCCTTCCTTGTGCAAGCCTTCGAGACGCTTGTCGAATTTCGGATCCCGATGAACGAATCGGATCACTTCTCTCACCCCCCGCAAGATCCGCCGCGTTGGCGGCGCTTCGCGTGAACCACTTCCCGTCGCCGGACACCCCGGGCCCCGCTGAGATCACAACGTCACAATTGTCAGCCTTAAGGGAGATTCACCTCCTTGAGGTCCGGCCCCAGGTACTCGCGTTCATTTTCGGCCAGGATCCCCAATGCCAGGCCGATCAGGGTCCAGAGATGAATGACCTGGCAGCCGCCGTTGAAGTGCTCCCCCAGGTCGTGAATCTGGGCGTGACAGTTGTGACAGGGGGTGACGACGTAGCTGGCTTTTGTCGCCATGACCTGCTCGAACTTGATGCGGCCGTATTGCCGGCGGGCCTCGGTGTAGCCTGATTGCAGATATCCGCCGCCGCCGCCGCAGCAGAAATTGTTGGAGCGGTTGGGGATCATGTCCACGAAATTTTCCTCGCCGATGCAGGCCTTGACGACGTCGCGCAAGTCCTCGGCCAGCGGGTCGCCGAAGCTCTTGCGCACCTGCTGGCAGGGATCCTGAACCGTGAATTTGATTTTCAGGTCCTTGTTCCAGTCGGCGTTGACCTTGAGTTTTCCCTCCCGCAGCCAGCGCGCGTAGTAGCGGACCATGGGCGCAATCTCGAGATCGGTTTGAATCCCGTGGCGTTTGGCCCCGTGCCAGACCGAGTAGGTGGAGTGGCCGCATTCGGTGTTGAGGTAGACCTTGCAGCCCAGTTGCTCGGCGCGCCGGATGGTGGTGGTGGTGATCTGCTTCCAGCTTTCGTCATCGGCCAGGAACATGCAGTAGTTCTCCCCGCCCCAGCCGGTGCAGCTGTATGTCCAGTCGGCGCCGACGACCTGCAGGATCTTCCACAGCGGCACCATTTCATCGGGCTCGGTGACCGGCTCACGCGAATTCTGGGAGAGAAAAAAGTGGGCCCCCTGCTTGTCGATGGGCGCCTGGAGATTTTCCCAGCCCGGCTGGTTTTCGCGCACTTCCGCTAAAACGTCCTCCACCACGAACCGAAAATCCTCCTCCGGTGTTCCCATGGCGCTGCAGCTGTTGTTGCGCAGGGCCATGTCACAGGAGCCGAGAATGCCCTTGGGGCGTGTTTCGCGCGGCCACAACTTCCGGGCTTCATACACCAGACCCGGGATGTTGATCTCCATGGGGCATACGTAAGTGCAGCGCCCGCACAGGCTGCACATCCAGACCCAGGGGTGCCCGGTGATGGCCTCGTCCAGACCGAGGGCCGCCAGGCGCAGGAATTTGCGAGCGTCCATTCCCTCCAGGCCGGTGGCCGGGCAGCCCGCAGAACAGGCCCCGCAGGTGAGGCACAGATTGAGGTTGCCGCCCGCGGGCAGCAGTTGCCGAACCTGGTCCATGAACATCCCGTGCTGCTTTTTTCCCAGCACTATCGCTTCCGTCATCGGTGCTCCTTTCGGCGGCCGCAGGGGCGGCCGTTGCCGTCAGCTCCATCCAGGCAAAGCCGTGGGGACAGCCTCCTGGCGGGGCATGAATGTGAACGGGCAAACCGATCGGGCGGATTGAACCGGAAAGGGGTCATGCAAGACGGGGGGCTATCCGCCGGCCAATCGGTTTTACCCTGTGCCCGCCAGCCCGGGCGGCACACATGTCAATACCTCAAGTAAAACCCAAAAACCGTTTCATCGGAAAACCCTTGTGAAGAGAAAAAAGCAAGGCCATGATCATAACGCCATATTTTTTAAAGGGATTTAAAACCGAAGTCAATTTCAAAATATCGATATAAAAAATAAATTTGATAGAAAAAATCTATTAAATTAGTTTTCAACGGATGCCAGCGGGCGCGGCTGCCCCGGCTTCACTGTCCCGGGTTCATGGCCGCAATGTCTCGACAACCTTCACAGCGGCAGAGTCGATCTGCGGGGGGGGATCGCGCACTCTCCGCGGCGGGCCCAGTTTTTCGATGGCGGCAATTTTGCAACTACCTGAAAACAAATATGATAAATTGAAATGGGTTGGTTTGACAGCGTCAGCGGGCGTGCTTAATTGTCTTTATGTCAAAAATTGTGGCAACCCAAGATATGGACCAGCCAAGGGAGGGAAACATGTCCAACGCCCTGCAGGCCGGCGCCAAGGCGCCGGGGTTCACGCTCAACAACCAGGATGGCAAGGCCGTCAGTCTATCGGATCATGACGGAAAGTGGCGGGTGGTCTACTTCTACCCCAAGGACAACACCTCGGGCTGCACCCAGGAGGCCGTCGACTTCAGCGCGCTTTTGCCGGAGTTCGAGAAGGAGGGCGCCGTCGTTTTCGGGGTGAGCCCGGATTCGGAGAACTCCCACGCCCGCTTCGCGGAGAAGCACGGCCTCAAGGT
>JAWOJK010000253.1:0-10821 GCA_046481705.1 Desulfobacterales bacterium | reverse complement strand
CGGTGACCGCGACCTATAAGAACGCGGCCGGGGTGGTGGTGGTCGACTACAACCGCTGCATCGGCTGCCGCTATTGCCTGGTGGCCTGTCCTTACAGCGCGCGCACCTCCGATTTCGGCGAATGGTACACCCGTGGGACCACCGAGGGGCAGGGGCTGGTCCAGGGGCGGAAGACGGCGGCCGCCGGCTACGAGGTCGACCCACCGGTGGAATACGGCAAGAAATGGCCCCAACGCGGCGAGGGCTCCCCCATCGGCAACGCTCGCAAATGCCATTTCTGCCTCCACCGACTGGCCGTGGGAATGCTGCCCGCCTGTGTTACGACTTGCATCGGGCGCGCCACCATCTTCGGCAACCGCAACGACCCCGAAAGCCTGGTGTTTCAGATGATCGGCTCCGCCCGCGCCTACCAGCTGAAGGCGGAGCTGGGCACCCAACCGGCAGTCTATTACCTGGCCTAAAGGAGGACCCATGCAATACAGACTATTTCCTTTTTTGAGCATCGTGGCGATCGCCGGTTTGGTGATCGGCAGCTACGGGATGTTCGACCGCCTGGTCAACGGCTTGTACCCCGTGGCCTTCGGCAGCTATGTCCCCTGGGGTCTTTGGGTGGCCTTCTATCTTTTCTTCCTGGGGCTGTCGGCCGGGGCCTTTCTGGTGACCATCTTGACCTATCTCCTCAACATCAAGGCCTTTCAGAGCATCGGCCCGCTCTCGGCTTTCATGGTGCTGGTCTGTCTGCTCTGCGAGATGCTCTTCATTCTACTGGATCTGGGCACCATGCACCGGGCGTTTTACCAGTTCTTCCTCACCCCCAGCTTCAGTTCGCTGCTGACCTGGATGTTCGTTCTCTTCAACCTGATGGGCCTCATTTACACCCTCAAGACCTATTTTCTGGTCCGGGGGGACATCATCCAGGGCGCGGCTGACCAGAAAGGGCTGCTGAAAACCGTCTACCGATTGCTGTCCTTCGGCCGGACCCACTACGATGAAGCCATGCGGGCCGCCGACGAGCACCGGGTCCACCGGCTCGCCTGGGCCAGCCTGCCGGTCGGGTTGTTGTTCTACGCCACCAACGGCGCCTTCTTCGCCATTTTGATCAACCGCCCCATCTGGAACAGCGCCGTGACCCCCCTGCTTTTCGTCGTCGCCGCCCTCCTGAGCGGCGGGGCGCTGGTGACCTTTCTCACCTATCTCTACGTGGACAACGGCCATGGCCTGCGCGATACGCTGCTGAAGTACCTGGGGCGCTCCATTCTCTTTCTGCTGTGCCTGTTCCTCGTGCTGCAGGCGATGCAGTTCTTCGTGGGCTACCAGACCGGGCGCACGGACATCGTCACTGCCCTGAACCACATCACCGTGGGGCCGCACTGGTGGATCTTCTGGGTCGTCCACCTCGGCATCGGCAGCCTGATCCCCTTGGTGCTTCTGACCGCCGGGCGGCATAGCCCCAAGGCGGTGGCGACGGCCTGCTTCCTGATCTTTATCACCTTCATCGCGGTTCGCTACAATTTCATCATCCCCGACCTGGCGGTGTACAAGTTGGAGGGGCTCGAGTTCGTTTTCCGACACGCCCGCCTGTCCACCGACTACGTCCCGAATTTGAACGAGTGGCTGGTCACGCTGTGGGTCATCTCGCTGGGTCTGCTGGCCTTTCTGTTGGGAACTCGGTATCTGCCGATCGTGAATGACAAGCTGGGAGGAATGGACCATGCCTCATAAAGTGTGCAACCCGTTGGAAGAGCATTTCGACAATGGCACGGGTTTCAACCGCCGTGATTTCATGAAAACTTCAGCGCTGCTGGGCGGCTCGATCCTGTTTTCCGGGGTGTACTTGCCCGTGATGGCCCAAAACCGCGGCGAATTGAAAGAAGTCAACGGCCCGTATATCCACCATCTTCCAGAAAACCAGATCCTTTCAGTCTGCCAGCAGTGCAACACGAACTGCGGGATGAAAGTGAAGTTCGTTAACGGGAGTGTGGCCAAGATCGACGGCAACCCATACAGTCCGTGGTGCATGACGCCCCAGATTGCGGAGGAAACCCCCATCGCTCAGGCGGCCGTCGTCGAGGGCTCCCTATGCCCCAAGGGCCAAGCCGGGATCCAGACGCTCTACGACCCCTACCGAATCGTCAAGGTGCTCAAGCGCGCCGGCAAGCGCGGCGAGAACACGTGGCAGAGCATCCCCTTCGAGCAAGCGGTGGAGGAGATCGTCAACGGCGGGGATCTGTTCGGCGAGGGCCACGTCGATGGAGTGAAAGACATCGTCGTCCTGCGGGACCCGGCGATCGCCAAGGCCCTGGCCGAGGACGCCGCCCTGGTCGCCGCGAAGAAAATGACGATCGAAGACTACAAGGCCAAGCACGCCGAGAACCTGCACTACCTGATCGACCCCGACCACCCGGATCTGGGGCCCAAGAACAACCAGTTCTGCTTCAACTGGGGCCGCATCAAGAACGGCCGCGGCGACCTGATCAAGGACTTTTTCAGCAAGGCCTGCGGGTCGGTCAACTACCACGGCCACACCACGGTCTGCCAGGGATCCCTCTATTTCTCCGGCAAGGCCATGAGCGACCAGTTCGTGGAGGGCAAATTCACCGGCGGCAGCAAGTTCTATTGGCAGGCGGACACCGGTAACGCCGAGTTCTGCATTTTCGTGGGGGCCAACCCCTTCGAGGCCAATTACGGACCGCCGTTGCGCGCCCAGAAAGTGACCGAGGGCACCGTGGACGGCCGCATGAAGATCGCGGTCATCGACCCGCGTTGCTCCAAGACCGCCGCCCGGGCCTGGAAATGGCTGCCGGTGGAGCCGGTCAACGGGGTACCGGCCATCGCCATGGCCATGATCCGCTGGATCATCGACAACAATCGCCACGATGCCGTCTATCTCGCCAACGTCAACAAGGCCGCGGCCACGGCCGACAACGAGCCCACCTGGTCCCAGGCCGCCTGGCTGGTCAAGATCGATACCAATGGGGCGCCCGGCAAATACCTGCGCGGCTCGGACCTGGGTCGCGATGTCGAGGCCCGTACCAAGAAAGACGGGGCGAGTTGGGATTTCGATGCCTTCATCACCAAATCGGCGGACGCGTTTCTTTCCTTTGATCCCAACGACGAAAATACCCCGGTGGAAGGCGAACTGTTCGTGGACGCCGAAGTGAACGGAATCCGGGTCAAGAGCGTGCTGCAGATCATCCACGAGGCGTCCAGGGCCCGCACTTTTGATGAATGGTGCGAGCTGGCCGGGGTGAGGGCCGCGGATGTTTTGAACATCGCCAAGGAGTTCACCAGCCACGGCAAGAAGGCCGTGGCCGACCTGCATCGCGGGGTGTCGCAGCACACCGGGGGCTTCTACAACGTCACGGCCTGGTACACGGTCAACACGCTGATCGGCAACATCGGTTGGCAGGGCGGTCTGTGCAAAGCCACCACCTGGAATTACACCGGCGACCGCCCGGGCAAGCCCTTTGACACCACCAAGCAGTACGCCGGCGGGATCAAGGCCTGGGGGGTGAACATCATCCGCCACAGCGCGGTTTACGACAAGACGACGCTCTTTGATGGCTTCCCGGCCAAACGCACCTGGTATCCCTTCTCATCGGACATCTACCAGGAGGTAATCCCCAGCATCGGCGACATGTACCCCTACCAGATCAAGGCCCTCCTGCTCTACATGGGCTCGCCGGTCTACGCCTTGCCCTCGGGTCACACCCTGATCGACATCCTGCGCGACACCCGCAAGCTGCCCCTGTTCATCGCCTCGGACATCGTGGTGGGTGAGACCTCCATGTACGCGGACTACATCTTTCCGGACACCACCTACCTCGAGCGCTGGGAATTTCCGGGTGCCCACCCCTCCGTGGCGCCAAAGGTGTTCCCCATCCGGCAGCCGGCGGCGGCCCCCATGGTCGAAACCGTCAAGGTTTTTGGCGAGGAGATGCCCATGAACATGGAGGCCATGGTCCTGGCCTTCGCCGAGAAGCTCAAAGTGCCCGGCTACGGGGAGAACGTGTTCGGCCCCGGCGGGCACATGAAGCGCGAGGAGGACCTTTACCTGCGCATGGTGGCCAATGTGGCCTTCGGCGACAAGCCCGACGGTTCTGAAATGGTTCCGGCGGCGGACGCCGATGAGATTCGGATCTTCGAGCAGGCGCGCCGGCATCTGCCCAAGACCGTCTTCGACCCCCAGCGCTGGAAAAACGTGGTGGGCGAAGAGCACTGGCCGCACGTGGTCACTGTCCTCAACCGCGGCGGACGCTTTCAGAGCTACGCCAAAGCCTACAAGGACAATCGCCTGACCAACGCCTACAACAAGATGGTGGGTCTTTACTTCGAGAATTTCGTTACCACCAAGAACTCGATGACCGGCAAACCCTATCATCCCCATGCCGATTTCATACCCGGCCCCGCGGATTGCGCAGGCAACCTCATAAAGGATCGCGAAGCCGGCTTCGACATGACGCTGATCACCTACAAGTTCATCACCCAGACCAAGAGCCGCACCGGGGGCAACTACTGGCTCAATGCGGTGTATCCCGAGAATTATGTCGAAATTTCCTCCCACGACGCCAGGCGCCTGGGGTTGAAATACGGCGACCGGGTCCGCATCCTCTCTGCGAGCAACGCGGACGGCGACTGGGATCTCGGCAACGGTACGCGCATCCCCATGCAGGGCAAGGTCAAGGTCCTGGAAGGCATCCGCCCCGGGGTGGTCGCTTTCTCCCTCGGCCATGGACACTGGGCGCAGGGCGCCGTGTCTTTTGAAATCGACGGCAAGACCTTGACCCGGGACGAGCGCCGCGCCAAGGGTTTCCACGCCAACGCCGCCATGCGGGTGGACCCGGTTCTGAAAAACACCACCCTGAGCGACGTGGTGGGCGGCAGCGCCGTTTTTTACCAGACCCAGGTGAAACTGGTGAGAGCGTAATCCGGGAATCCCGCGCCCCCGGCGTTGGAGGCGGGGACGCGGGATTTATTGACCCAATTTATCTTCGGTTAGGACCATGAGAACAGGAAACCGATCATGAAACCTTTTCATGAGCTTCTGGATACATCCGCCGCCGCCCACGGCCACCTCTGCCCGGGGCAGGTGGTGGGGGTGCGCATGGCCATCCTGGGCTGCCGGCTGATCAGTCTGGACGAGCCCACCCGGCGCGACCAGATCAAAAAACTGATCGTCTACGTGGAGATGGACCGCTGCACGGCCGATGCCGTGGCGCATGTGACCGGGGTCAAGCTGGGCCGGCGCAGCCTCAAGTTCATGGATTACGGCATCATGGCCGCGACCTTCGTCAATCTCGAGACCGGCAAGGCCTTCCGGGTCTTGTCCACCGAGGAGGCCCGCAGCCTGGCGGCCGTTTATGCACCGGAGGTGGACGGCAAATCGGCCCGGCAGCTGGCGGCATACCGGCGCATGCCCGACAGCGTCCTGTTTCGGGTCCAAAAAGTCCGCGTGAAGTTGGACCCGTGCGATCTGCCCGGCCCCACCCGGCGCAAAACGGTCTGCAGCCGTTGCGGCCAGGTCGTGCGCGACGGGCGGGAAACTGTCTTGGACGGGCGGGTGCACTGCAAGCCCTGCACCGAAGCGTGCTATTTCAGCCACCCCCGGGAGGTGGCCTGGCCCGACATGAACTGGACCCCGCAGGAGGCGGAGACCCCCGCGGCGGAACCCTGCGGGCGGCGGGCCTACACCCTCCTGCACCTTCACTGAGGTTAACAGCCAACCGGAAGGAGATTCGGCCGTGCTAAAGAAGATCAAGGTAGAAGAAGCCATCGGAACCCAACTGGCCCACGACATCACGGAAATACGCCCGGGCGAGTTCAAGGGCCCGGCCTTCCGCAAGGGGCACACGGTCTGCAACGACGATATCTGTCACCTGCAGAAACTCGGTAAAAACCATCTCTACCTCCTCGACCTGGAAGAAGATGAGGTGCACGAAAACCAGGCGGCTTCGATCCTGGCAGGTGGCCTCGCGGGCGCGGGCGTCGTCTGGGAAAACAACCCCAGGGAAGGCAAGATCGGTCTGCACGCGGCCTTAGGCGGCCTGCTCACCATTGATGCGGCCGCGCTGGCCGCCTTCAATATGGTCGAGGAGGTCATGTGCGCCACCCTTCACAGCCACACCCTGGTGAAGAAAGGTGAGCTGGTGGCGGCGACGCGCGCCATTCCGCTGGTCATGAAACGGGCCCCCATCGAACGGGCGGCCGCCATCGCGCGCCAAAACGGCGGTGTGGCCTCGGTCAAGCCCCTGCGCCGGGCCCGGGTGGGCCTGGTGATCACCGGCAGCGAGGTCTACCACGGCCTGATCGAGGACAAGTTCGCCCCGACTTTAAGTGCCAAGGTCACCGCCCTGGGGTCCGAGGTGGCGGGAATAACCTTCGCCCCGGACGACGAAGAGCGGATTGCGGACGCCATTCGCCGTCACATAGACAGCGGCTGCGATCTGCTGCTGCTCAGCGGCGGCATGAGCGTCGATCCGGACGACGTCACCCGCAAGGCGATCCGGCTGGCCGGAGCCGGGGAAGTCCATTATGGGGCGGCGGCGTTGCCCGGGGCCATGTTTCTGACGGCCATCATCGGCGAGGTCCCCCTGCTGGGCGTTCCGGCCTGCGGGCTGCACCACCGCGTCACCGTGCTCGACCTGGTGCTGCCGCGCATCCTGGCCGGAGAGCGGATCGGCCGCAAGGAGCTGGCTTTTATCGGCCACGGCGGCCTGTGCCGGGATTGCCCCGAGTGCAGCTACCCGCACTGCCCCTTCGGCAAGGGAAGCTGACAAAAACGACCAAACTGAAATGCACCTGTCGTAAAGGACCGCGGAACACTTCGGATTCGGCGGTTCGGGCGGAAAAGGTAAATGCAATGAACGCAAAGCAAATATCCGGCGGGCAAAAGAGAATCGGGCGGGTGGTGGCCGTCTCGGTCAGCGACCGCAAAGGGGTCAAGAAGAACAACACCGATGCCGGCCGCCTGATCGAGAATTTCGGACTCGCGGGCGATGCCCATGCCGGCGACTGGCACCGTCAGGTGAGCCTGCTGGGCGTGGAGAGCATCGCCAAAATCCGGGCCAAAGGTCTGGACGTCGCCCCCGGAGATTTTGCCGAGAACATCACCACCGCGGGCATCACCCTGTGGCAGCTGCCGCTGGGCACCCGCCTGAGGCTGGGCGATCAGGTCCTGGCGGAGGTGACCCAGATCGGCAAGCAGTGCCACAACCGCTGCGCCATCTTTCATCAGGTAGGCGACTGCGTGATGCCGCGCGAGGGAATCTTCGCGCGGGTGATAAAAGGTGGGCGGGTGCGGCCCGGGGATGCCATCCAGGCATGCGTGCCGGAAGCCGTCGCAACGGCCGGTGACCCGCGGGAAAATGACGACCCGCCATCGGAGGAGTGCCCATGAAAATCGTTTCCTGTGCCCAAAAGGGCGATCCCGTCACATGGCCGGCTATCGATCGGGAAGTGCCGCCGCCGCTGCTCTGTGTGGTCGGCTTTTCCGGATCCGGCAAGACGACGATGACCGTCGCGCTGGTGGCGGCCCTGAGGCGCCGCGGCCTGCGGGTGGGAACCATCAAGCACGACGTTCACGGCTTTGACATGGACCGCCCCGGAAAGGACAGCTGGCGCCACAAACAGGCCGGCGCCGGCGTGACCGTCGTCACCTCGCCCAAGCAGATCGGCATGGTCATGGACGTGGCGCACGATCACCAACCGCTGGAACTGTTGCCGCTGATGGCCGGCATGGACATCGTTCTAGTGGAGGGCTTCAAGCGGGCGCCCCTGCCGAAGATCGAAGTCTTTCGCCCCGAAACCGGAAAACCGGCGGCCTGCAGAGGAGACCGCCATCTGATCGCGGTCGTCAGCGACTCCCAGCTGGACTGGGGCGTCCCCCGCTACGCGCCGGATGACATCGCGGGTCTCTGCGATTTCATCCTGGCCCGGCTGTTGCCGGGGTTTGCAGAGGAAAGCGCCTGCCGGCAAGCCGTCTAAAATTGAGTTCAGTGTGTACCGGGCGGCGCGGGCGGGTCGATGAGCAAAATCAGCCTGCCGCTGGCCTGCCGGACGCGGCTTAACCCACAGCCCTTGGAGGAGGTGAGGACCATGGCCGAAGATGCCCAATTCGTATGTGAAGCCTGTCATATCGACTATTCCGGGAAGAAAGACGTCATGACCAACTGCCGCATGTGCGGGCGGCTGCACTGCAGCGACTGCGTCGATGAATACGGAAGATGCGTGGAATGCTCAAAGAAGGCAACGCCTGCCGAGGAAGACAAATGACGCCGGCTACAGGTCCTTTGGACGCCGCGAGGTGGCCTTGAAAAAATATGCTGCGCGCCGCCGGTGCGCAGCAAGGGGAGGGCAAAGAAATGAGAAAAATATTGATACTCGGGGCGGGGGCCGGTGGGACGGTCGTCGCCAACATGCTGCGTCAAAAGCTCGCCGAGTCCGAGTGGCAGATCACCATCATCGACCGTGACGAGCGCCACCACTATCAGGCGGGGTATCTGTTCATCCCCTTCGGCATCTATGGCGAAAGCGACGTGATCAAGCCGAAAAAGGAGTTCATCCCCCAGGGTGTGGATTTTCTCGTCGATACGGTGACGAGGATCGACAAGGACCAGCGGCTGGTTGAAACCCTCTCAGGCGCGCGCCATGACTACGACTGGCTGGTGATCGCCACGGGATGTGACATCCATCCGGAGGAAATCGACGGCATGACCGACGGATGGCGAACCGATATCTTCGACTTTTACACCCTGGACGGGGCCATGGCGCTGGCCAAGAAGCTGAGATATTTCGATTCCGGGCGGGTGGTGCTGAACATCGCGGAAATTCCCTTCAAGTGCCCCATCGCCCCCCTGGAGTTCGTTTTCATGGCGGACTGGTTCTTCACCGTCAACGGGGTGCGGGACAAGGTCGAAATCCAATTCGTCACGCCGCTGGACAATGTTTTCACGAAGCCGGTGGCGGCCAAGGCGCTGGCCGAGGTCGCCGTCCAGAAAAACATCAAGGTCAGGCCCTATTTCGACCTGGCCCAGGTGAATGCCAAGGAGAAAACCATCGAATCCCACAAGGGCGACAAGATCGGCTACGATCTCCTGGTGGCCATTCCGCCCAACATGGGCGACAAGGCTCTGATCGACTCCGGCATCAGCGATCCGGTCGGCTTCGTGCCCACGGACAATCACACCCTGAAGGCGGAAAACGCCGACCGGATTTTCGTCATCGGCGATACCACCAATGTGCCCACTTCCAAAGCCGGCTCGGTCGCCCACTACATGGCCTACGCCCTGGTCGAAAACCTGCTGCGGGAAATCGACGGTTTCCCGGCGCGCCCGAAATTCGACGGCCATGCCACCTGTTTTCTGGCCTCCGGGTTTGAAAAGGCCATCTTGCTTGATTTCAACTACAAGGTCGAACCGCTCCCCGGCAAGTTTCCCTTCCCGGGCATGGGGCCGTTCACACTCCTCAAGGAGAGCATGAGCAACCATTGGGGCAAGATGATGTTTCGATGGGTGTATTGGAATCTGATGATGAAAGGGCAGGACCTCCCCCTGGAACCCCAGATGAACATAGCCGGAAAGATCCGACAGGCCGCCTGATGGAGGTGTCGATATGACCCACGAAGAGATGATCATCGCGCGTATCGAACGACTCGAGCATCACATCATGCCCATGGCCGACGCCGCACGCGCAGTGGGTGAGTTGCGCGCAGAACTGGCCCCGCGGGTCAACGAGGCCGTGCATGCCTTGATTCTGGAACTGGCGGACGTGGAAGCGGATTTTCAGCTGGAGGATCTCCTGTTCTTTGTCAAAAAGGTCCTGCGCAACCTGAAAAATTTCAACTTAACGATAGACCAGCTCAAGAATGTCATCGATTTTGCCGTGAATGTCGAGCCGCTGCTCAAGTCGACGGTGCCCCAGCTGATCTTCTATCTGGACGATCTGGAACGCAGCGGCGTGTTTCGAATGCTCCATACCGTGATTGAGGTGCTGAAAAAAATCGGCAACAATTACTCCCAAGAGGATCTGGAGCAGGTCGGGGCGGGGATGGTGCGGCTGGCGGAGGCGTTTAAAAAGCTGGCGGAGCCGCAGGCGGTCGACTTTGTCGAAAGGGCCGCAGCGCTGCCTGCTCAAATCGATCTGACCGGGACCAAGCCAACCGGACCGATCGGCCTTCTGTGGGCTCTCGGTGGAAATGAGGCCAGGGAAGGTCTGGGTGTACTGGTTGCACTCACCAAGGGGCTTTCCGCCCTGCGGGTTGAAACCGAGGCCGTTGCCTGATCGTTTTTGGCTGATGTCCTCCCGAAACTCATTTCAGCCGCCAAAGGCTTGCAGCGCGAAGCGGGCGGTCGAGGCCGGATTGTGGACGCGGGGTGACCGGCCTGATATGGAACAGTATTAATCAAGCTTTTGGAGGCACCATTGCAGACGCCCCGCGATGGAAACACTTTTGAAACGGCAATTCGCCGAGTGCTCGATGCCTGCGCCGACTGTGACACCTGTCGGTTTTTAATGGATGAAAGCTGCCTTCTTTTTCCGGAACTCTACCGCCTGTACGACCAGGAGAAAGAGCACAGCCGCGCCGTCAGCCAAGACGAACTGCGGCGGCTGTCGGAACTGTGCACCCTCTGCGGTTTGTGCCCGTGCGCCGACATCCGCACCGATGTCATCCGCAGCAAGGCCGCGTGGGTGCGCGCCAACGGTATGCCGCTGGCTGTTCGGTTGCTGGCCGATGTCCAGCGTTTCGGGCGATTGGGCACGCTGGCGCCCAGGGTCCTAAACCGTGTCCTTGCATGTGCGCCTGTTCGCCGTGCGGTCAAGAAG
>JAWOJK010000231.1:0-7572 GCA_046481705.1 Desulfobacterales bacterium | reverse complement strand
TTTCCAGGATCAGATGCCAAAGGGCCCGCCCCAGAAACGTCACCTGCCCCAATCTGAGGGAGGGCAACACCCTCTCGCGCATCTCCCGGGTCCTCCGGAAAAGCAGCCCCCTCGCAAGCAGCCCAGCCGTCAGGATTGCAAAAAGCGCCAGCAGGACAGGGAAGAAACGGTCGATGCCCTCGCCACCGGTCAACCTTCTCCAGGCATCGCCCAGGTGGTCTGATTCGGCGTCCGCCGCGCCGAGGGTCCAGGACAGCTTTTTAATCAGCGCCGAGGCCTTGTCGGCCATCCGATAAAAAACAGCCCCCAGCCCGCTGTCCCGGCCTCTGACAGCCGACCGGCCTTCGTCCCGCACGGAATTGGCAGCCGCCTGCCCTTTGAGGACCTCGGCCAGCACCTGGCGTGCCTGCTCGTCGGTCAGGGGGCCGATGAAAGCCGCCACCTGCTCCGGGGTCTCAAGGTGGGCGGGCACAGCGACCGCCTCCGACTTGACCTCGGGCTTTTTGGCCTTGGGCAAGGGGAACTTCTGCGCCCAAACGGTCCCACAGCCGAAGCAAAAGAACAGCAGCAGGCAGATCATGGCCCACAAGCAACGTTTCGCACGGTGGTTCATACGGCCTCGCATCCAACAAAAATAAGATGATTTTCCCCGAATAATCCCTGCTGCCGGGGACGGACACCCCAAGAGCGCGCCGCGGCATACCGGCTCGGCGCCGGACAAACAGGGTCCAGGAACCGTGTCGTCCCCGCATCCCTCGGCGCCTTTGCGCTCAGGGTAGTGCGAAATTCATACTCAATGCCACAGAAATCCGCAGAATGTCCCTAACCAGCTTGGATCAATTGATTTTCGCGATTGGAAAGCGTCGCCCCAGGCGAGCGCCGAGGCCCGCCATGTGCCGAAATATCGGCATCCGGGCATTATATCGGCATTACGGGGAGGCCCACCCGCTTCCCGGCCCTTCATTTTCGGCTGCAGCGGAGCAGGGGCAACTACAAAACGGGCGCAAGCAGGCGCGCGGCCTTGGCGCCGACCTTGAGGTGAAACGGCAGCGCGTCGTAGGCCCGGGCGCCGACCTCCAGCGACGCGCCAAAATCCCGCGCGAACATCGCCGCGACCTCGGCCGCGAACCCGGCGTCGGCGACCGCGAGGGTGATCTCGAAGTTCAGCCGAAAGGAGCGGTTGTCGAAGTTTTTGGTGCCCACCGCCGCGAAGCCTTCGTCCACCAGCAGCGCCTTGTGGTGGAGAAATCCGCCGGTGAAGCGGTGGACGTGAATCCCGGGGTGATCCAGCTCCTTGAGCAAGGCGAACGAGGCCAGCCAAACCAGGAGCTGATCCGGCTTCATGGGCAGCAGAATCCGAACCTCGACCCCCCGGATGGCGGCCAGCTGCAGCGCCTGGATGATCCCCTCGTCAGGTACGAAATAGGGGCTCGCGATCCAGAGTCTGCGCCGGGCCATGGAAATGGCGTGAAGAAAGAAGAGGGTGCAGCGCTCCTGGGGGTCGGAAGGCCCGGAGGCAAGCACCAGCGACTGCCGCCCGTGAGAGTCCGGCACGGGCTCGTGCGGCTGCCAGGAAGCGTCCAGGATCTCGCCGGTGGCGAAATACCAATCGGCGGCAAAGACCATCTGCAGCTGCAGCGCGCTCGGCCCCGCCACGCGAACGTGGGTATCGCGCCAGCGGCCGTATTTCGGGTTCTGCCCGAGGTATTCGTCGCCGACATTGTGGCCGCCGATGAAACCGACCCGGCCGTCCACGATCACGTTTTTACGGTGGTTGCGGAAATTGAGCCGCCATCGGTCGCGCCAGCCGCTCAAGGCGCTGAAGGCGGCCATGCGGACGCCCCGGGCGCGCCATTGGCGGATGACCCTGGGGGTCATCGCCGCGCCGCCGAAGCTGTCGATCAGAAAGCAGACCGCCACGCCCTCGGCCGCCTTGGCGGCGAGCGCCTCCAGCAGACGCCGCCCCAGGCCGTCGTTGCGCATGATGTAGAACTGCAGATAGACGGAGCACCTCGCCCCGGCGATTTCATCCAGAATGGCGCCGAAGGTGGCCTCCCCGTCAATCAGCAGATCCAGCTGGTTGCCGCGCAGAAACGCCTTCCTGGCGATCGCGGTGAGGGCCAGGGCCGCCCCGGGTTGAACGTGGGAAGGGTCCACTTGATACGGGGCCAGCTCGGCGTGGACCTGATCGATATGCTCCCGGTGCCTGCAGAGCTTTTCCTTCATCACGCGCGAATGCGCCTCGAACCGCCGGCTGCCGAAAAACCAGTAGAGGGGCAGCGCCAGCCAGGGGAAGGCGATCAGGCCGACGACCCACGCGACCGTGCCCTGGGCCGTGCGCACGGTGAAAAGGGCGTGCACGGCGCTGGCGACCGCGATGAGCTCCACTGCAATCAAAAGGCCGGAGAACGTCCAGCTCATAGGGATATACCGGTGAAATTGCGCGTCCAGGCTTCAATCCGTCCGGCCGGAGGCGCGGCTGCCGCTTTCATTCAGGGCGCCGGCTCAGCCCGGGGCCGCCGGCGTGTCGTCGGATGTCTGGCCCAGCTGCGAGAGGAAGCGGAAGTATTTCTCAACATAGCGGCCGGAGACGGTTTCGGCCAGCGAAAAGGTCAGCCGCCGGTCCTCGAGCAGCTGGCCGGTATACTCACGGTAGAGGTTGCCGGAAAGATTGAAGAGGGTGTTGCCGATGATCTTGCCGGCGACGATCTCATGGGGCACCCCGAAGACCCGGCAGCGGATGGGGCGGCGGTCGAAGACCGCGCAGCGCCCGTCCTGATTCAACGGGCAGACCAGCCCGGTCTGGTCGCAGGCGCTTCTGACCGCGTCCCGGAAGGCCGCCGGATCGCTGCGCAGATGCGCCAAGCTGCTGCGCAGGGCGCGAACATGGCCATAGGCCTGCATGGCGGCCGCGATGGCCGCGGTCCGGGCCGCGCTTTTGAGGGTCCGGTTCATCTGCGTGGTCAGGTAGATCGCCTCGATCAGCTGGATTTCAAAGTAGCGCCGGCAGCACAGATCGGTTTCCGCCCCGCAGGTCGGGTGCTCGCCGGCGGCTGCCAGGTTTTCCCCGACCATCTGCACCAGGGTTTCGTAGTGATCGAAGAACGGACTCAAATCCACCGCCGCGCGGCTCTCCAGGGTGGGCTGGCGAACCGTCAGGACCCCCGATTTCTTGCCGAATTTTTTCACCAGGCGCCACTGGCAGAAATTGGTAGGCTTTGCCCGGGAATGCTTGAGCTTTTTCTCCGCGGCCTTCAACCCCAGCCCCCGGCGCAAGAGATAGGAGGTCACGAAGGTGCCGGTGCGCCCGATCCCGTGCCGGCAATGCACCAGGACCTTCTTGCCCAGATAGATGGCCTCGTCCAGCCAGTCCAGGGCGGTTTCCATGGACGCCATCTCGGGCGCGCACTCATCTTCGATGGGCAGGTAATAGACCTCGAAGCCCGAGCTTTCCTCGATTTCGTGCAGGTCGCAGAATTCGCCGCAGAGGTTGACGATGGCGTCGATGCCCTGGGCGCGGATGGCTTCGAGTTCATCGTATGACATCGGGGCATAGCCCACCGCGAGATCGTCGGTAATCCAGGTCAGCTGGTATCCGGCCATTATGGCTGCCTTTCTTCGGCCGCTTTCAAAACCTTAAACGAACATGGCTTTCAAGGCCTGCCGCTTGGCGCGCGGCCAGCGCACGCAGAAGGCCGGCTGGCCCTTGATCACGAGTTGGGTGCAGGTGTCGCCGCAGTCGGGGTCGCAGTGCAGGATGGCCTCATCGCGCCCCTCGCGCACCTTAGCCGGCCATTCGGGGTCCGCCCACAAGACCCGCGCCAACCCGATCAGGTCGGCCTGCCCCGCCCGCAGCACCCTTTCGGCCAGGGCCCCGCCGGCCAAGCGGCCGGCGGTGATCACCGGGATGCCGACGGCCTTCTTGACCCCCGCCGCCAGGTCGACCATGTAGCCGTCCTGGCGGCAGCGGGCGAGGATCTCCGGCAGAAAGAAAGATTCGTAAGTGCCCCCCATGACCGAGAGATAGGCGATGCCGGCGGCCTCCAATGCCGCCGCGAAAGGGATCGACTCCGCCGGCGTCAGACCGCCGGGAAGCCACTCGTCGGCCAGAAAGCGGTAACCCACCGGCGCGGGGGCCACCGCCGCCCGCACCGCCTGGACCACCTCCAGCGGAAAGCGCTGCCGGTTGGCCGGGCTGCCGCCGTAGGCGTCGCTGCGGCGGTTGGTGTGCGGCGAGACGAACTGGGCCAGCAGATAGCCGGTGCCGCCGTGCAGCTCGACCATGTCGAAGCCGGCCGCACAAGCGCGCCGGGCGGCATCGGCGAATTTGGCCGTGATGGCGCCGCTTTCCTCGCTTTCAAGGGCCTTGGGCAGGCGGCCGAAGGTCTCCACGGCCGAGGGCGCCACGGGCTGTTCGGCGGCGCCGGCAAAGCGGCCGGCGTGATTGAGCTGCAGGCAGGCCAGGGCGCCCTGGGCCTTGATGGTCTGCGCCAGGCGGGTCAGGCCGGGGAGGTTGGCGTCGCTGTCGGCCCGCAGGGTCCGGTGGGACCCGCTGCCCGCGGGATGGTCGACGGTGGCGTTTTCCACCACCACCAGCGCCACCCCGCTGGCCGCCATCTGGCGGTAGTGTTCCAGCAAGAGATCGCTCACCGTGCCGCCCTCTCCGGCGTAGCCCAGGTAGAGGGGGGCCATGGTCAGGCGATTCTTCAAGGTAAGCGGGCCAATGCGGATGGGGGAAAACAGCAGGGCGTCCATTCGGCACCTCCACGGGTTGGGGAAAACGTAAGCGGGACCGGGTCACCCTGAAGACTATAAAGGGGAAGATCCCCGGATGTCAACGGCGCGCCCCGGGGTCATGCGTGCGGGCCGGTGTATTCCACCACCATCAGACTGAGGTCGTCTTCGGGGCGCCGGCCGCCGCCGAACCCCTTGACGGCGTCGTAGACCCGATCGGCCAGGGCGGCAACCGGCTCGCGGCGGGCCGCCTGCAGCGCCGCATACAGCCGCTGGCGCCCGAAAAGCTCGCCTGCGCCGTTGGCGACATCCACCAGCCCGTCGGTGTAGAGCACCAGGCGGTCGCCGGGCCGGAGGCGGCGGCGATGCTGGTTAAACGCGGTGCCCTCGTCCAGGCCGATCACCGGGCCATGCCGCCCCAGGACCTCCGGGTCGCCCTCGCGGGGCAGCAGGATCGGCGGCGGGTGGCCCGCGCAGCTGTAACGCATTTCACCGCTGTACAGATCGATGTCCACAAAGATGATGGTGAAGTAGCTGTCGAAGCGTTCGAAGGGGAACTCGCGGTTGAGGCGGTTGAGCACTGCCGCCGGCTCCGGAAATGCGCCTGCGCCCCCCTCGGCCGCACCCAGGCTCTGGAGAAACTGGGAGACCGTGACCGAAATCATCGCGGCCGAAACCCCGTGGCCGCAAACGTCCAGCATGTAGACGCCAAGCCGGCCCGGGCCGGGTTCGCAGAGGTTGAAGATGTCCCCCCCGACCTGCCCGCTGGGTTCGAACTTCCAGGCCAGACGGACATTGGCGCGCGTCAGGCAGCATTTCGGCAGCAGGCTTTGCTGGATGCCGGCCGCCGCCTGGAGGTCCAGGTCGAGCTGATGCTGCTTTTTCTCCAGCTCGATTTTCTGTTTTTCGATGTCGGTGACGTCGTAGATGATCACCAGGATCATCTTGCGTCCGCGGAAGGTGATGTGCCGCGTGCTGAATTCCAGATATTTCTCCACCGGGCGGCCGTTGATGTAAAAGACCCGCTCCAGCCAGAGTTTGTCGCAGGGCGTTTTCTCCAGAAAGGTCTTGACCAGCGAACGGCGCAGCAGGCAGAAGCGGCACTGGGAGGTCTCGCCGCAGGCCTTGTTCTCCTGGACGGCGTGCACGCACCCCGAAATCCGCCCGAAAGACTTCTCGGCCGTCCGGTTGCCGGCCTGGTCGAAAAGCTGCAGGAAGACGCGGTTGAACTGGTGGATCTGCAGATGCTCATCTGCGATCAGGACCGCCGAATTGATGTTTTCCAGCAGCAGCTTCAAAAATTCGTTGGATTCTTTGAGGTCGTCCCAGTCGGTATCCATGGGTGTCAGCAATCCCTTCCGAGGGGCGGGCGGGTATCGGCCGTCGCCCGGCCGTGGCCGTCAAACGGGTTATTGCGCTGGAAATTTCGGACCCTGTCTGCTATGGATTGCCCGACCCGCGCGAAACGCCGCAGCGGGCCGGATCCTTCGCAAACCCGCCAACCATAGAGGACGTCTCGATGCCCCTGAAAACCAGCGCATGGGTTGACCGCCGCAAGCGGCAGGCGAAACTCGCCGAAAAAGAAACGGCGCCTCCAAAAGCGTTTTTCGGCTACGAGGCGGTGCCGGAAGCGGAAAAGGAAAGCCGGGTGCGCCGGCATTTCAATTCGGTGGCCCGCCACTACGATTTCATGAACACCCTGCTCAGTTTCGGGATTCACTACGCCTGGAAGCGCCAGTCGGTCCGGATGATGGGCCTGAAGCCCGGCGACCGCGTGCTGGACGTCTGCGGCGGCACCGGGGACCTCGCCATTCTGGCCTCCAGGCGGGTGGGCGCCGGCGGCCGGGTGGTGATCTGCGACATCAACTGGGAAATGATGGCCGCCGGCCGCGACAAGGTGGCCGCATCGGCCAACGGCCGCCGGATCTGCCACACCCAGGGCAACGCCGAACAGATCCCCTTTGCCGACGGCAGCTTCAACGCCGCCATGGTGGGCTACGGCATCCGCAACGTCACCCACCCGGAGCAGGGGTTTCGCGAAATGTTCCGGATCCTGGCACCCGGTGGGGTCATGATGTGCCTGGAGTTTTCCAAGCCCACCAACCCGGTCTTTCGGTGGCTGTACGACTTTTACTCTTTCCACATCATGCCGGAACTGGGCGAGATCCTCGCAGGCTCGCGCCAGGCCTACACCCACCTGCCCGAATCGATCCGCACCTTCCCCCTGCCGGAGGAGCTCAGCGAGATGCTGCGGGGCATCGGGTTTGCGCGCGTCGGCTATCGCCGCCAGACCAACGGCATCTCGGTGGTGCACGTGGCGCGCAAGGCCGGGGCGCGGCCGTGAAGCTCAACCCCATGGAGCGCTGGGTGGTCAACAGCCCACTGCGCCTGCTGATGCAGCGCTGGGAAATCCTGTGGTTCCAGCGGCGCCTGCCGGTCCCCGCCGGCGCCACCGTGCTTGAAATCGGCTGCGGCCGGGGAGCCGGGGCCGAGGTCCTGCGGCGCCGACTGCGGCCGTCAGCCCTTCACGTCCTGGACCTGGACCCCGCCATGGTCGCCATGGCCCGCCGCCGCCTGACCCGCAAAAGCGCGGCCGGCGTTCACCTCTGCGTGGCCGATGCCGTCCGCCTGCCCTACAACGCGGCGCGCTTCGACGCCGTTTTCGGGTTCGGCTTTCTGCACCACATCCCCGACTGGCAGGCGGCCGTCGGCGAAATCAGCCGAGTGCTCAAGCCCGGCGGCCGCTACTACCTGCTGGAACTCTACCCGCCGGTCTACGCCAACCCCCTGGTGCGCCGGCTGCTCGTGCATCCGACCGAAAACCGCTTCGACAGCCGC
>JAWOJK010000230.1:0-10675 GCA_046481705.1 Desulfobacterales bacterium | reverse complement strand
GTCCTGGAATTGCCGCTCGACTGGCAGGATCGCCCCAAAGGCAGAGAAAATTCCCAGGGGCGTTTTCTGGTTCAGGCCGACGAATTCCTCGATCCGGCCCTTTTCAAGCCGGGTGCGCTGCTGACGGTGGTCGGCACCATCAGCGGAAGTGAAAGCCGCACCATCGGCGGTTTCAGCTACCGCCACCCCCGGCTCGTCCCTACTGAAATCAAGCTGTGGCCGACCACCCCGGACCGCACCTCGCCGGCCTTTCATTTCGGCGTCGGCGTCGGCACCTATTTTTAGGCAGGCTGGCGCCGCTTTTGACAACCCCCCGCGCCACGCTGCAGGTGTTTGCCGGTGCCGCCGGCAAAGGTCACCCCCCGCCGGAGACTCAAGGGCGCCGGCCGCGCTTCTGCGGCCCGAGAATCAGGCGCTGCCAGAATTGTGCGATCTTGCGGGCCGGGTAGCCGGCCAAACAGTAGGCGATGGTCGCCAGCATGACCCAGACCAGCGCGGCAGCGACGCGCTCCATCTGCGGCGGCACCACCTGCGGGGCCAGCAGCAGGGCCAGCACCACCCCCAACATCACACGCCAGCTTTCCGACCAGAAAAGCAGGTAAAAGACAACGTATCGAATGCTGCGCGGTCGCTTGCTCAACTGGCCTCCACGATCGTTTGAATATCCGCCAACCGAAAAAAAGCCTGCAGCACCTTGAACAGATAAAACCCGTCCCGGCTTCCGGCCAGCTCCCGGATGGAATGCATGGCAAAGGTCGGAACCCCTACATCCAGGGTGCGAACCCCGATTTCGGTGGCCGTCAGCGGCCCGATCGTGCTGCCGCAGGCCATGTCGCTGCGCACCACGAAGTCCTGCACGGGAACCCGCAGCCGACGGGCCAGCAGGCGGAAAACGGCGGCCGTTTCGCTGTTGGAGGCGTAGCGCTGGTTGGCGTTGGTTTTGATGACCGGCCCCCGGTTGAGCAGCGGACCGTGGTTGCCGTCGTGCTTGTCGGGGTAGTTGGGATGCAGGCCGTGGGCGTTGTCCGCGGAAATCAGCAGGGAGCGGCTCAGCATGCGGCTGAAATCCTCCTCGGACGGGCAGATCCGCCTCAAAACCGATTTCAGGAAGGGCCCCTGGGCCCCGGCGGCAGACGCGCTGCCAACCTCTTCGTGATCGTTTAAGATCAGCAGCGCAGGCTGCTCCCCGCCGGCCGCCGTCAACGCCGTCAGCCCCGTGTAACAGCTCAGGAGGTTGTCCAGGCGTGCACCGGCAATAAAATCATGGTTGAGCCCCACCACTGCCGGTGGCTGGGTGTCGTAGAGGCTGATTTCGAAATCCAGCACCTCGCGGGCACCGCAGTCCGGCTTTTGCTGCAACAGACGCGCTAACAGCAGCTTGCGGAAATCGACCGTCTCCGGTTTTTTGTCCTGGAGCAGCAGCGGCGGCAGTTCCTTCTGCGGGTTGATGTCGTGCTGCTTGTTGACCTCCCGATCCAGGTGGATCGCCAGGCTGGGAATGACCGCCACTGGTTCGTGGAAATCCACCAGGGTCGTGTGCAACCGGTTGTCGGGGCCCAGATAGCTGACCCGGCCGGCAAGGGAAAGATCGCGGTCAAACCAAGGGGCCAACAACGCCCCCCCGTAAACCTCCACGCCGAGCCGGCAGTAGCTGTCAGCGGCCAAAAGCGGCTGTGGTTTGACCTTCAGACAGGGGCTGTCGGTGTGGGCCCCGGCCATCCGCAACCCGGTTTGGGCCGGCGTCCCGCTGCCCAAACAGAAAGCCACCAGGGCCGAATCGTTGCGCGTGGCAAAATACCGGCCACCGGCCTCGAGCCGCCAGGCGTGCACCTCGTCAAGCCGCTTGAAGCCGTCGCGGGCCAAGCGCTCGGCCATGAAGGCGACCGCGTGATAGGGGGTCGGCGAGGCCTTGAGAAACGCTATCAGCCCCCGGTTGAACTGTGCCGTATTCATCGTCTTTGATCTTCCATGCGGGTTGGGCGTGGGCGGTGGTTTGGGGCAGGATCGGCATCCCGGCGAGCCGGGAGCATTGCCGACCCCGGAACCCGCGACACCCCCCTGAAAAAGGTCCAGCCTCTGAACAACCGTCACCCCCCGATCGGTCGTGCGGGATGCAGCCAGTCGGCCTTAAACGGCTCGCAGCAGTGGTTCAGGCGGTTTTTGGATGGGCCTTGCAGGTTCCCTTGGGAGCGCTGCGGATATCGCTCTGGTGTTTGGCAATCGAGCGGATCACCCCCAGGCCCTCATGGATTTTGGTCATATCGGTTTCATTTTTCAGCTGATCGCAGACCGCCGCAATGGCGTCGAAGGCCTTTGATATTTTTTCGGTACTCAGCATCGTCACCCTCCCTGTTCATGATGTGTAGACGGTTTACGGCATTTCAACGACCCCCGCCGCAGTTGCGCCGGCAGTGGCAACCGCAAAGTTCAAAACGCCAGTATCGCCCGCCTCCGGCCTGGTTTTCAGCGCATCCTGGGCCCCATCAGCCCCCATGCTTCAAGCCGTGGGCGGTCTTAAACTGATGCCACTCCGCATGGTCCACAAAGCCGTCGGAGTTGAGGTCCAGCGCTTGGAAAACGGCGTCATCGCTCTCGGGGAAATGGGCCCGGAACTCCTCCAGGGTGACCTGGCCGTCGCCGTTGTCGTCCAGATCCCCGAAATGGGCATTGAATTTTGCGGGATCCGGCAGTTCGGTGGCGTGGTAACGCTGGCTGCCTGAGCAGGCGAGGCCGAAGGCCATAGCGGTCAGCGCGACCACCAGAAGCAACAGAGTATGTTTCATAAAGGCTCCTCTCAGATTGGGGCGCAAGCACCGCCTGAGGACTGTCTCAGCAGGCGCCGAAACGCGCCCCCGCAATCGCGGATCGATTGACATGTGCACCCAATATGCGGTTTAATCCGGCATCCGTCAATCCGGGGGCAGCGATGCGGGTCGATGACAGGGCCTTGCGGGCGTCTTTGATTCGGGCGCTGCCGAAAACCACCACGGTGGACGCGATGTGGTTTTCCTGATCCCTGGGTGCCGGGGCCGAAAGCCTTCCTTACCCCTTTATGCCCTGAAAAGGCAAGGGCTGCCAGACCATTGACACAGCCGCGGCAATGCACCAATAGGGCTGCAAACGGTGCAAGGCACGAGCTGAAATGCCGGCAAGAGGCCTCCGGGCGGTCCAAACGGCTTACAATCCCAACCTGGGAGAAGGAGTGATACGATGCCCAAAACAACCGTCCGCTGGGTGAGCGATATGCAGTTTGTCGGAATGGACAGCAACCGCCATTCCGTTGTTTTGTCGGGCGATGAGACGGCCACCGGCGTGCGGCCGTCGGAAATGCTGCTCGTCGCCCTCGGCGCCTGCAGTGCCATCGACGTGGTGGAAATCCTCAAAAAAAAGCGCCGCCCGGTATCGATGCTGGAAATCAGCGTTGACGGCGAGCGCGACCCGCAGCCGCCCTGGCCCTATCGCAGCATTCAGGTCCACTTCCGGCTCTCGGGACACGGGTTGCAGGACAAAGCGGTGCGGGACGCCATTGCGCTCTCCATCGAAAAATACTGCTCGGTTGCCGCCACGGTCCGCGGCACCGCCAGAATCACCACCTCTTTTGAAATCGTGCCGGAGGCCGGTGGGACAGGGGAGCAGGCGGCCGCCGGTTAGCGGGAAGGCATCAAATAAAACAGCGGCAGACCGGGCGCGCCACCCGGCGCACCGGCTGCCGGGTGGATTACATTCCCAGTATCAGTGTCAGCAGAAGGGCCAGGGCCACGAAAACCAGCATGCCGACAGCATCCAGGATACCGTTCAGAATCATGGTCAGCATCTTGCCCTCCTTTCACGCATTGCCGCAGTAGTATTCCTGGGCTTCTTCGGCAGAGTCGAAAAACACCCACTCCCGCCAGATGACCCTCCCGGCCAGCTTGCGGATGCGCTCGACCGCTGTGCTGCCGTAGTACTCCAGGCAGTCGTAAAACTCGGGCTGTTTTCTGTTTTTTTTCATGCGCGCCTCCTTGTCCAGGGGTGGATTGTTCAAGGTTGACAGTTCCGTAAAAAGGCCAATTTCCGCGTTGCGCCGCATCTCGAAGTCGCTGCGGCGCACAGGTGTACGCCTCACTCCTCGAGACTTGCGCGCCCTAACTTGGCCATTTTACGAAACTGTCTGGATTTGGAATTTTACCGGTTCATCAAGGTTTGGCGACACGCTATCATGGGGGTGTGACAGATCCGGTCACACCCGCCTGTTTTTTTTGCGGGTAACGGAAAAAGTGATGGTTACAAAGACGGATTGCTTTTGAAGCCTTGAAGTGCTAAAGGGCTTTTCTTTAGAAGCGGCCGCGGCCTGTCGATAACCAATCGATAAATAAGTTCAATTCACAAGATGCCTGAAATCCTGTTCGAACCGGCTTCCATAAGGACTTCAGATGAACGATCGACAGGTCATGTTCTTGGACGGTTTGCCATTCGGGTGGGTCGTGAGCGACAGCACCCTGAACGAAATTTATGCTGACAAGATCAAACGTCAGATGCTGATCGACGCGCTTTTCGATAGAATATTCCCCCTTGATCACGAAAGAAATTCAGATGGATAAGATCATCGACATAGTGAAAAGGCTTCTTGTCTTCCTGGCCCTTTTACTGGTGATGTTAATCCCCTTTATATCTTACTCCCAGCTCCAGTAACCTGTGCGTGCTCCTGGTGGAACCGCCTAACGGGCTGTATGTTTATTTCTGAAACTCCCCCTGCGCTTATGCCTGCAACATCCACCTGATTGGCGGGCCATCCGCGCACCCAGCGCGATCCCGCGGCCCCAAGGTCCGTATCGGTCATGTCCCCCCCGAGGGGAGGGTCAAAGACGCCGAGCCTTGGCCCGGCCGACAAGGATCTTGCGCCTCCATTCAAAAGTGCTATAGTGGCCCCATTTATCCCAGAGTGGGCGTTTCACCTGCAGGGCATCTACCACGCGATCCGGATACCCGTCTGTCAAGGAGAAGCGGTTTTTTGTGATCTCGTCCCTCGCTGTACGCTATTTGCTCGGTTTCAAGGCCTGAACCCCTTGGGGAGAGCGGCCAAGGGACCCGTTGCGCTGTTGAATGTGCTGACGTTTGCGATCCCCAGCGTCGCCTAAAGACAACCTCACGACCACCGCCAACCAACACCCGCCGCAGCGCCCATTTCAGGCGGCGTCAGGGAAGGACCTCAACATGGCAAAAAAAAACATCCCTTTTCCTCCGATTCCGGCCAGGCCCACGCCCGCCAGCCCACTGCTCGAGGACATTCAGTGGCACATCATGTCCACCCTGGGTAACGACTACCACCCGCCCCGCAAATTTTACTACTACAAAGGCCTGTCCTACAGTATGCGTGACCGCCTGATCCGGCGCTGGATCGAAACCCAGCGATCCTTTTACGAGCGGGTTTCCAAGCGGGTTTACTACCTTTCGATGGAATTCCTGCCGGGGCGTTTTCTGATGAACTACATCGTCAACATGGGGATGACCGAAGAATCCCAGGAGGCCATGCAGGAAACCGGCTTCAGCCTGGCGGAACTGGCGGAGCAGGAGTGGGATGCCGGACTGGGTAACGGCGGGTTGGGGCGCTTGGCATCGTGCTACATGGACGCCATGGCGACCCTTAAAATCCCCGGTTACGGCTACGGCATCCGCTATGACTACGGCATTTTCTATCAGAAAATCGTGAACGGCTACCAGGTGGAACGGGCCGACAACTGGCTGCGCTACGGCAGCCCGTGGGAGATCTATCGCCGCCGCCACCTCTACGAGGTCAAATTCTACGGCCGTTCCGTGCCGGTGAGCGACGAAAACGGTCGGCTGCGTTATCAGTGGACGGACACCGCCAACATTATGGCGATGGCCTGCGACATTCTGATTCCAGGCTACGCCAACGACCATGTCATGAACATGCGGCTGTGGGTCGCCATGTCCAGCCGCGATTTCGACCTCACGGATTTCAACCAGGGGGATTACATGGGCGCCATGGAGGCCAAGGTGATGAGTGAAAACATCTCCAAGGTGCTTTACCCCAGCGACGAGCTCGAACAGGGGCGGGAATTGCGTCTGAAACAGCAGTATTTTTTCGTATCAGCGACCTTCCAGGACATCCTGCGCCGGTTCAAGAAAAAACACACCCACTTTTCCGAGTTTCCGAACCTGGTGGCCGTCCAGCTCAATGACACCCATCCCAGCATCGGCATTCCCGAACTCATGCGTCTGCTGATGGATGAGGAGGGGTTTGGCTGGGATGAGGCCTGGCCCATCTGCCAGCAGACCTTTGCCTACACCAACCACACCGTCCTGCCCGAAGCGCTGGAATCCTGGCCTGCCGGCCTGCTGGGCCGCGTGCTGCCGCGGCACCTCGAAATCATTTATGAAATCAACCGGCGCTTTCTGGAAGTGGTTTCCCGGCGCTACCCCGGGGACACCGGCAAACTGGATCGCCTCTCGATCGTCCATGACGGACAGGTGCGAATGGCCCACCTCGCCATCGTCGGCAGCCACACGGTCAACGGGGTGGCCGCGCTTCACACGCGCATTCTCAAAGAGACCCTGTTTCGCGAGTTTGACGAGCTTTTTCCGGGACGCATCATTAACGTGACCAACGGCATCACCCCGCGCCGCTGGCTTTTGCAGACCAACCCAGAGCTCTCCGCACTGATCACCGCCAAAATCGGGCCGGGCTGGGTTGAAGATCTCGATCGCCTGCGGGAGTTGCTGCCTTTGGCCGAAGACCCCGATTTCCAGGCGGCCTGGCGTAAGATCAAACACCACAACAAGGAGCGGCTGGCGCTCGAAATTCAGCGCCTTACCTGCGAGGCAACCGACCCTGACAGTCTTTTCGACGTTCAGATCAAGCGTATCCACGAATACAAGCGCCAACTGCTCAATCTGCTCCATGTCATCACGCTCTATCACCGCATCCGCCAGAACCCGGAGCTCGACCTGGTGCCACGCACGGTCATTTTTGCGGGCAAGGCCGCCCCGGGGTATGCACTGGCCAAAATGATCATCAAGCTGATCAACGCCGTGGCCGCCACCGTGAATGCCGACCCGCTGGTCAGTCGACGGCTCAAAGTGGTTTTTCTGCCCAACTATTCCGTGTCACTGGCCGAAAAGATCGTCCCGGGCGCGGATCTCTCCGAACAGATCTCCACCGCCGGAATGGAGGCCTCCGGCACCGGCAATATGAAATTCGGCCTGAACGGGGCCCTCACCATCGGAACCCTGGACGGCGCCAACGTCGAAATTCGGGAAGAAGTCGGCCGTGACAATATCTTTATTTTCGGGCTGACCAGTGAAGAGGTGGCCCGCCATCGCAAGGCGGGCCACAACCCGTGGGATTACTACCACGCCGACCCCGAGCTCAAACAGGCCCTGGATGCCATCCGCTCCGGGCATTTTTCGCCGGAAGCGCCGGCGCTCTTTGCCCCGGTCTGGAAAGCGCTGATGGAGGAAGGCGACCGCTACCTGGTGCTGGCGGATTTCCGCGCCTATCTGGACGCCCAGGAAAAGGTCGACCAGTGTTTTCGAAACCCGGCGGAATGGACCCGGCGGTCTATTTTCAACACGGCCAGCATGGGAAAGTTCTCAAGCGACCGCTCGGTTCGGGAATATGCCGAAAAAATCTGGAAAATCAAACCGTTGAAAGACTGAAGAAGCGGCGGGCGGACAGGCGGCGGGCCTCTTTGATGGCGCCGTTTTTCCGAGGAGCGGATTCAGGCAACTCAAGGGGGGGAATCGCGGGTTACAGAGCGGTTGGCGTTGCTTCCTACGGAGCCGGCGGCGGTGGGCGGTGTTCAAACAAGAAGGGCCTGCGGGAAACGCTCCTCTCGCAAGCCCTCCAAATTCACGTGGAGGCGGCAACCAGATTCAGGCAAATGCCACCAGATCTTTCGAGAGCAGCAGATCGAAGATTTGGGGCACTGCGGCGATTGAGAAGATATGCGCTTCGCCGCCGGGGATGCGGCCTTCATGCTGACCGGACGGGTGAAGTTCCAGGTGGGTGGCCTGCGGGAATTCGCGCCGACTGAGCAGAACTTTGCCGTTCACCGGTGCGTCGGTGGTGGCCCAGAGGCGTCCGCGATACGCGCCCGCTCCGGCCAATGCAATCAGCGTCTGCGAGGGCGACCGCGCCATGCCCGGCCAATTGATCAACTGGTCGGCATAGATGTCCCGGTCGGCCACAACTGCGCCGATGGTTGCGCAGATCGAGGTAATCTCCAGCAGCACAGGCACATCGGAGGTCTGTTCCAGGTCAAAGGGCAGCCCCGCCTGTCCCAACGCAACAGCTTCCGTCGGTTTTGCCAACGCAAACGGCGTGATCGACAGCGTGTTCTGGCTTGATTGGCCGGGACGAAAGTCAACCAGCAGCCATCCGGCGGCATCCGGCATGACCACCGGGACATCGGCGACAGCGCTGAAAGCGGCTTCTGGCTGCGCCGAGAATCGCAGCGGATACCGGCTCTTCAGCATATAACTCTGTTTATCGCCATGCGCCAGTTTGAACGCAACGGTTTCAGCGCCGCTGTTCGGAATTTCAAATTCCAGCGCGCCGTCGGAAAGATCAAGTTCCTGCGCCGGAAAGATGGCGGCAGCCAATTTCAGCGGCCCGACGACATCCGTCAGCAGGCCGGCGGTGTCACGCCAGAAGACCAGCGTGTACGCTTGCGAGGGACGCAACGGCAGCCAGAGTTCCCGGTCGCCCTCGGTCAACAGGCGTTTCTCCTGATACAGGGCCAATTTGACCAGATCGTTCCCCTCCACGCGGATGCGGGCCAGACCGGCATCGTCAGCGGTCGTGAACGCGATGGAACCGACATCATCTTGAATGTCCGCATCCAGCGTGAACGGAAAGGCCGCGGCTGGAAATTCAACCTCGTCGCGTTTGGTCATGGCGACCTCAAGCTCGCCGTCTCCATGCTCGCCAATCGGCTGTAAGCGCAGGGTGTACACGCCGGGCTGCAGTTTCTGGGAGATGCGGAAATTCCAATCGTTCGGCTGATCATCGCTGACGGCCACAACCTTTCCGGCGCTGTCCGTCAGCGTGGCCTTGACGTCCACCTCGCCGAAACTGAACAGTTCCGCCAGGCGTTCGTCGCCAGTTCTGACTGTGAATTCTGCCGGCAGATCGTTGACGCGGTGACGCAACCCGGTGATCAGATCGGTGGTGGTGACGCTCAACGCATACGGCAGCCGGTCAGTTTTCTCAAGACTGCGCACCTGAAATTCGAAATAGCCGGGGTTCGGAAAATTGATGAACGGATCGCGGTCGCCGCGGACGAGCAGCTTAAAATCGGAACACGGCGCGGGCGGCGCGCCGTCGCAGGCACACAGATCAGCCACCAGATCGTCAGACAGCGTCACGGTCGCCTTGACCGGGTCGGGCAGAAAAATCACGAAGCGATCCGGCGAGCGGCCTTCATCTTCGCGCCAGACATGCTCGATGGTTTCGTTCAATGCAATGCTATGCGGCCCTTTGCCTTCAAAATCAGGGCGCGGAACCGGGATCAAATCCAACGTCGTGATGCGCCGGCCTTCAACGTCATCGGGCAAGGAAAAATAGTGGTAGGTTCCGGCTGAAAAATATTGGCGAATTGGGCCGATTTGATTGGGCTTGACGAGCGGCCAGCCTTCATGGTCTTCCAGCCGCCACGCATACTGTTTCTGCAACCCCAGGGTGCGCAGCCTATAATTGCCATCGGCGGCAATATCGAACCGATAGCGCACGGCTTCGTCAGCGCGCAGATAAATTTTCTTTGAGATGCCTGGGGCCAGTCCGGCTTCTTCGGTCAGCGGCACGCGACGCAAATGAACGCCCGCCCGGCCTTTGGACTGTCCGGCGGTTTGCACTGTGACCTGATATTCGCCCGGTCGCAGATATTGCTGTACCAGCGCATTCCGACCGATCCCGTTCGATTGGGCCGTAAACAATGACGTGACAAATCGGGTGCGCACGGTCAGGCTGGTGGCCAATCGCCCGCTGGTTTCCAGGCGATACAATCCGGGCTGTTCCACTAAGAGGGTATAATGGCGCTGTTCCTGGCGGTCGAAATTCTCAAAAAGCGGCTGCGTTTCCGTCAGCGTGGGAAACACCTGGCGGGCTTCGACCATGCGGCGGGCCAGATTTTCCTGCGACAGCGGCGGTTCCACGCTGGATGGCACGGTTCGCACCGAGAAAAACGCCGGCTGCGAACCGGTATTAGTCAAATTCAGGGTGTAGCGTCCGGGCAGCAGGGTCGCACCCGATTTGATGGGGTCGGAATACCCGGAAATCCGATAGGACGCCTTCCCGTCGCTGTCAATCAGCAGGGTGGACGACTGTTTGACTTCGATCTGAATGGGGACCTGTTCGTCCGGGAACAGCGTGACGGGCAGCGGATCGCTCAAATCCAGCGGCAGCGGGCGCACCAATAACCCGGCCGCCACGTCGTGACGCGGATTGAGCGTCAGCAGATATTCATCGCTGGCCGCCAGTTGCAGGTTCGGCCACAGCAAGCGCTGGCGCATCAGGCGCTCTGTGGCGGTGATGTCAGGCGCAAGTGGGTCGCTGGACGGATTTTCCTGATGGCGCAGCACAAACGACACAATGCCCTTTGCATCGGGAATAACTGACAGGATATACAACCCTTCGGTCAGGGCAAAGCTGGTTCCGGGCCTTTGATATTTAGGC
>JAWOJK010000229.1:0-3896 GCA_046481705.1 Desulfobacterales bacterium | reverse complement strand
TACCAGATGCCGAAGAAGAAAAAAACCGGGACGACCCATGAAAAAAGGTCCCGCAGGAAGGTCGATTCGATCTGACCTTTGAAGGTGACGCCATACTGCTCGAGGAGTTTGGAGGTGTCGGGGTCCACCCGGACGGTGCGGAATCCGGTGGGGTGTTCGCGGTCGGCCGTGTCGTCGATCATTTTGCCCTGGATCTGGTTGGCCGTGATGGCCACCTCGGTGATCCTGTTCTCCTTGAGCAGCTGCAGAAACTGACTGTAGGGAATGACCGGAATTTCCATGACCGATACGATGGATTGCTGCAGCAGCAGAACGAGCCAAATGCCCAGAAGGGCATACCAAAGGGAAAATTTGTACTCTTTTTGCATCGCACCTCTCCCCGCAGCGTCCGTTTAGCTACCGGCTGTTGAAAATCCCGTTACACGGTCGTGGCTGAAAATAATGACAGCCGATTGCGCCGGGTTGGGGTCTCGTCTGCAAGGCGGATCGACTGGTGCCGCTTCGCTGTGCATGAGCAATCAAAGTTAACTTAAGTCAGCCGCCGCCAAAAAGCAACCAGCCCGCTGCGCACCGCCGCGAGGGCCACGATCGCCGTCAAGGTGCAGGCAAAAAACGTTTTTCGGATTTATTCTGAAAGGCCACGGCAACCCATGGCCAAACCGCTGGCCGGGCGTCTGGCCCGTTCTCCGGCGTGCGGACACTCCGGTTTCCCGGGCGGCTTGGCGGGAGAAAAGCGAGGAGCGCAAATGGCAGCGGCCCCGATCGACCTGACCCACGCGCTGGACGTAGATACGCCGGTTTTTGCGGGCGACCCGCCGCTGGCGCGGCAAACCTTGTTGACCCATGGGCGGGACGGGTGCCACCTGGGGCGCATCACACTGGGGACCCACACCGGCACCCACATGGACGCCCCCTTCCATTTTTTTGCGGACGGCGATCGGCTGGACGGTCTGCCGATCAGCCGGCTGGTGGGCCCCGGTGTAAGGCTGGACCTTTGCGGGCGCCGCGAGGAAGGTGTGATTTGCGCCGCGGAGTTGCGGCGCGCCCGGCCGGAGCTGATCCCGGGGGATTTCGTGCTTTTGATGACCGGCTGGGACCGCTTCTGGGGAACGCCGCACTACTTTCGGCACCCGTATCTGACGCCGGACTGCGGAAGATGGCTGGTGGATTGCGGGGTCTCGCTGGTGGGCATGGACACCCCGAGTCCGGACCGCTCCGCCGGCGGCCGGGGTGACTATCCCGTTCACCGGCTGCTCCTGGGCGGCGGGGTCTTGATCGTCGAGAACCTCCGCGGCCTGGCGCGGATACCGGCGGTTCGGGGGAATTATGCCTTCCTGCCGCTGAAACTGAAAGGGGCTGACGGTGCCCCGGTTCGGGCCGTGTTTCTGAGCCCCTGAGGGCGGCGCGCGGGTTACGGACGGCGGTGCGGATTTGCGGGCCGTGGCAGTCGCGGCGCGCGCCAGCCCGACGCGGCGGCTGGACTTTTTGCGCCCCTGTCAGGCCTTGCCCATCAAGCGCAGCATCACGGCCTTCTGGGCGTGCAGGCGGTTTTCGGCCTGGTCGAAAACCACCGCCTGGGGGCCGTCGATCACTTCGGCGGCCTGCTCGTAGCCGCGCATGGCCGGCAGGCAGTTCATGAAAATGGCGTCGGCTGCGGCCTGGGCCATGCGCTTCGCGCTGACCTGGTAGGGCATGAACTGCTGGACGCGCTGCGCCATTTCCGATTTGGGGATGTGGTAGCTCATCCAGGAGTCGGTGTAGACCACGTCTGCACCGGCCACGGCTTCCGCCGGGTCGTGGGTTACGACGACCGTCGCACCGGCGGCCCTGCCGGCGGCAGCCGCATCGGCCACCACGGCCGGCAGCGGGCTGGCGCTCAAATCGGCCGGACAGCCGACGCGGACAGTGACGCCCAGTTTGGGGCAGCCGTAGAGCAGGGAATGGGTCACGTTGTTGTTGGCGTCCCCCAGGTAGGCCAGGGTGAGGCCCGCCAAGGTCCCCTTTTTCTCCCGGATAGTCTGGAGGTCCGCCAGGATCTGGCAGGGGTGGTTGAAGTTGGTCAGCCCGTTGATGACCGGGATCTCAGCGTTGGCGGCCAGTTCCTCCATATGCCGGTGCTCAAAAAGGCGCGCCATGAGCAGGTCGGCATAGCGGCTGAGCACTTTCACCATGTCGGCGATGGTTTCCTTGCCGGCCGCCAGGGGCGAGGTGGCCATGTCATAGAAGATCGCATTGCCCCCCATCTGGCAGATGCCGGTTTCGAAGGAAACCCGGGTGCGCAGGCTGGGTTTTTCGAAAATCATGACCAGCATCCGGCGCTTCATGGCATCCTGGTAGTTTTCAGGCGCAGCCTTGAGCTTATCGGCCAGATCCAAGATGGCCGTTATCTCATCGGCGGACCAGTCCTTCAGGGAAATCAGATGCTGCATGCCGTCACCGCCTTTCAGCTTGTCAGATCGTCGTAGTATTTGTCGATTTCAGCGCAACGATCGAAAATTTCCAGCATCAGCGCCGCGCGCACCCACATGCCGTTGCGGACCTGACGCCAGTAGACAGCCCGCGGGTCCTGGTCCGCCTCGATGGCAATCTCCTTGCGCCGCGGCAGGGGGTGCAGCAGCACCGCGCCGGGTTTGAGGACCTCCAGATGGCGCGCGGTGAAATGAAAGCGGGAGGTGTCCAGCAGGCGGCTCTCCTCGGCCGTGTCCCATTCGTCCTGGATGCGGGTCATGTAGATCGCGTCCACTTCGGGGATGATTTTTTCGAAATCTTCGCTCAACTCGTAGGCCACCCCTGCCCCGCGCAGATTTTCGAGGATGTCGGCACCGATCTGGAGCGATTCGGGGGCCACGAAATACTGCTTGACCCCCGGGTAGAGGGTGAGCAGGTTGGCCAGCGAGCGCACCGTGCGCCCCCGGGCCAGGTCTCCCACGAAGGCGATTTTCTTCTGGGGAATGCCCCCGCGGGTCTCGAAGCTGCGCTGCAGGGTGTAGATGTCCAGCAGGGCCTGGGTGGGGTGTTGATCTTGGCCGGAGCCGGCGTTGATGACCGGGATGGGGCGCTCCGTGTTCGACAGCAGCCAGGCGATCCGCTCGGCAAACCCGCCCACCGGGTGGCGCATGATGATCAAGTCAAAATACGAGCTGAAGGTGCGTACCGTGTCCTCCGGGGATTCCCCCTTGATTTCGCTGGAGGTGGTGGTGTCGCGCACTTCCGCCGGGTGGATGCCGACGATCTGGCAGGCGGAGTAGAATGAGAGAAAGGTTCGGCTGGAGGGCTGGGCGAAGTAAAGCATGGCGCGTTTTTCCGAAAGAAGCGACTGCAGGAAGTGCAGCCCGCCCTTGGTTTTGCCGATGCGCCGGATCTTGGTGGCCAGATCACAGAGTCGCTCGAGGGACGGGCGGTCGAACTGCTGGGCGATCAGGGCATGGTAGGGTCGTCCGTTGCGCACAAACAAGGGGCCCTTTTCTTCGCGTTTGAGGTTCTGGAAATCCAGCCACGAAATTTGGCGCAAAGGGTTGTCCTTGTACATCGGCTTTTCCTCGCTAAGCGTTTGACGGTGGCGCAAAGGGGTTATATTTTTGCGCTGCTGCGCATTGCGCTGTGGCGCGGCGCATGCTGCCCGTGGGTGCACCCCAGCGCTTTTTACGGAACCGTCTTCAGGTCGGGCTGCTGCTAAAGTCATGCTGTTGGGGAGGATGCGTCGCGTTCCCGGTCAACGCCAGTCCCTTAAGCTAATGGCCGGGGTTTGTCAATGCCCGACGAGGGCTTGGCGGGCCGGCCGTCGCGGTGGTGGGCGCGGCTGGGAGAGCGGGTGCGCCCTTACAGAAAAAGGAGGTGCGATTTGACGCAAATTTTCGATAACCGCTGCAGGTCGCTGCGGGTCTGGGGCCTGTTGC
>JAWOJK010000173.1:0-2627 GCA_046481705.1 Desulfobacterales bacterium | reverse complement strand
GTCACGGTGGCCAGTCCCAAGCCGACGATCCCCATGTGCGAGACGCTGGAGTAGCCGATGACGTACTTGAGGTCGGTCTGGCGCAGCCCCACCAGGGCGCCGTAGACGATGCCGACGGTCGCCAGCAGGGCCATCAGCGGCGCCCAGTGCTGCCAGCCTGTGGGGCAGAGGAAGATGCCCACCCGCAGGATCCCGAAGGCCCCGATTTTCATCAATACCCCGGCGTGGATCATGCTGACCCCGGTGGGGGCCGCCACGTGGCCTACCGGCGACCAGGTGTGAAAAGGCCAGACGCCGGCCAGGATGCCGAAGCCGAGATAGAGCAGCAGGAAGGCGAACTTCTCCTGGTAGGGCGTGAAAGTCCCGGGCTGCATCAGGGCTGTGATGTCGAAGGTGTCGAGCCCGGCCTGCACCGCCAGGTAGAGGATCGCGGGCAGGATCAGGGCGCTGCCGGCCAGCAGGTAGAGGGTCAGCTTCATGGCCCCGTACTCCTTGCGGGTGCTGCCCCACACCGCGATCAGGAGGTACATCGGAAAAAGCGACACGTCGTACCAGACGAAGATGAAAAAGAGGTCCAGGCTCATGAAGAGGCCAAAAACCCCGGCCACCAGCAGAAAGACCAGTGCAAAGAACTCCTTTACGCGCGTCTCCAGGTCCCACATGGTCAGAACGCCGGTGAAAAAGACGATCCCGGTCAAGAGCAGCATGGGCAGGTTGAAGCCGTCGGCGGCGTTGAACCAGGTGATCCCCAGAGACGGCACCCACGGGACTTTCTCGACGAACTGCAGCCCGCCGGCGGACTGGTCGTAGGCGATGAACAGGCCGGCCGAGAGCACCAGGCTGAGCCCTGAAAAGACGGCGCTGATCCACTTGATCTGCCGGGTGCGGGCGGCGGGGGTGAAGAGAATCGCCAGCAGCCCCCCGATGCAGCACAGCAGCAGCAGGCTCAGGAAGGGGAAGCGGGCGTATGCGATGGGCGTCATCGTGGGGTTACCTTACAGAAAGAAATTAAAGGCCAGCAGGGCCATGGTGACGAAGATCACCATCAGGCGGTACTGAATCAGGCCGCAGTGCGCGCGCTCCAGCAGGCCGCCGGCCCCGGCCGTGCCGCGGGCCAGCGCGTCGATGCCGTCGTCGATCACCCGCCGGTCGTTCCAGGTGCAGAAACCGGAAAGCCCCTTGTAGACGACGCGGTCCAGCAGCTGGCGGTAGAAGCGGTCGAGGAACCAGCGTTGGCTGAACAGCAGATAGAGCGGTGGGATTCTTTCAACGAAGCCCACCTGCCGGGAGTGCGGCCGCCCGAATTCCAGCCAGGCCAGCAGCAGCCCGGCAGCGGCCAGCCCGACGGCCCACAAGAGCAGGCCGCTGGCGTGTGCCGCGGCGGTCGCCGTCGGAGCGTGGGGACCGGCGAGAAAGGTTGCCAGCGGCGTTTGCGCAAATCCCAGCAGCACCGTGATCGCGGCCAGGACCAGCAGCGGCAGCGCCATCGCCCGCTCCTCGTTGGGGTCGGCGTGATGACCGTCGGGGGGCGTTGGCGGCGCCGTCTGAGCCAGGGCCGCGGCGTTGGGTGACGGAAAGAGGATGATGAAAATCAGCCGGAAGGTGTAGTAGGCCGTCAGAAAGACCCCCAGCATGCCGGCTGCCAGCCAGACCGCGCTGGGGCGCTCGGCGAGCGCCGCCAGGATCAGCTCCTTGCTGAAAAAGCCCGAGAGCGGCGGCAGTCCCGCCAGGGCTGCGGCCCCGATGGTCATGCAGATCATGGCCGTCCTGCGCCTGCGGCCGCCGGCGCGGGCGATCGCAAACAGGTCGTTGCTGCCGCAGTGGTGAATAAAGACCCCGGCGCACAGGAACAGCAGGGCCTTGAAGCCCGCGTGGGTGGTGAGGTGGAACACGCCGGCGAAATAGCCGCCGGCGGCCAGGCCCATGATCATGAAACCCAGCTGGCTGATGGTGGAGTAGGCCCAGACCTGCTTAATGTCGTGGCTGACGATGGCCATCGTGGCGGCCAGCAGCATGCTGAGGGTGCCCACGCTCAGGCAGACGGTCATGGTGACGGGCGACAGGCTGAAAAAGGGGAACAGGCGCGCAAAAAGAAACACCCCGGCGGCCACCATCGTGGCCGAGTGCAGCAGCGCGCTGACCGGGGTCGGGCCCTCCATGGCGTCCGGCAGCCAGGTGAGCAGCGGGAACTGGGCGCTCTTGCCGATGACGCCGCCGAAGATCAGCAGGCTGGCGAGGGTGATTAGCCCCGGCGACAGTTGCGCGGCCGTTTCCGGCGCGTTGAGCTCAAGGATGTCCAGGTCCCCCAGCTGGGTCAGGACCAGCAGCAGCCCCAGCAGAAAGGCGACGTCTCCCAGGCGGGTCATCACGAAGGCCTTTTTGCCCGCCTCACTGGCGCGCCATTTGTCGAACCAGAACCCGATCAGCAGGTAGGATGCCAGCCCCACCAGTTCCCAGAACACATACAGTTGAAGGAGCGAGGGCGCCAGTGTCATGCTGGTCATGGCCCAGGCAAAGAGCGACATGAAGGCGTAGTAGCGGGCGAAGCCCGGGTCCCCCGCCATGTAGCCCAGGGAGTAGACCTGGACCAGGCAGCAGATCAGCGCCACCACGGTGAGCATCAGCAG
>JAWOJK010000097.1:0-14658 GCA_046481705.1 Desulfobacterales bacterium | reverse complement strand
GCCTGCGGTCGGATGGGAACCCAAGGCCCCTGGCGGCCCACCTACACGCATGGTTTGCAAAACGGGGTTGTTTTCCACTGGGCAACGTGCCATTTTTTGGTTATGAAAGGATAGCGAAAGGAGTATGATATCCAAACCATGAGCAAGCCGCAAAGGTTTTGTGGACGAGATTTCGGCGCCGACGAGGTGGCGCTGATCCGGGAGATTGTCGCCACCTGCGGCGGGATCAGCCGCCGCGAGCTGTCGCATACGGTCTGCGAGCTGCTGGAGTGGAAACGTCCCGGGGGCGGACTCAAGGCCCGGGAGTGTATGGATCTCCTGGAGCTCCTGGAAGCCAGGGGTTTGCTGAAGCTTCCGCAAAAAAAGCACACCGGCTACAATGGCCCCCAGAAGCGCATCGCCGAGGTTCCGTCCGAAGCGCCTCACAGTGCCCTTGCCGGCAGCGTGGAGGATTTCGCGCCGCTGGACGTGCAGCAGGTCGAAACCCGCGAGCAGCGGGACTTGTTTCGGGATCTGCTCAGCCGCTACCACTACCTGGGGTATGCGATGCCCTACGGGGCACGGCTTCAGTATCTGGTATCGGTCAGCCGGCCCCGGCACGAAGTCCTCGGATGCGTCCAGTTTTCCAGCCCTGCCTGGCGGATGAAGCCAAGGGACCAATGGATCGGCTGGGACGACGCAAGGCGCGCGGCCGCCCTGCAGCAGGTGGTCAACAACAGCCGGTTCCTGGTGCTGGCGCGCATCCGCAACCTGGCCAGCGCGATGCTGGCCTGCACCCTGCGCCGGCTAAGCGCCGACTGGCAGCGGCAATACGGGGTCGAGCCTTTGCTGGTGGAGACCCTGGTGGACCGTCGGCGGTTTACTGGGGGATGTTATCGGGCGGCCAATTGGATAGAACTGGGAGAGACCAGCGGCCGTGGACGGATGGACCGGGCCAACCAGCGCCACGGCGCGGCGGTGAAGACCATCCTGGTCTACCCGCTGGTGAAAAATGCCGCCCGCCGGCTCAGGGACGGGAGCGGGTGTGCAAAGCCAGTAGCTGGACAGGAAAGACGGCCCGCTGAGAAGCCGGGTGCAAATTCAATCAAGAAAGACAAATCGCCATGAAAAAGACAGGCATCATTATCGGCGGTGGGGCCCTTTTGGTCATCGTGCTGTTTGGATGGTGGGTCCTCAGCCGCCCCGACCGCGGCACGACCGGGGCAGTCGACACCCAATTTCGCTGGCTGGGCCCCAATGACAAGATCGTGGTTGACGGCTTCGACGACCCCAAAGTCCAGGGCGTCGCCTGTCACATCGCCCGTGCGCAGACAGGCGGGATCAAGGGCGAATTGGGCGTTGCCGAGGACACCAGTGATGCCAGCATCGCCTGTCGTCAGGTCGGCCCGATCAGGATCGTCGGCGACCTCAAGGACGGCGAGCGCGTCTTTGACGAACGCCGCAGCTTCGTCTTCAAGAAGCTTCAGGTCGTTCGCTTCTTTGACCGCGAGCGCAACGTGCTGGTTTACATCGCCTATAGCGACCGCGTTATCGCGGGCAGCCCGAAAAACAGCATCAGCACCGTGCCGATCATGGGATGGCCGTCACCATAAGCGGTCTGGAACCCGGCGCTTAGCGCTGATAACCCGTCGAAAGGAGGCAAGCAGATGGCGCTCAACCTGGATGCCGTCGGGAAGCCGATCGGCCCGCTGACCAAAACCTACGGCTGGAAGGATGCCGTGCTCTACGCCCTGGGGGTGGGAGCCGGCTTTGACGATCTCGACTACTGCTACGAGAAGCGTCTGAAGGTCCTGCCGAGTTTCTCGATCGCCGCGGTGTTCGAGTTCCTCACGCACGTCGGCACAACCGCCGGCGTCAACCTGGCCGGAATTCTGCACGGCGAGCAGGAGCTGATCTTCCACAACCCGATCCCCGCCGCGGGCAGCCTGACCACCACGGGCCGGATCACCCACTTCTTCGACAAGGGCAAGGACCGAGGCGCGCTGGTGGTGGCTGAAAGCGAAACAAGCCACGGCAGCGGGCAGCGGCTTTTCACCAGCCGGGCGACCATCTTCGCGCGCCTGGACGGCGGCTTCGGCGGCGCGAACGCACCCAAAAACGAGGTCCCATTCCCGGACCGCGCCCCGGATTTTGTCGTCAAGGCGGCCCCCTCAAACGACCAGCCACTGCTCTACCGCCTATCGGGGGATTTCTTCGGGCTGCATGTCGACCCCGCTTTTGCGCGCATGGCCGGATTCGAAAAACCCATCATGCACGGCCTGTGCACCCACGGCTTCGCCTGCCGGGCGCTGATCGCCAGCCTGGTGCCGGGTGCCCCCGAAAAGGTGCGGCGCATGGCCTGCCGCTTTTCACGCCCGCTTTACCCCGGCACCCCCATCGCAACGCTGGTCTGGAAGACCGCTGACGGACAGGCGCTCTGGAAAACCATCAACGCCCAGAGCAGCGCGGAAGTGATCACCAAGGGCGTTTTCGAATACGGGCAGGTTCCCGGCGCTTGACGGGCAGCCAACCGGACCGCGGGGCCGGCCGCCGCAAGAGCTCCGGCGACTGAACCGCCACAGCGGCAATCACCAACTCAACGAGGATCAGCACCCATGAACCCCACTGACCCGCTGTCAACCGAAGCCGAGGGCCCGCTTGCGGGGATCCGCATCGTCGAATACGGTGTTTTCCACGCCGGCCCCGGGGCCGGGGCAATCCTCGGCGACCTCGGCGCCGAGGTCATCAAGATCGAGGAGGCCGGCGGCGACCCCGAGCGCTACTGGACCCTGCTGGCGGGCATGGACATGTCCCTGCCCAACGGCGAAAGCTTTATGTTCGAGGCCTCCAACCGCAACAAGCGCAACATTTCCCTGGACATCACCACCGAGCGGGGCCGGAAAATCCTGCACCAGATGGTGCAGCGCGCGGACGTGTTTCTCACCAACCTGCGCCCCAGCACGAAAACCGCGATGGGCATCGACTACCCCACCCTCTCGCGGGTCAATCCCCGGATCATCCACGCCAGCGTCTCCGGCTACGGCCAGGAGGGCCCCATGCGCGACATCGGGGCCTTCGATCCCCTGGGGCAGGCCCGCTCGGGCATGACCTTCGTCACCGGCAACGCCGAGCCCACCCTGATGCATCTGGCCATCCTGGACCAGGCCACCGCCATCACCCTCAGCCATGCCATCCTGACCGCCCTGGTGGTACGCGAACGCCGCGGTATCGGCCAGGAGGTGCACACCTCGCTTTACGGCACCGGGCTCTGGCTGCTCTACGCTAATCTGCTGGGTGTCAGCCTGCTGGGCAAGGACCCCGGGGTGCCCTGGGTGCGGCAGCAGAACTCCCCGCTGCGCAACAGCTTCCGCTGCCGCGACGGCGGTTGGCTGATGGGCGTGCACCACCCCGAAGAGAAATACTGGGGCCCCTTCTGCGCGGCAACCGGCCAGGAAAGCTTGCAGGCGGATCCGCGCTTTGCCGACGGCCACGCCCGCCAGCGAAACTGCCCGGCCCTGGTGGCCCATTTCGACGCCGTGTTCGCCACCCGCGAACGGGACGCGTGGATGGAGACCTTCCGGCGGCACGGGCTGATGTTCAGCCCCGTCCAGCGCATCGAGGAGGTCCTGACCGATCCCCAAGCCCTGGCCAACGGCTATGTGACCGACTTCGAGCACCCGGCCCTCGGCCGGGTCCAACTGCCCGGCTACCCGGTCAGCTTCAGCGCCGGGCGGGCCGGCACCCGCACCAAAGCCCCGGCCATCGGCGAGCATACCGCCGAAATCCTGGCGGAGCTGGGCTACGAAGCAGCCGAGATTGCGGCCCTGCAGCGCGCCGGGGTGGCGCAGGGGATGAAGGATGCGCCAGAATAGGAACCGAACCGGACGGAGGGCTGCCGGCGGCGGCCGTGATCGGGGTGCGCGACCCCAGGTGGGAGGCGGCGCGCGGTGGCACCCAAGAGCGGGCCGCAATCAGCCTGGCCCCTGGGGCCCTTGCGGGCTGTCCTGCGCATCTCGCAGCCGGCGGGCCCTGGGGAACTCGCTTACGCTCAAACAGCCACAGGACCTTTTTCGGCGGCTGCTGCAATGCTCGGCCCGGGACGATGGGAGGGGAATTCCCAGTTTAAAGCCAGTTTAAAGGATGAAGGTTCCATCCGCCGCGCAACGCCGAAATGGGGCTTTTGACGCAACCTCAGCCTTTTTGGGCGTCGGCGATGGCCACCTCCTCAAAGGTCCGGATATCGGCCAGCACCCGGGTGGCCGCATCGATCAGTTCCATGGCCAGGGCCGCACCGGTGCCCTCGCCCAGACGGAACTTGAGATCGAAGAGCGGCACCAGCCCGAGGTGCGCCAGCATGGCGGCGTGACCGGCCTCCACCGACAGGTGGCTGGCAAAAAGATACTCCCGCGCAGCGGGCGCCAGGGCGCAGGCGATCAGGGCGCCGGCGGTGGAGATAAAGCCGTCGCAGACCACCGGCACCCGGTGGGCCGCAGCCCCGATGATCAGCCCGGCGATCCCGCCGATTTCATACCCGCCCACCTTTTCCAGCACCCCCAGCGGGTCGCCGGGGTCCGGGCGGTTGACGGCCAGACCCTTTTCGATGGCCGCGATTTTGCGCCGCAGCCCCTCGTCGTCGATCCCCGTGCCGCGATCGGTGACCTCCGCCACCGAGCGCCCGGAAAAAACCGAAATGATGGCCGTCGAGGGGCTGGTGTTGCCGATGCCCATGTCGCCGGTCCCCAGCAGGTGCAGCGCCTTTTGCGACACCAGCTCCGCGACGATCTCGATCCCGGCTTCGATGCTGCGCAGCGCTTGCCGCCGTGACATGGCCGGACCGACGGCGAAATTGGCCGTGCCGCGGCCGACTTTCTTGTGAAACATGGGCAGGCCAGGATCGAAGTCCGCGGCCACACCGAGGTCGGCCACCATCACGCGGGCCCCGGCATGCCGGGCCAGGACGTTGACCGAGGCGCCGCCATTGAGAAAATTGTAGACCATCTGGGGGGTGACATCCTGGGGAAACAGGCTGACCCCCTCCGCGCAGATGCCGTGATCGCCCGCACAGGTGATCACCACCTTTTCCTGCAGGCGGACGTCCAGGTTGCCGAAAATACCCGCCAGACGGACACCGATGTCTTCAAGGATGCCGAGACTGCCGGCGGGCCGGGCCTGCTGCCGCAGGCGCTCGCGGGCGGCGGCCGCTACGGCCGCTTCCGGCGGCTGGATGGCCTCGATGGTGTCTTTTAGCAGTTGCATCCGTTCTCCTTTGAACGTCAAATTGAAACTGCGGCCGCGGTTCGCCAGGCATGCGGTTGATCGCCAAATAAAGTTTTTACCGCCCCCTGCGCCTCTGCAGTGAATCCGGCGCCCAAACAGGGCCGCCCCGGCGGCAATCCCCTTCAGGCGTCGGCAAAAATCATCCGCTGGTTCTCGCGATGATCCACCACGTACAAAACCGCGGTCAGGGCCTTGACCGCTTCCAGCAGGTCGGGCAGATCCGCGCGGTTGAGGTTTTCGAAGCGGAAGTAGACCTTGCGGAAGCCGCCGGAGACGTCTTGGGCCGAGCTCAGGATGCTGATCACCCGCACACCGTATTGACGCAGCACCTCGCGAATGCGCTGGATCTCGCCGTCTTCGTCCTTCACGCGCACCGCCATCTGGATGCCTTTTTTACCCAACCCGGTGAGGGAGATGATCACCTTGAACATGTCCGAGCGGGTGATGATCCCCACCATCTGGCGGGCGATGGTCAATACCGGCAGGCTGGAGATGCGATTCTCCAGCAGGATCGCCGCGGCCTCCTCGATGGTGTAGTCCGGCGGCACCGTGATGGGGTTGGGGGTCATTACGGTGCGGACCTTGATCTTGGAAACCAGAAACATCAATTCGTGGACGTCCAGGGTGGTGGCGTCGGACGCCGACGCTTCCTTCAGGTCCCGGTCGCTGATGATTCCCACGAGATTGCCGCGGTCCAATACCGGCAGGCTGTTGATCCGCTTCTCCTTGGTCAAGCGGATGGCCTCCTGCAGAGACTGGTTGGCATCCACCGTGATCACCTCACGACTCATCCAGTTTTTGACCAGCATCGGTTCCTCCCGCGGGCGCGCCCCCCCTGCGCCCGGGTTCCGCCGGGCGGCGATGCAAGGCGCTTCGGCGCCTCCGAAGCATCTTGACTTGGATAGCAAAACTCTTTATGAAATGGCTTCTTTGCCAACCGCAAACGACCCGGCGGCCCGCCCTCGCGATCCGGCCATGACGGGTCGTCCCGTTTTTAGAGTGGTTCAATACCACAGGAGCCGGTTTTTAATGAAACAAAAAATTCAAAGCCTGGTGCTGCAGGCCGCCAGGCGCGCATATGAACGCGGGGCGCTCTCCTCGGAGCAGCTCCCCGAGGTGGATATCGAAGAGCCCAAGATCGCGAGCCACGGCGACTTTTCCACCAACATGGCCATGGTGATGGCCGCCGCTCAGAAAATGGCGCCCCGCAAAATCGCCGCGGTGTTGATCGACCACCTGGAGGACAGCGCGGGCCTGCTAGCCAAAACCGAGATCGCCGGGCCGGGTTTCATCAATTTCTTTCTCCCGCCGGCCGCCTGGCAGCCGGTTCTGAAGACCGTGCACGCCGCCGACGCCCGCTTCGGCGCCTCCCGGCAGGGCCGGGGCCGGAAAGTCCAGGTGGAGTTCGTCAGCGCCAACCCCACCGGGCCGCTGCACGTCGGCCACGGCCGCGGGGCCGCGGTCGGCGACACGGTGGCCAGGATCCTGGCCTTCTGCGGCTACGACGTTCAGAAGGAATACTACATCAACGACTCCGGGCGCCAGATCAACACCCTGGGCCACAGCGTCTTCCTGCGCTACCGCGAACTGTATGCCGGCGAGCCGCCCGAGGCCTTTCCCGAAGACTGCTACCAGGGAGCCTATGTCCGGGACCTGGCCCGCGCGCTTTACGACGCCGGCCGGACCGACATCCTCCAGCTCGAGCCGGCCGAGGCCGTCGCGGTCTGCGCGCGCTACGCCGCCGAGCGGATCCTGAGCGGCATCCGGGAGGACCTCGAGGCCTTCGGGGTCGGCTTCGACAGGTGGTTCAGCGAGCAGTCGCTCTACGACAGCGGCAAGGTGGCGGAGGCCATCACCACCTTTCGCGAAAGCGGGCTGATCTACCCCAAGGACGGTGCCCTGTGGTTCAAAACCACGGACTACGGCGATGAGAAGGACCGCGTGGTGGTGCGCAACAACGGGCTGACGACCTACTTCGCCTCGGACATTTCCTACCACGAGGACAAGTACCGGCGGGGCTTCGAGCGTGTAATCGACGTCTGGGGGGCCGACCACCACGGCTACGTGCCCCGCATGACGGCGGCGATCGAGGCCGCCGGCCGGCGGCGGGACCAGTTCCACGTAATCCTGGTGCAGCTGGTCAACCTGCTGCGCGCCGGCCAGCCGGTGGCCATGTCCACCCGCGCCGGGGAATTCGTGACCCTGCGCGACGTGATCGACGAGGTCGGCCGGGACGCGGCGCGCTTCATCTTTCTGACGCGCCACTATGACAGTTCTCTGGATTTCGACCTGGAACTGGCCAAACAGAAGACCAACGACAACCCGGTCTACTATGTCCAGTATGTTCATGCCCGGATTGCCAGCATCAGCCGCAAGGCCGCCGAAAACGGCGTCGGGGCTGACCCCCCATCGGACGCCGCCCTCGCGCGCCTCAGCGCGCCCGAGGAAATTATCCTGCTCAAGGCCCTGTCCCGCTACCCCGAGGTCGTGGACAGCAGCGCCCAGCTGCTGGAGCCCCACCGCATCACCTATTACCTGATGAGCCTGGCGGCCGCCTTCCACGCATACTACAACCGACACCGGGTCCTGACCGAAGATCCGGCGCTGACCCAGGCCCGCCTGTACCTGGTGCTGGCGGTTCAGAAAGTCATCCGCAACGGGTTGAACCTGCTGGGGGTTTCGGCCCCCGAAAGCATGTAACCGGCGACAATGGAAACCAGCGACCAAAAGCCGGCCGCCTCCGGAACCGGCCGCAGGCTGGGGCTGAAAATCCTGGGGCTTTTTGTGCTCTCGGCCTGGATGTTCGGCCTGGGGGTGTGGGTCGGGCGGGGCACGGCCCCGCTGCGCTTCGATATCGCCAAGCTCGAAACCGAACTGGCCGAACTGAAGTCCCGGCTGCTCCAGGAAGAGCAGCAGCACACCGCGATCGCTCAGGAAGCGGCCAGCGACTGGTCCAATCTGGATTTTTACGAGGCCCTCAAAAAGACCGGGGACGACCCGCTGCCGAACCCCGAAGGCCCACGCGACGCCGGGAACGCGGCCGCCGGCCGCAGCGAAACGGCCAAGCCCAAAAAGAGCCTCAAGGAGGCCACCCGGGCCGCGGAACCCCCGCCGACCACCGTTAAGGCCCGGCCCCCGAGCGCCGCAGCGCCTCCGGCCAAGCCCCCGCCAGGCGTGCCGCCGCCGGCTGCCGCCGGCGAACTGACCATTCAGGTGGCATCCCTGAGGAATCCGGCCGATGCCGCCCGCCTGGTCCAGACGCTCCAGGCCAAGGGATTTGCCGCCTACCGGGTCACCGGCCAGATTCCCGCCACAGGCACCTGGTACCGGGTGCGGGTGGGCGCTTTCAAAGATCGCACCAGCGCCCAGGCCGTCCTGGAGCGGCTTAAAAAAGAAAAGTTCGGCGGCCTGGTGATCAACCACTGAACTGCAGTTTTTTCGAAATCCGGACCGACGGGAGACATTCCATGAAAATCACCAAGGAAGAGGTCCTGCACGTGGCGGCCCTGGCGCGCCTGGAACTGGATACGGCGGCGATCGACACCTTCGCCGCCCAGATCGGCGACATCCTGGCCTACGTCGAGACCCTCAACGGGGTCGACACCGGCGGCGTGGCGCCCACCTCCCACGCCATTTCACTGACCAACGCCTTCCGCGAGGACACGCTCAGACCCCATCTGGACAGCGCTGCGGCGCTGGCCAATGCACCCGAAAAGGAGGACGGCAGCTTTCTGGTGCCCAAGATCATCACCTGACACGGGCGGGGTTTCCCCGCCGCGAGGCCCTCCGCCCCATGTCTGCCTGACACGCTGGAGAGAGCACGATGCCATGAAATTACACGAACTCACCATCCATGAAGCCCGTGAGCGACTAAAGCGCCGCGAGATTACGGCAGCGGCGCTGACCGAGGCGCTGCTATCGCGCATCGCGGCGGTCGACCCGCGGGTGAGGGCCTTTATCACCGTGGCCGCCGACAGCGCCCTGGCCGAGGCCCGCGCGGCCGACCAGGCGCTGGCTGACGGCAGCGGCGGGCCGCTGACCGGCATCCCGCTGGCCGTCAAGGACCTGATCTGCACCCGCGGCCTGCGAACCACCTGCGCCTCCCGGATCCTGGAAAATTTCGTCCCGCCCTACGACGCCGAGGTCATCCGACGGTTGAAACAGGCTGGTGCGACCCTCCTGGGCAAGCTCAACATGGACGAGTTTGCCATGGGCTCCTCCACCGAAAACTCCGGTTTTTTCCCGACCCGCAACCCCTGGGACCTCACCCGCACCCCGGGCGGCTCCAGCGGCGGCTCGGCCGCCGCCGTAGCGGCCGACATGAGCCTCGGCGCCCTGGGCTCGGATACCGGCGGCTCCATTCGGCAGCCGGCTGCCCATTGCGGGGTGGTGGGCCTCAAGCCCACCTACGGCCGGGTGTCGCGCTACGGCCTGGTGGCCTTCGCCTCCTCGCTGGACCAGATCGGGCCGCTTGCCAAGAACGTCACCGACGCGGCCCTGCTGCTGAACGCCATCGCGGGCCACGACCCGCAGGATGCCACCTCGGTGCCCGAGGCGGTTCCCGATTACACCACCTTTCTGCAGAAGGGCCTGAAAGGTGTCACGGTGGGCATCCCCCGGGAATACCAGGCCGCAACGGGGCTCGACGCCGAAGTGGCCGCGGCCGTTGAAGCGGCCGTGGCCGTCATGCGGGATCTCGGCGCCGAATGCGTGGAGGTCTCCCTGCCCCACGCGGCTTACGCCGTGGCCGCCTACTACGTCATCGCCCCGTCGGAGGCCAGCTCCAACCTGGCCCGCTACGACGGCGTAAAATACGGCTTGCGCGACAAAACCAAAAGCGATCTGATCGACATGTACCGCAGCACCCGCTCCCAGGGTTTCGGCCGCGAGGTGCAGCGCCGGATCATCATCGGGACCTACTGCCTGTCGGCCGGGTATTACGACGCATACTACGGCAAGGCTTCCCAGGTGCGCACGCTCATCACGGCGGATTTTAAGGAGGCCTTTCAGCGCTGCGACGTACTGATCTCGCCGGTGGCCCCGACGCCGGCCTTCAAAATCGGGGAAAAGACCGACGACCCCCTGACCATGTACCTCTCCGACATGTTCACCCTGTCGGCCAACCTCGCCGGAATCCCCGGCATGTCCGTCCCCTGTGGGTTTTCCGGTGCGGGCCTGCCCATCGGCTTGCAGCTGCTGGGCCCGCATTTCAGCGAGGGCCGCCTGTTCCGAGTAGCCTACAATTTCGAGCAGGCCACCGATTTTCACCGCCGCCGACCGCCCCTCTGAGCCCCCGGCGGCATCCGCGACACACCGCCACGGGTGCGGGCACTGACCCGGCCTTCGGCTTGCACCCGGCCGCTGAAGGGGCTATAGTGAGTGTGGTTTAGATGCCGGCAAAAACCCCGCAACCGAGGAGGACCCCCATGAGCCTGCAGCCCCAAGGTGAACAAGTCCGCAAAGCCGTCACATGGATCTCCGCAGAGCGCAGCGAGACCCCCGGCCGGTCGCTGGCCGACCTGATCGAAAAGGCCGGTACGAAATTCGACCTATCGCCCACGGAAGAGGAATACCTGCTGCGCTTTTTTACCGCCAAACCCGATTCCGGCAACGCCTGAAGCCGGCTGCCGCCTCGAGACCGGCTTTCACCCCATGGCACGCATCCGGATCCTGCCCGAGATTCTGTCCAACAAAATCGCCGCCGGCGAGGTGGTCGAACGGCCCGCCGCGGTGGTCAAAGAACTGGTGGAGAATGCGCTGGACGCCGGCAGCCGCCGGGTGAACATCGAGGTGGCCCAGGGCGGCCGATCCCTGATCCGGGTATCGGACGACGGCAACGGCATGAGCCACGACGACGCCCTGCTGGCCCTCGAACGCTACGCCACCAGCAAAATCTTCAAGGACCAGGACCTCTTCGCCATCCAGTCGCTCGGCTTCCGCGGTGAGGCCCTGCCCAGCATCGCCTCGGTCTCGCGCTTCATGCTGGTGAGCCGCGAGGCCGACGCCGATACGGCCACCGAGATCACGGTGGAAGGCGGCCGCATCCAAAAGGTGGCCGAAACCGGCGCGCCGCCCGGCACCATGATCAGCGTACGCCAGCTCTTTTTCAACACCCCGGTGCGCCGCAAGTTCCTCAAAACGGTCAACACCGAAATGGGTCATATCGCCGACACCGTGGCCAGCATCGCCATGGGCTGGCCCGGGGTCCAGTTCAAACTGGTGCACAACGCCAAGACGGTTAAAAGCTGGCCTGCCGCGGCCGCTCCGCTGGACCGCGTAACGGACATCCTGGGGCGCGACCTGCAGCGCGCCCTGCAGGCTTTCGAATTTGACGACGGCCACGCCCGCGGCCACGGCTGGGTAGCCTCCGCGCGCGTCACGCGGACCACCTCGAGGGGCATCTTCGTGTATGTCAATGGGCGTTTCGTGCGCGACCGGGTGGTCCAGCACGCCCTTTTCGAAGGCTTCCGGGGGCGCCTGATGAAAGGCCAGTTTCCGGTGGGGGTGCTGTTTGTGGCGGTCCCCTATGACCAGGTGGATGTCAACGTTCACCCCACCAAGCACGAGATCCGCTTTGCGCAACCCGAACGGGTGCACGCCGTGATCGCGGCCGCCGTCGCGCGCGCGCTCCAGAGCGCCGATACGCCCCGCTGGCAGCCCCCGACCGCGGCCGCCGGGGGGAGCGCCGACCCCATAACGGTGGCCGAACCCCGCCCGGCGTTCGGCCGGCCGGCAGCCCCCGCATCTGCTGCGCCTGCGGCCGGCGCGCCGCCGGCCCCGCAAGACCCCGCCCCCAGCCCGCCCCCAGGCGCAGCGGCGGCAGCGGCCCGTCAAACCGATCTCTGGCACGCCCGGCGCTTCGGCAGCCTGCGGGTAATCGGTCAGCTGCACAACACCTACATCGTGTGCGAATCGGCCGAGGGCCTGATCCTGATCGACCAGCACGCCGCCCACGAGCGCATCTTCTTCGAAGACCTCAAGGCACGCCGCGCCGGCCGTGCCGGCCAGCGCAGCCAGCGGCTGCTCATACCGGAGACCGTGGAACTCGGCTTCCGGGAGGCCCAGATCCTGGCGGGCCTGCTGCCCCGCCTGGCCCCGCTGGGGCTGGAGGTCGAGCCTTTCGGCGGCAACACGTTCGCGGTCAAGGCCGTCCCAGCCATGCTGGCAGGCGGCGACATCCGGCCGCTGATCACCGCGCTGGTGGAAAAAATAGCCGAAACCGGCCTGGCGCCGGATGTCGAGGCCGCCCTGGACGACTGCCTGATGGTCATCGCCTGCCACGGGGCGATCCGCGCCCATCAGGCCCTGAGCGCGGCCCAGATCCAGTCCCTGCTCGCCCAGCTGGACGCCTGCGACAACCCGTCCCACTGCCCCCACGGGCGCCCCACCTGGATACAGTGGTCCGTGCGCTTTCTGGAAAAGTCTTTCAAACGGTTGGTTTAAGGGGCCGGGACACGGCGGCCGGCGAATTCCAGGGCCGCAGAGCAGCGTCACTTACGAAAAAATAATGAATTTTTGTTTGATTGTTCTTTTTAAAAGCAATATAATGAGAAATTGAAAAATTTCCGCAAGCAACCACGGAATGCGACAAACCGATAGGATGTTCAAAATTTACAGATTCTTATAACTCAAACAAGCGCCTTGAATAATGATCTTCCAGCATCTCCGGGAAACACACCTCTCCCTTAAGCAGGGCCGGTGATGTTTTTTTGGGGGAGATCCGCCGGCCTGGGATGGCTGCCCGGTATGCGCCAAATCAAAGACACCGTGTCCGAGAGATTGCCGCCCGCAAGCAGTTTTGCGGCATTCCTCGTGCCGATGCGGCATCAATCAAGACTGATGAGGCGGTAAAAGGTCCAAGTCCAGACGGTTTCGAAAAAAGCGCCAAGTTACGGCGCGCAAATCTCGAGGAGTGAGGCGTACTTATGTACGCCGCAGCGACTTCGAGATGCAGCGCAACGCGGAAATTGGACTTTTACGCCGCCATCAAGGCTGATACCAATCTCGCCCCGTTGACGGGTGCATGAAAAGAATATCACCATGAAAACTCTTTATGGCGGTCGCCTAAGGAGCTGGCTGATGGGCAAGCCCACCCTGGTGAAAGGAAAACCCAATTATGCTTGAGGCAACACCTACCGAACAGGGGTTGGCGCTGAGATATGGTGATTTTGCCACTTTGAGCGAGGCGTTGGAATACGCGGCCTTAGGCAAAACGGGGTACAACTTTTACACGGCAAGGGGCAAACTGGGTTATGCCCTCTCCTACGCCGAGTTAAGAGAAGACGCGATCGCGGTCGCGCGTCGGCTGGCCGGGTTGAAGCTCCAACGATCCGCAAAGGTGGCGGTGGTGGCCGAAACCGACCCGGGCTTCATGCGCCTTTTTTACGGCTGCCAGTACGCCGGTCTGGTTCCCGTGCCGCTGCCGGCATCGATTCGACTGGGCGGTCACAAGCCCTACGTTGAACAATTGCGCCGGCTGCTGGCCAACTGCCACGCGCAGGTGGCCGTCGCTTCCCCCATTTTCCTGCCGTTTCTGGAAGAGGCGGCCGAGGGTCTTGCAATCAGGTTCCTCGGCACCCCCGAGGCGTTGCTGGAATTGCCCAAGGCCGACACCCGCCTTCAGCCTTCCGGCCCCGACGAGCTGGCTTATCTGCAGTACACCTCGGGCAGCACCCGCTTTCCCCGCGGGGTCATGATCACCAACCGGGCGGTGATGAACAATCTGGCGCATATCATCCAGAACGGCGCGCAGGTCAGGCCCGGTGACCGGGCCATGTCCTGGCTTCCCTTCTACCACGACATGGGGCTGGTCGGTTTTGTGCTCTCACCGATGGCATCCCAGTTGTCGGTGGACTACCTCTGCACCCAGGACTTCGGGATGCGTCCCCGCATGTGGTTAACCCTGATATCCGCAAACCGCGCAACGATCTCGTTCAGCCCGCCCTTTGGTTATGAGCTGTGCATGCAGCGCCTGGGGGAGGCCCCCGGCGCCCAGTTTGACCTGTCCTCATGGCGCGTCGCCGGGATCGGAGCCGAACCGATTCGCCCGGAGCCCCTGCAGCGATTCGCCGAAATGATGGCCCCCAGCGGTTTCGACAAGAACGCCTTTCTGGCATGCTACGGCATGGCCGAATGTTCCTTGGCGGTCAGCTTCCCACCGAGCGGCGAGGGACTTCAGATCGACCGGGTCGACCCGGAGTCGCTGGCACAATACCAGCGGGCGATCGCGCTGCCGCAGGCGGCCACCTCAACCAGGCTCGGGAGGGAATAATTTCTTTCGGGCAGGGTTGTGAGGGGGAACCCTCGCTCAGTGCTGATATTATAGCGCCGGCCATAGAGGCCATCCGTCAGCAAACGCAACAGGGTACCATCAATATGAACACCAACGCGGGCTATACTGTA
>JAWOJK010000096.1:0-9297 GCA_046481705.1 Desulfobacterales bacterium | reverse complement strand
CCGCTGAGCAGCCCGGGTGCGATCACCAGCTTGTTTTCGGCCCCCAGGGGGTGGCAGGTGGGGGGCACTTCCTGGGCGACGAGGGTGGAGGTCAGGGCGCGTCCGCCCAGCCCGGCATAGGCGCCGACGGGCTCGGTCTTGGCGGTCGGACCAGCCGCGCCGCCCATCTGTATCCTCAGTATCTGATCCATCATGAGCCTCCTTTTGGTCTGTGGGTGTCAGACGGGGCAAGCGCCCGTCGAAGGGGCGATCTTCCGTTCTGCCGGGCGGCTGCGGCCGCCACAGACGGGGCTTCGGCGGTTGTGAAGCGCTATGCCGCGTCAGATCCGGAAAATTCGAGTGGGACGACCCTCTGCCGGCACCCGCCGGTTGCGGTTGCCCTGGGGTATTACCAGCAGGTGTATAAGCGTGGGGCCGAAAAGAGTGATATTGAAAATAATGAAGGAGGTAAACGGCTTTGTCAATATGTCAAAAATGAAATAACCAATCGGATCCAGGCTTAAATTCCCCTGGGGGCCGTCGCTGCCGCCCCCTGCACCTGCGGGCGCGATGTTTTCGCTGCGCGGTTGCAGCCGCAAAGCACGAGTCAAATTAGTTAAAGTCGGCCCACCATCGCCGGTGGGCCTCGGCGGCGCCTGCCGGGTGTATATCAGGCCCAAATCGCTTCTGTTTGATGATTGACAAGAAAACACCTTTTGGGGTAGCCTGACAGAACGTGGCGAACGGTTCACAAGCACAGCGTCAGCCGGTGGTGTTCAAAAGCCGCGGAAATAAATCCACACACAGCTTGTCTTTTTTCCCGTCTACAGCGTTACATCCACCGGCCCATATCTCGATACGCACCGGCCGATGGGCCTTGTCGACCTGAAAAAATCAGGCGCCAGCTTGTGGATTTATTTCTCTGCGTGACCCCAAAGAGCGCCCGGATACGGCCGGCCCCCGGGGACTAGATGAGTGAGGTGTGTTCAGCAGGCGGCCGCTGCCCGGAACACGCCCCGCGCAGAAAGCGAATCTAGTCGGCTCCCGTGGGGCCGAGGCTGTGGTGCGACAGCCGCTTGCGCTCACCTGACTTTTGACTGCGACCAGGAAAATACCATGATAATTGGATTGGATGTTGGCGGTACCCATACCGATGTCGTCCTTCTGGGCGACGAAGGGGTGGTGGCCGAGATCAAGGTCCCCACCGATGCATCCGACCTTTTCCAGACGGTTTTAACCGGCCTGGAATCCATTACCGCCGGCATTGACCCCGGGCTGATCAGCCGCGCGGTGCTCAGCACGACCCTGACCACCAATGCCATCATCCAGGGCAACCTCGCACCCGTCGGAATGATTGTGGCCAGTGGGCCGGGCGTCGACCCCGAATTTTTCCGAATCGGTGAGAACTATCACGCCGCCTGTGGGGCCATCGATCACCGCGGCCGGGAGGTTGACCCCATCGATGGCGCTGAAATCAAAAAAATCGCCAAGCTGTTCAAGAAAAAAAGCATCCGGTATGTGGGGGTGGCCTGCAAGTTTTCCGTCCGCAACCCGAATCACGAGCTGCAGATCAGCGAAATCCTCAGCCCATACGTCGACAAGGTCTTCATGGGGCACCAGTGTTCGGGAAACCTCAATTTTCCCCGGCGGATTGCGACCTCATATCTCAACGCGTCGGTCTACCCGATTCACAAGAAGTTTTTCGAGGCCGTCAGAAAGTCCCTTGAGAAAAAGGGGCTGACCATTCCGATCCACATTCTCAAGGCCGATGGCGGCACCATGAGCTTTGAAGCCTCCATTGATTTCCCGGCCCAGACGATCCTGTCGGGCCCCGCCGCCAGCGTCATGGGCGCCATCGCCTTTGCCCCCGTCGAGGAGGAGAGCATCGTTCTGGATATCGGCGGCACCACCACCGACATGGCCGTTTTGATCAACCGCGTACCGGTGCTGGAGCCGCTGGGTATCAACCTGGGCGGTTACAAGACGCTCCTGCGGTCGCTGAAAACCCTTTCCATCGGTGTGGGGGGCGACAGCCATGTGCGGCTGGATAACGGCACCCTGAAAATCGGCCCCGAGCGGTTAGGACCGGCCATGGCTCACGGCGGGCCGGTGCCGACACCGACCGATGCCCTGATCGTTCTGGGGATTCTCGAACGGGGCGAGCCCGCAAAGGCCAACCGGGGGTTTGAAGTCCTCGCGGGCCACATGGGCCTATCGGTGGCGGCGGCCGCTCAGCAGGTTTTCGACGAAACCTGCCGCAAAATCCTGGCCGCCGTCCAGGAAATGCTCGACCAGCTCAACAGCCAGCCCGTTTACACGGTTCACGAACTTTACGAGGGGCGCGCCATCCAGCCAGAAATCATGCTGGTCATCGGAGGGCCGGCGCCTTATTTCGCCAAACGCCTGGAGGCCCTTTCCAGCTACCGGGTGGGTGTGGTGCCGCGCTGGAAAGTGGCCAACGCGATCGGCGCCGCCCTGGCCCGAACCACCTGCGAGGTGACGCTCTTTGCCGATACCGAGCAGGGAATCGTCGCGGCCCCCGAGGAAAATTACCACGAGAAAGTCGACCGCGATTTCTCCCAGGAGGATGCCCTCGAAACGGCCTTCATGCTGCTGCGCCAGAAAGCCCTGCGCGCGGGATCCAACCCCGATGACCTCGTCATAGAGGTCGTGGAGAATTTGAAATTCAACATGGTGCGCGGGTTTTACACCTCCGGCCGCAACATTCGGATCAAGGTCCAGGTGAAGCCCGGTCTCATCAACGAGTACGACACGGTGGCCGGAATTCTGGCCACCGAGGACTGAAAGCCGTCCGCAGCCGCCACCCCCAACAGTCGGAGTCGATCATGCAAAGCGCCAGACACAAAACCGGCCTGGTTTTTTTCCCGGCCTTCGACTGGGCGATCAGCCCGGCGCACCCCGAGCGCGAGGAGCGCCTGCTCTACACCCAGGACCAGGTGTTCGAAGAGGGGCTCTTCGACATCGAGGGGATCGAGGAGTTCAAGCCTGATCTGGTGCCCATCAAGGATGTGCAGCGGGTTCATTTCTGTGTGCCGGACGTCTGGAGCATCATGACCGAGTCGCACTTTATCAGCGCTGGCGGCGCCAAGACCATCGGCATGGCGGTGCTGGACGGTCGAATTGAGCGCGGATTCGCCCTGGTGCGGCCGCCGGGGCACCATGCCATGCGGGTGGTCCAGGGCGCGCGCGGGTTCTGCAACATCAACATCGAAGCCATCATGGTCGAGTTTCTGCGGGAGGCTTACGGTGTCGACCGGGTGGCCATCGTCGACACCGACTGCCACCACGGCGACGGCACCCAGGACATCTACTGGCACGACCCGGACACCCTCTTCATCTCGATGCACCAGGACGGCCGCACCCTTTACCCCGGGACCGGGTTCTCCAATGAACTGGGGGGTCCGAATGCCCTGGGGACGACCATCAACATCCCCCTGCCGCCGCACACCTCGGAAGAGGGCTTTCTCTACGTCACCCAAAACGTGGTCAAACCCATCCTGGAGGACTTCAAACCCCAGCTGGTGGTCAATTCCGCCGGCCAGGACAACCATTTTTCGGACCCCATCACCAACATGAACTTCTCGGCCCAGGGCTACGCCCAGCTGACCTCCATCCTGCAGCCGGACATCGCCGTGCTGGAGGGCGGCTACGCCATCGAGGGGGCCCTGCCGTACGTCAACGTGGGGATCATCCTGGCCCTGGCCGGTCTGGACTACAGCCAGGTGCGGGAGCCCAATTACGACCCCGTCAAGCTTCGCCAGAGCCGTGAGATCACTCGCAGGATCGAGCAGATCGGCGAGTTGACCCTTCAGAACTGGGCCCAGCGGGAGCAGCGTTCGGCGCGCAGCCGCGAGCGCCGCGGCCTCGACCGCCGGACGCGCAACATCTTCTACGACACCGACAATTTGCTCGAATCCCAGAAGGAAACCGTCAGTGTCTGTCCGGACTGCGCAGGCGCGCTGCAGATCGATTCGGCTGTCGATCGCGGCCGTCACGCGCTGTGCGTGCACATCCCCCGCAAAGGCTGCAAGGCCTGCCGGGAAATTGGTCACCAGTGGTTCGAGACGGCCAAACGCGACGACTACGACCTGGTCATCCTGCAGGACCGCACCGACGACAGCTACCGCCAGCGGCAGCATGGCGCCTGATGCCGGCCCTCCCGGCTTTCGGCAAACCCGCCTTGCGGCCACCCTGGTTTTTCGGTCCCGGGTGATCCAGGCGATCCGCCGTTTTTTTGAGGCCCACGCCTACCTCGAGATCGAAACCCCGCAGCGTATCCCCGCCCAGGCCCCCGAGGCGCACATCGACCCCCAGCCCAGCGGGGGCTGGTTCCTGCAGACCTCCCCGGAGCTCTTGATGAAGCGGCTCCTGGCCGCGGGCTATCCGCGGCTTTTTCAGATCTGCCACTGCCACCGCCGCGGGGAGCGGGGCCGGCGCCACCTGCCGGAGTTTACCCTGCTGGAATGGTACCGCGCCGGGGCGGATTATGAAGACCTGATGGGGGAAACCGAAGGTCTGATCCGGTTCGTGGCGGGGGAAGTGGGGCTGGGCCACGATCTGGTCTACCAGGGCTTGGCGCTTGACCTGCGGCCGCCCTGGCCCAGGCTGGCGGTCGCGGCGGCTTTTGAGCGCCACGGTTCGCTGTCGATGGCCGAGGCGCTTGCCGCCAGCCGTTTCGACGAGGTCATGGGGCTCGAAATCGAGCCGCGTCTGGGGCAGCCCCGGCCGCAATTTCTCTATGACTATCCGGCCGCCCAGGGGGCGCTGGCTCGCCTGCGGCCGGGCCAGCCTTCGGTCGCCGAGCGATTTGAACTCTACATCGCCGGTCTAGAGCTCTGTAACGCGTTTAGCGAGCTTAACGATCCTGTCCAGCAGCGGGCGCGGTTCGAGACTGAACTGGCCGTGCGCCGGGAGGGGGGCAAAGCGCTGGGGCCGATGCCCGAAAAATTCCTGGCAGCCCTGGGAATGATGCCTGCAGCCGCCGGCAACGCCCTGGGGGTCGACCGCCTGGTGATGCTGTTAACCGATCGGGCGAGAATCGACGACGTGGTGGCCTTCACTCCCGAAGAGCTCTGAGCGGATGGTACCCGCTGACGTGTCTCGGCCCGGCGTCCGTCGCGGCTTATTTGACGGTTCATCTTATTTGAGCTTGACGCTGTTGCCGGCTCCGACCCCTTCGCCGCTGACCAGGGTCGCCTCGGTTTGCCATTCAGTGACCGCCGAAACCCGGGCCTCCCCGATTTTCAGGCCGGGCAGGAAGAACTTTTGGCCCTGGGCGCCGTCGATGGTGCTGCTGTCGTCAAAAATTTCCAGGATCGTGCCGGGCTTGAGCCCGATGGCCGCGCCGGTGGAGAGCACCAGGCGGTCGTCCTCACGGGCGACGACAAAGCCGCGCCAGGGCAAAGCGCTCAGCCGCTCGCAAACCCGTTCGGCGATCAACTCGGCCAGCCGATCGAGGGTCGTGCTGATCGTCGGCAACATCGCGTCTTCGCCGCCCAGCGCCTCAGCGCCTTCCAGGTCCTCGACTTCGGTTTTAAGCTCGGTGGTTTCGTCCAGCAGTTTGGCACCTGTCGCGGTGTCGTAAACCACCACGGTCACCTGGACCCGCAGGTAGGTATAGGTATCCTTGTACCAGAGGAGGCCCTCTTCCTGGCGGGTGGCGGAAATGTCCAGCACCGCTGCCGTTAAAATCGCGTTGAGGCCCGCCTGCCGGCCGGCCTCGGCCAGCAGCAGGTTCTTGGGAGGGCCCGCAGCGGCGTCCTGCCGCTGAAGGGATTCCAGGGCGCTTTGGACGACGCCCTCGGCTGCGGCGGGCATCAGAACCTGGGGGCAATTAGTCCGCAGGGTTTCGTCCAGACGATCCTTCAGCTGCTTTTCGAAGGGATGGCGCCTGTAAGGCGTTCGGTTTTCCACCGGCCCGATGGCCAGCGTGCGCTTGAGCCCGTCGCCGGTGAAGGGCAGTTCGCGGGCAAGCTGGCGGCCTTTCTTTTGAATTGTGGAGACCTGCGAACAGCCGCAGAGCAGACCGGCCAGAGCGAACAGACAGAGGCCGATCAGGACGAGTCGAAGCAAAGCGGGGCGGTGCGGGACGGAAGTCATCTTTCCTCGCTCAGCGTGCTGCAGACGGCTGCAGTCTGCAGCCGGCCGCAGGCCGGTGGTTTTTCGAGACCGGGTCAGCCGTCGTTTCCGCCCGTCCCGGCGCGTGTTGACAGTCGCGGCGGATTCTGTTAGCGCGACCTGAACCCACTTTCTCACATTCAACAAGGTGCCCCCATGAGTTCAATCGATGAGCAGATCCTGAGAGCCGCCAAAGAAATCGTGGTCAAATTCATTGAAACCGGGCGGATCTCCCCGACAACCTTCCCCGAAACGTTCAAGTCAGTTTACGCGGCCGTCAACGGGACTGTCAAGGGGCTTGAGCCCCCGGCGGGTGACGACCCGCAGCCGCCCGCCAAAGGCTGACCATCCGCTTGTGCCAACGGGAGGGGCTACCCGATCGGCAGGTTGCCGCACCCGTTTTGCTACCCGCATTTGCTGTACCCGCAAAAATGGCAGATCATGCAGCCTTCCTCGAAACTGATGGTCTGGCCGCAGTCCGGGCAGGTTTCACCCAACAGGCTGTTGCCGCGTTTGGCGGGGGGACGACCCGCGCTGTTTTTGAGGTAGCGCTTTTCAAGAATGCGCCCGATGGCGTCCGGAATCGACAGCACCAGACCGTCCTTCTGAAAAACCGGGTATTCCCCGCCGATCCCCTTGAGCTGCTTGACGATCTCGGCGACCTCGACCCCCGAGCGCAGCGCCAGGGAAACCAGCCGTCCGATGGCCTCGGTTTTGGCGGTGGTCGAGCGGCCGGATTTGCCGATGGTGGCGAAGACCTCAAACGGCCGGCCCTCGTACTCGGTTACGGTCACGTAAAGGTGCCCCATGCCGGTCACCATCCGGGTGGTAAACCCCGCCAAAGTTTCCGGCCGGTCCTTCACGGCTGTCATGAACCCCTTGTCGGCCGCCGTTTTTTGGGAGAAGGCGAGTACCTGGTTCTCCCTGCTGCCGTCGCGGTAAATCGTCACCCCTTTGCAGCCCAACTGGTAGGCCAGGTCATAGACCTTGCGCACGTCCGCCACGCTGGCGTCGTGGGGCAGGTTGACGGTTTTTGAAACCGCGTTGTCGGTGTGCTGCTGAAAAGCGGCCTGCATGCGGATATGCCATTCCGGTGAGATGTCATGGGCGGTCACGAACACCTGCCGAACCTCCGCGGGGATTTCGTGCATGCCCTGGATGGTGCCCCGGCCTGCAATCGTCTCCATGAGCTCGCGGCTGTAGAAGCCGTGTTCCAGGGCCGTTTTTTTGAAAAACGGGTTGATCTCGGTCAGCTTGTCGTTGTCCATGACATTGCGCACGAAGCTCAGGGCGAAAAGCGGTTCAATGCCGCTGGAACAACCGGCGATGATGCTCAAGGTGCCGGTGGGTGCGATGGTGGTGGTGGTGGCGTTGCGAAAGCGCGCGTTCTTGCGCCCCTTGAAAACGCTTTTATCGAAATTTTTGAACACCCCGCGCTCTTTGGCCAGGGTGCGGGAGGCCTCCTGGGCGGTTTTCTGAACAAAACCCATCAATTCCGCCGCGATTTGCAGCGCGTCCTCGGAGTTGTAGGGGACCCCCAGCTGGTAGAGCAGGTCCGCAAACCCCATGACCCCCAGCCCGATCTTGCGGTTGCCCTGGACCATGGCGGTGATTTCGGGCAGGGGATAGCGCGACACGTCGATGGTGTCGTCCAAAAACCGGACCGACCAGCCGATCACCTCTTTGAGGGCGTCGTAGTCGATGGCGGGGGTGCCGTTTTTATCGCTGACGAACCGCGCCAGATTGATGGAGCCGAGATTGCAAGCCTCCAGGGGCAGCAGCGGCTGCTCACCGCAGGGGTTGGTGCTTTCGATCGCCCCCAGCGCGGGGGTGGGGTTGTCGCGGTTGATGCGGTCGAGAAAAATGATGCCGGGGTCGCCGTTGGCCCAGGCCCGCTCCACCATCAGGCTGTATACCTCGTCGGCCTTGAGCGTGCTCAGCTTGCGGCCGTCGCGGGGGTCGAGCAGATCAAAGGCGGCGCCCGTCTGCACCGCCTGCATGAAGGCGTCTGATACGCCCACCGAAATATTGAAATTGTTGAGGGACTGGTTGTCCTGCTTGCAGGTGATGAACTCCAGGATGTCGGGGTGGTCCACCCGCAGGATGGCCATGTTGGCCCCCCGCCGGGTGCCGCCCTGCTTGACCTGTTCGGTGGCGGTGTTGAAAATCTTCATGAACGAAACCGGCCCGGAGGCCACCCCGCCGGTGGAGCCGACGTTGCTGTCTTTGGCGCGCAGACGCGAAAAGGAAAACCCGGTGCCTCCGCCGGACTTGTGGATCATGGCGGCGTTCATCAGCGCGCCGAAGATGCCCTCCATGCTGTCCTCCACGGGCAGCACGAAGCAGGCCGCCAGCTGCCCCAGGCGGCGGCCGGCATTCATCAGGGTGGGGGAGTTGGGCAGGAATTTGGCCTCGGCCATCAGCTGGTAGAAGACATCCGCCACCTCCCGGACGCGGGTTTCGTCGCCGTAATTTTTTTCGGCTGAGGCGATATGGCTCGCCACCCGCCGGAACATCTGCTGCGGGGTTTCCAGCAGCGATCCGTTCGCATCCTTTTTGAGATAACGCCGTTCGAGGACCTTGTGGGCATTCTCCGAAAGGCTCAGGCCGTTGTGGACGAAGATGCTCTTGTCAAAACGAAGCGAGGAGGGCTTGACCAGGCCGTACTCGAGAAACTTGGCTTCGATCAACTGCTCGATAAAGGGTACGGTAATGGTGTGGGGTTCGAGTTTTTCGATCTCCAGTCGCAGAAAGCGGCTGATGGCCATTGCCTGGTCCGGGTCGAGGACCTTTTCGCGCATCAGGATGTCGGTAAAGCGGTGGTCGTCCAGCACATACTGGGTCAGGTCGAGCTGCCCGTCCTCCATCACCAGAAATTTCCCCTTTTGACCCATGACAGTTCTCCTGCATTATGTGAGCGGGGCGTTCCCCGAAGACCGGTTTTAATGAAATTCTCTGCATACCCATGGCTTATATCGGCCATGGCCTTTGGGAACTTACCATTTTTCATACTATATATTGTATGTCAATAGAAAAAAAGCCCAATATTTGCCGGTTGACCACTGGTTGAAGGGGGTGCGGGGGCCGGTGCAAAAAAAAACGGGCGGCGGGGCGGAATGCCTGCTGGCGGCTATTTCAGATCCTTGGCTTCCATGGCGGCCACCTTGGGGTCCACGCGCC
>JAWOJK010000050.1:0-21697 GCA_046481705.1 Desulfobacterales bacterium | reverse complement strand
GCGCAGATCCTGGGGCCGGAAACGGGCCTGGCCGGCCAGCAGTTTGACCCCGGCCACGAAGGCCGCACCGACAAAGCCGATCAGCTCGCCGCTGGATTTGCAGAATTCGATTGCATCCGCGCCCACCGAGGCCAGGAAGGGGTCGCGGGCACCCGCCGCACGCGCATCGTCCTGGGGGGGCACCGCGGCCGCCAGGGTCAACAGGCGCCGGGCGCCTTCGGGCAGCCCTGCGAGATCGACCGCCACCTGGCGCGCCTCGCACAGCCGCATCACCTGCCGCAGGTAGGTCAGCAGGCTGCTGTCCCACTCGCCAAGCGCGGTGCTGCCAAAGCTCACCGCGCGGATTTCAGAACCCTCGGCCAAACGGGATTCGACCGCATCCAGGGCGGGCTTTGGGTCGCCAATCCGCCAGCTGCCGGTCATGTCAAGCACCAGGCGGTCCGGCGCGGGCTGCTGGAGGTGAATGTCGTTGGGCATCTGCCCTGCCCTCACACTTCAAAAATTTACAACAGGAGGCCGGAGGCGTCCGGCAACGCCCCTGCATTTCTCAACGGCTTGAAAAATAACACGTTAGAGGTCCAAAGGGAAGCAGCAAGCGCCTCACCGGCCGACGTGTCCTTGGCCGCAGCGGCACCACGAAAAAAAAGATCCCGCCTCCGATTGAGGAGGAAGGATCTTTGAGGGGGTGATGTTTTCAGGCCTGCTGCGGCCATTTGCGAATGACCTGCTTGCGGGCGTCGGTGATGGTGATGGTCACGCCGTGATCGCCGTCCAGGCGATGAGTGGCACAGCTGATTCATGGGTCGTAGGCGCGCACCGCCATTTCGATGCGGTTCAAAATGCCTTCGGTGACCTCCCCGTTGCGAATCAATGCGCGGGCCGCCTGGTTGACGCTCATGTTCATCGGCCCGAGGGCCTGCTTGATGGCGTACATGCAGCAGACGCTGGAGCAGTAGCCGTTGTCGCAGCGGTTGGTGTTGCGTGAGCCGACGCACTGGATCCAGGCGATCTTCTGGGGCGCGCGGTGAACCGAGGGGCGCACGAGATGTCCCATGCACGGGCCACTGGCCGACAGCAGCCGCTCGTACTCGAGGCTGGTGACGACATCGGGGATCTGGCGGTAGCCGTAGAAATCGAAACCGGAGGGGTCGAAGGGTTTGTAGCCCAGCGCGAGGATCACGGCGCCAACATCGAGGGCGACGACCTTTTCACGGTCGTCGAAATTGATGGCCCCGGTGGGGCAGAATTTCTCACAGGCCCGGCATTTACCGCGGGTGAGGAAGATGCAGCTGTCGGGGTCGATGGCGTATTTGAGGGGCACCGCCTGGCCGTACTTGATGTAGGCCGCCTTGCGTTTGTCGACTCCCGCGTTGTAGGCATCGGGGACTTTTTTGGGGCATTTCTCGGCGCACAGCCCGCATGCAATGCACTTTTGCATGTCCACGTAACGGGGGTGCTGTTTGACGGCAACCCTGAAATTGCCCGCCTGCCCGGAAACGTCAACCACCTCTGACAGCGTCAGTAACTCAACGTTCAAGTGCCGACCGCACTCGACCAACTTGGGCGATACGATTCACATGGCCCAGTCGTTGGTCGGGTAGGTCTTGTCCAGCTGGGCCATCACCCCGCCGATCCCGGCGCTCTTCTCGACCAAGTACACGTAGTACCCGCTGTTGGCCAGGTCCAGGGTGGCCTGGATGCCGGCGATCCCGCCGCCGACCACCAAAACAGATCCCAAGGGTTTGTCAGGCATATGCACCTCTCTGTGATGTGAATTCGGGGCCATGCCCCGCGCCCCGCTTGGCTCCAAACCACCAGATCGTTCGGCGACGGCCTGACAAACCGTCTCGGAAACGCCGCACTCCCGGCAGAAGCGGACCCAATCGGCGTCCTGGATCCGGTAGCGCTTGCCGACGGTCTGGCTGGCTTTCAGCTTCCCCGAGCGGATCCAGTTTGAAACCGTATTGCGGTGAACGTCGAGTTTGCGGGCAAGCCTACCCACTTGAATTTCAATCATGGCTCCTCCCCAGTTTCGGCCGGTCGGGTGTGCGCAGGATCTCCAGGATGCGCGCGCACATCCTGGAAACCACCGCTTGGACCAGTGTCGAGAGACCCTCGCGCACCGTCTCGGGAATCTGCGCGACCTGAACCACCAGAACGCGCACCTCCATCGGGGTCGACTCCCGGAGTTCCTTCAGCATGTTGGTGGTGGGAAACTGGTGCAGCGAAAAATCAACGATCTTGGCGGGGCTGATGGCATCCACCTCGATTTCGAGGATATCCCCGGCCGGTCGGCCGGTCCGGTCCATGGCGTCGATGACGATCAAGCGCTCGGGCTTGTGGGGTACCAGCAGCAAGTCAAAGAGAATATCACGGATGGCGGTGCCGACATCCAGGGCGCCGACCCACTCGGGCAGCGCATGGTCGGCCAGAAGTCGTTCGATGACTTGCGGCCCGAACCCGTCATCGCCCAGCAGAGGGTTGCCACAGCGCTTTGAGGACAACGCCTGCCGGGGATCGGGGAAGATTACGAAATGCCTCGGAAGTGAGGGGGGCGGCGCCTGGGCGCCGGCCCGACCGTTTCGGGGGAAACCATCACCGATTCCCCCCGGAAAAGGTCTGAAGAAAGCGGGGCGGAATTAATCGCGGGTCAGCTGGCGGTATTTGATCCGGTGGGGACGGTCCGCATCGGCGCCCAGCCGGCGCTTGCGGTCCACCTCGTAATCCGAGTAGTTGCCCTGGAACCACACCACCCGACTGTCGCCCTCAAAGGCCAGAATGTGGGTGGCGATGCGGTCCAAAAACCAGCGGTCATGGCTGATCACCACCGCGCAGCCGGCAAAGTTTTCGAGAGCCTCCTCCAGCGCCCGCATGGTGTTGACGTCCAGATCGTTGGTGGGTTCGTCCAGCAGGATGACGTTGCCGCCAGCTTTGAGCATGCAGGCCAGGTGCACCCGGTTGCGCTCCCCACCGGAGAGCATGCCGACTTTTTTCTGCTGGTCGCTGCCCGTAAAATTGAAGCGGGCCACGTAAGCCCTGGATTTGACCGACACCGCGCCCAGATCGATGACGTCCCGGCCGCCCGAAACCACCTCCCAGATGGTTTTCTGCGGATCGAGGCTGTCCCGGTTCTGATCCACGTAGGCCAGCCGGACGGTGTCGCCGACGCGGATGGTGCCCGCATCCGGCGCTTGGCGGCCGATGATCATCTCAAATAGCGTGGACTTGCCGGCGCCGTTGGGTCCGATCACGCCGACGATGCCGCCCGGCGGCAGCAGAAAGGACATGTCTTCGAAGAGCAGCCGGTCGCCGTAGCCCTTGGAGACGCCTTCGGCCTGCACCACCAGTTCGCCCAGGCGCGGCCCGGGCGGAATGTAGATTTCGAGGTCCTGGGCGTGGGCGGCGCTTTCCTGGGTCAGCAGTTTTTCGTAGGCGTTGATGCGCGCCTTTGACTTGCTCTGGCGCGCCTTGGGGCTCATGCGGATCCACTCCAGCTCGCGCTGCAGGGTTTTGCGGCGGTGGCTTTCGGCTTTTTCCTCCTGCCGCAGGCGCTCCTGCTTCTGCTCCAGCCAAGAGGAGTAATTACCCTTCCAGGGAATGCCGTGGCCGCGGTCCAGCTCCAGGATCCAGCCGGCCACGTTGTCCAGAAAGTAGCGGTCGTGGGTGACCGCGATGACGGTGCCCTCGTACTGCTGCAGGTGGTGTTCCAGCCAGGCCACGGACTCGGCGTCCAGGTGGTTGGTGGGCTCATCCAGCAGTAGGATGTCCGGTTTCTGGAGCAGCAGCCGGCAGAGCGCCACCCGGCGTTTTTCACCGCCGGAGAGCACCTTGACCGGGGTTTGGCCTTCGGGGCAGCGCAGGGCGTCCATGGCCATATCCAGCCGGGCGTCGAGATCCCAGGCGTCGCGGGCATCGAGCTTCTCCTGGACCTCGCCCTGGCGCTTGACTAGCGCGTCCATCTCGTCGTCGGACATCGGCTCGCCAAACCTCTCGTTGATGCGGTTGAACTCGTCCATCAGATCGACGGTCTCCTGGACTGCCTCCTCGACGGTCTGCCGGACCGTTTTGCTCTCGTCGAGGGTCGGCTCCTGCGCTAGCAGGCCCACGCTAAGCCCCGGGCTGAAGGTCAGCTTGCCGTTGAATTCGGTGTCCACCCCGGCCATGATGCGCAAGAGCGAGCTTTTGCCCGAGCCGTTGAGACCCAGCACACCGATCTTGGCGCCGTAAAAATACGACAGCGAGATGTCCTGGATCACGGGTTTTTTGTCGTAGTATTTGCTCACCTGCATCATCGAGCAGATGATCTTATCGGGTTGCTGACGCATTGTGTCCTCCGTGAAAGGTCTGAGAGTTCCGCAAAAAGCCTGGTCGCCGCCCCGGTTTCGGGGTCGCGGTGCCGTCATGGCAAACAAACTGTGCCACTCTCCTACATCAGATGGCCGGTGAGGATCAACCGCATTCGGACGCGGATTTCAAAAAATCGACGGCATCCGCACGGCCTGGAAGCGCTCAGGGCATTTTGAGCAGCGCGGCGTGGTTGGAGGTGAAGAAGGGCGGGTCGTTTCGCAGGATGGCGCGGATGGGCGCCTGTTTTTTGAACTCCCCCGAGAGAAAACGGCGCACGCGGTCCCGGTTCCAACCGGCAGGGTGGGTGAATTGGCGGTAAAGCGACAGGTCGCCTGCGTAGAACGGCAGCGTCGCCAGCGCCCGGGCCTCCGGGCTGTAGGCCGGCAGATTGAAAACGGCCAGGTTGAGAAAATCGATCGCCGCGACGTGGGCCAGGGTAAAGGCCAGCGTGCGGCGGGCGCTCTGCAGGCTTTCCGCCGGGGTCCCGAAGAGCAGATAGACGTAAGTGGCGATCCCGGCCGCTTTCAGGGTCTTGAGGGCCCGCGAGACGGTATCGAGGGTCGTTCCCTTTTCAAGCGCATCCAGCACGGCCTGGTCACCGGACTCGACCCCCAGCTTGAGCATGACGCACCCCGAGGCCCTCAGCGCCCGGGCAAAATCGGGGTCCGCCAGATGGGCGGTGATGCGCACGAACCCGTACCAGGGCACCTCCGGCGGCTTCAGGGCCAGGTGTTTGAGAAAGCGCGGTGAGAGGGCGTTGTCCAGGAAATGGATCAGTCGGGGTTTGAAACGCGCCTTGAGCCCGGCGATATCCCCGAGGACCGTGTCCGCAGCGCTGGGGTGGTAGCCGCTGTTTTCGGATTTTTCCGGACAGAAGGCACAGCGCCGCCAGTAGCAGCCGCGGGCGGTGCTGTAGGGCAGGATCGGCCCCGGGGCGAGATAGCGCCCGAGCTCGAAGGGGGTGTAGTCAAACCCGCTGACGTCCTGCTGCCGCTGGTGCCCTGCGCCACACAGGACCGCCAGGGGCGCTTCCCCCGGCCCGCCGACAAGCTCGTCCACCAACCCGCCGAAGGGGCTGCGAAAACCCGGGATGTGCCGCCATGAGGTCACCAGCCCGCCGCCCATGACGATCCGGACGCCGGGCAGCCGCTTTCTGATCCAGCCGGCAAGGGCGAACCCGCACAGCGCCTGGTTCATGAAGTTGATTGAAATCCCGACGATCTCGGGCTCGCGGTCCGCCAGGAGCGCTGTCAGCCGTTTCTGCAGCCCATCGATAAAGGGGTTTTCGGCGAAGCGCTCCGCCGCCCGCAGCAGGTCCCCACTGCGCACCGGCGACAGCCGGGGGTCACTGTAGTTGCAAAGCGAGATGTCGACCCCGGCCGCCCGGCCGGCCAGGTGCAGCACCCGGTTGGTGTCCAGCACCGCCCGCTTGTAACGGTCGACATTGGTGTAGAGGGCGCCCTCCCGCAAGGCCTGCAGATGGGTGTCGACCCGGGCCAGCGCCCGCCGCGACCAGGTGTCGCCGGCAATCGCTGGACGCCCCAGCAGGTCGCAGATCCCCGCCAGATTGGCGTCGAAAATCCGGCAGTCGACCCCCTGGGCGCCCAGCGCGCGGGCCAGCCGGGCAAGCCCCGCCGGCGGTTCAGAGGGCTTTGCGACCGGCGGATAGATGAGCAGAATCGATTTTAGCGACGTCATGCGGCAGAGCTTTCAAGCGATGCGGTGCAGCCAGCTAGCTGCAGGTTGGACGCCACCCGCTTCGTTCGGCGCCTCCTAATCCCGGCCTAACAAAATTTTAACCGAATCCTCACAAAACAGTTGACCCCGCCGGACGCCCAGAGTAGTGTTTTAAAAAAACATTGGAACCGTATGGACGACTGCCCCGGGAAGCGCCCCGCGGCCGGTATTCATACGCCCCTTTGCACCCCCATGGCAAGATCGGCATCCGATGGCTTTCAACCAAACCTGGCAGGCGCTGCTGAGACCCGGCGCATCGTCTGATTTTTTCGCGAGCGCCAAACCCGGGCGTTTTGACCCCGCTGCGGCCGGCTTCAGCCCGACCAACGCCTGGTGGCTCTCGGAGTTGTCGCGCCTGATCTACCGCAAGGGCAGAGCCGAACCGACGGACTTCGACCCGCCTTCATCCGCCCGGGAGGCGTTTTTGCAAAAAGTCGGGCTGCGCGAAAACTGCTTTTTCTACACCCGCCATGCCCAGGCGGCCCTGGTGGAGACCGTGGCCGATAGCGACCGGGCATTTGCCGTCCTGGTTTTCCGGGGGACCAGCGGCCCGCTTTCCAACTGGTTTTTCAACCTCAACGCGACCCCGGCCGCCTGGCCCGGCGGCGGGCGGGTACACAGGGGCTTCAAAAGCATCTTTCTCGGCGCCTGGCAGGAAATGGCCGGGGAGCTTCAGCGGGTCCGCAAGCCGCTCTTCTACACAGGCCACAGCCTGGGCGGCGCCCTGGCGACCCTGGCGGCGGCCTGCCTGCACCCCCAAGCGGTTTACACCTTCGGCGCCCCGCGGGTGGGAGATGCGGACTTCGTCGCGCTCTTGAAGCCTGTCCGCATCTTTCACATCGTCAACCCCAACGATCTCGTCACCGCCCTGCCCCCGGTGGGCAAATGGCTGCGCTTCGCGCATGCCGGCGAAATCCACCCCAACCCCGCCCCGCAGCCGGCTCAGACCCCATTTGGCGGCGTTCCCGAGTTTCTGGCGCAGCACGCCCCCTGCAACTACACCGCCCAACTGCCCCTTTCGGCCCGCCGCTGAGGTCCTGCGCCAAAAGCAAGCATTGACCATTCCGCCGCCGATTTGATATACTACTCCGATTTTTCCTTTTTCAGCATGCCTGCGCACACCATTGGCGGAATCGAGACTGATGATCGCAAAGCCTTACGCCCCGCGGGCGGTTATACGCCAGCCGCCTCTGCCTGAAGACCTGGACCGATTCCTGGCCGCCTCCGAGGCGCGCTTTTCCGGGATTCGCCGCCAAACCGAAAAAAAGATCGTCTGGCGATCGCCCCGCAGGGCCAGGACCGATTTGGCCGTCGTCTACCTGCACGGCTTTTCCGCCACCCGCATGGAGCTATACCCGCTGTGCGACCTGCTGGCGCAGAAGATCGACGCCAACCTTTTCTACACCCGCCTAAACGGTCACGGCCAGGACGGGCGCGCCTTGGCCGCGGCGAAGGTCGAGGACTGGCTGCACGACGGCCTGGAAGCACTCGCCGTCGGAAACCGGCTGGGCCGCAGGATCATCCTGATCGGCACCTCCACCGGGGCGGCCCTTGCCACTTGGCTGGCGGCCCACGCGCCACAGCGATCCGCAATCCACGCCCTCATACTGGTCTCCCCCAACTATTCCCCCAAAAACCTTTTTACCTTTCTGACCCGCTGGCAGCTGGGCCAGCGCATCATCGAGCGCTTTATGGGCACCTGGCGGCAGTTCACACCCGCCGGCCCCGCCCAGGAGCGCTACTGGACCGTGCGCTACCCGATCAAGGCGCTCTACACCATGATGGACCTGGTGCGCATTGCCAACGCCACCGACCTGCGCCGTCTGGCCCTGCCCGTCCTGATGCTCTACAATGAAAAGGATCGGGTGATCAGCGTGGCCAAGCTGAAAAAGAAGTTCGGCGCCATGGCCTCCACCCACAAAAGACTGGTGGCCTTCAACGGCAACCGCGACCCGGGCCGGCATGTCCTGGCCGGGGACGCCCTGTCGCCGGAGACCACCTCCCAGGTCATCGCCATCATCGACGCATTTTTGGAACGCATCGACGGCGACGGCACCCCCCGCCCGCCGGCGAGTTGAACACCGGGCGACCGCCGCCCGTGCGCCTCAACCGACTCAGGAGCCCACGTGCTTTTCAGAATCGCCGCGGACATACTGGTCGTACTGCACCTCGGGTTCATCGTCTTCGTGGTGCTGGGCGGATTTGCGGGACTGAAGTGGCATTTTCTGGTCTACCTGCATCTACCCGCCGCCGCGTGGGGTGCCATCATCGTTTTAAAGGGTTGGATCTGCCCGCTGACGCCGCTTGAACAGTACCTGCGCCGCGCCGGCGGCCAAGCCGGTTACAGTGGTGGCTTTATCGACCATTATCTGATGCCGATCATCTACCCGATCGGCCTCACCCGCAACCTCCAGATCGCCATGGGGATCGCGCTGGTAGTAGCCAACCTGCTGATTTACGGGTGGGTGGCGGCGCGCCATTTGCGCCGCCGCAGGGCGGCCAGGCGCTGAGCACCGTGCACCAGGGAGAGGTGCCGGGCGCAGCGGTCCTAAGGTTTCAAGAGCTGCAGGAGAGCATCGAACAGCCGGGCCGGTGGCGCGCCCACTCGGGGCGTTTTTCGGCGAAGGCTTCCTTGCCGGGCTGCTCGTCGTAGGGCCGGCGCAGCAGGGTCAGCAGCTCCGCCACCATCGCAAAATCCCCCGCTTCGGCCTGGTCGATCGCCAGCTGGGCCAGGTAGTTGCGCAGCACGTACTTGGGGTTGACGGCGTTCATGCGCCGGCGGCGAACCGCATCGGGAACCCCGTCCTGCCCGACGCGCCGGATATAGGCCCGCAGCCAACTGGAGATGCGGCCGCGGGTCTCGGCGGTCAGCTGCTGCGGCCGGTAGTAGGCCGCCATCACGGGCGCCAAGAGGGCCTCGTCGTCGGCGGGGTCTGCGTTTTGGGGGTCGTCAACCGCCAGGCGGGCCAGCTGCCGGAAAAAAATCGTCATGTCGGTCTCGACCAGCGGTAGAATGGACAGCAGCTCGTTCACCAGGGCCTCGTCGCTGCCGGAGACGAAGGACTTCAAACCCAATTTTTGGGCCATCATGGCCTGCCAGCCCTGCTGGTAGCGGCCCTGGTAGCCTGCCAGAGCCCGCTCCAGGGGCTCGGCCTGCTCGATCAACGGGTAGATGGCGTTGGCCAGTTGGACCAGGTTCCAGAGCGCGATCTGGGGCTGATGGCCGAAGCGGTAACGGCGCTCGGCGGCGTCGGTGGTGTTGGGGGTCCAGTCCGGGTCGTAATCCTCCAGCCAGCCGTAGGGGCCATAATCGATGGTGAGCCCGAGAACCGACATGTTGTCGGTGTTCATCACGCCGTGGACGAACCCCACCCGCATCCAGTGCACCATCAGGTCGGCGGTCCTGCGGCAGACCTCATCGAACCACCGCAGGTAAACCGCCGGCGAGGGCGCACCCAGGTGGGGAAAATCAATGCGGATGGTGAAGTCCAGCAGCTGCCTGAGAACCTCGGTCTCCCCGCGCGCAGCGAAGATCTGGAAGCTGCCGAAACGCGTAAAGGAAGGCGCGACCCGACAGACCACGGCCCCCGGCTCGCGTCGGGGATGGCCGTCGTAGAACATGTCACGCTCGACCTTTTCCCCGGTAAGCACCAGACTCAACGCCCGCGTGGTGGGCACCCCGAGGTGAAACATGGCCTCACTGCACAGAAACTCGCGGATCGAGGATCTCAGCACGGCCAGGCCGTCGGCCGTGCGGGCGTAAGGGGTCGGGCCGGCGCCCTTGAGCTGCAGGACCCAGCGCTCGGCGCGCCCATTGATGACCTCCCCCAGGTTGATGGCGCGCCCGTCGCCCAACTGACCGGCCCAATGGCCGAACTGGTGGCCGCCATAGCAGGTGGCATACGGGTCCATCCCCGTTAGCAGGCGGTTGCCGCTGAACACCTGGGCAAAGTGGCTGGAGGTGCAGGTTTTTTCCGAAAGATCCAGCAGCTGCGCCGCTTCCGGCGAATGGGCGACCAGCCGAGGGGCCGCCACAGGGGTCGGCTTGACCCGCGAGTAGCACGCCCCCAAGACTTGGCGGCGGGTGTTGCGGGTGTCGGGGTCGCCGGGCAGCTCGCGGGTGAAGCGGTTGTCGAATATCATGGCACCCAGCGTACCGGGTGTTGTCGGTCGGTAATTCATGGCCAAACCGCCTTTCTGGCGTGTCGCGATGCCCAATGATGGATGTGGTTTAGACTTGGTGGACAATCTAAGGCTTGCGGTCATCGCAATCAAGCCGTGCGGCGTCTTGGGCGGCGGTCTTGGCCGAAACAAACCAGAAAACCGGGCTGAGCCAACTTCCCAACAGCCGGTCGGAGAATCGGGGCAAAAGAATTCTTCAAAGTTTGGTGAACCGGTAAAGCCAAAATCCAGACGCTTTCGAAAAAAGTGCCAAGTTTCGGTGCGCAAATCTCGAAGAGTGAGGCGGTCCTATACCACGCCGCAGCGAGCTCGAGATGCAGTCCAAGGCAGAAATTGGACTTTTGGCGGAACCGTCAAGCTTGCCCTTCAACCCCCTGCCCTGATCTAAAGGCAGTTTTTTTGGAACCGGCGGCCGCCTGTAAACCCGTCAGGCCCGCCATCGAACACCCCTCAAGGACCCAGATAGGAGGACACCGTGATAGAGCTGAAAACCATCACCCCCAAAGCCGTTCCCGCCGCCATCGCGATGGCCAAGCAGTATCGGTTGTTGAACGAGCCCCAGGAGGCCGAAAGCATCTGCAGGGACGTTTTGGCGGTCGCTCCGGACAATCAGGAGGCGTTGATCACCCTGCTGCTGGCCGTTACGGACAGCCTGGACGCTGATCTGGGATTATCCTTCGACAAGGCCCGGGAGATAGTCAAAATGCTCGGCGATCAGTACTGCCAGGCTTATTATTCCGGCATCATCTGCGAGCGCCGGGCCAAGGCGCACCTGAAAAAAGGCGGGCCCGGAGCGGGCCACCTGGCCTATAGCTGGCTCACCAAGGCCATGGCCGCCTATGACCGGGCGCTCACCAGCTGTGACCCGGACAACCAGGACGCGGTTTTGCGGTGGAACGCCTGCGCGCGGATCATCAACGGGAACCCCAGTGTAAAACCCGACGAGACGGACAACACCGAAATGCTGCTGGACAGCTTCGATAGGCCCCACTGATTCGCCGTGCGGCGGGGAATTCGGACAGACGCGGCCTTCGGGGGCTTGACTTTTAGGCCGCCATCCGCGTCAGAGCGGCAGGATCGCGTTCACGCCGTCCGGGGTCTGCCTTGATCCGAGACGGCCCATGCGCAGAAGCTCGGCTGGGGCTTGAACCCGACCCCGACCGCCCCATCCTGCAGATAGAGCACCCACGCATAGCGGGGCTCGTAAACGCTCGTGGTCGAAGACCAGCATCCGTCGGGAACGTCCTCGAAGCCGTGGCCGGCGGGCAGTGCCGGCGAGTGGCGGGTGAGGTCCACCAGGCTTTCCAGTTCACGGATATTGGGCAGCCGCCAGCGGCGGCGCCCTCCCCGAGCGGCGGCGTTGACTGCGGCTGCGGCCTGCAGCGCCCCTTCCCAGCTGACCGTCGCGCAGCCGTCGCGGGTAGTGCGGGTCCAGCAAAGCCCGGTCCAGAGGTCCTGGAGGATGCCATCATTTATCCGGAAGCGCGGGTCGCCCACACCGTTAACCCGACGGGCGCCGGCCACCGGCCATACCAGACAGGCGCCGCTTTTCATGCCCCGATAAACGCGGGCGCCTCCCAGATGAATATACCAGGCTTCTGCGGGAAGTCGTGCGCACGTCGTGGCGGTCCAATAATAACCGGGAAATACGTTGAGAAATGGGTGCCCTTGCCCAAGCGCGGGGTTGACGCGTTGATGGCTGAGGAGTCCAAACAACTCCCGTCGCGACGGCAGCCGCCAGTCGCGGCGCCCCTCCGCAGCGGAACGATTCATCTCCCCGACAAGATCCGCCGCCGCCTCCCAGGCGAACGGGAAATCAAACCGGTTGGCATCCCGACACCAGCAAAGCCCCGATGATCTGTCGATAACCGTGGCGTCTTGAATCTCGAATCGATTGGCGGGATCAGGGCCAGGCGGCTTATCTTCCGCATCCTGGCCGGTGCCCGCGCAGGGGATGACACGCCCCCCGACGCTGTAGCAGTCCCTTTGATCGGTGCCCAACCGCCAGGGAAATTTCATCCGCTCACCCTTCAGTTGTTTTTTTTCGGGCTGTGAAAGGCGCCCATAGAAGCAGACAAGGGGGGAAGCCTCCCCGGAGCCCTATGGCGGGTTCACTCCGGTGCGTCTATCCCTCCTGAAAGATGCGCCGCATGGACGTGCGCCCAGCGCTGACGAGCCGCTCCGCGGTGCGCTCTTGAACCCGATCGCTGTCGGGAAAGTTGACGGTGTAGGTCGGATAGGCAAACGCGACCCCTTGCTCCTGGAACTTCCGGTAGATCCCGAAATTGATGGCCTGCTGGATGTCCATATAGCGGTTGTAGTCCGGATCCAGCACATAATAGACGACTTCAAAGCGCAGCGCGTAATCACCGAAACCCTGAAAATGGGCTCGGTCGAAGCGCACCGGTTCCTGACGCGTCACGATCTCTTCGATCCAACCGGGAATTGCCGCCAGCTTCTCGTAAGAGGTCTGATAGGTCACGCTGACCTCAAAAACCACCCGCCGCTCGGCCATCCGCTTGAAGTTGCGGATGCGGCTCTGGAGCAGGTCGCTGTTGGGGAAAACCAGTTGCTCGCCCGAAAGGCTGCGAACGCGGGTGGTTTTCAAGCCGATATACTCCACCGACCCCATGTGGGTGTCGACGATAATGAAGTCTCCGAGCACGAAGGGCTTGTCCAGAATGATCGACAACGAGGCAAAAAGATCCGACAAAATGTTCTGTACGGCCAGGGCGATGGCGATACCGCCGATCCCCAGGCCGGCCACCAGGGCCGTGATTTCAACACCCGGAAGATTGTCCAGAATCAGGATCCCGGCAATCACGACCAGCAGCAGGCGGGCGCCCATGCTGATCGCCCGCACGGTGGTAACCCGGGCGGCATCCAGGTTGCGGTACTGCCGCTGGTAGCGGTTGAACCAGAACGTCATCAGGGCGTTGGCCCAGATGGCCGCCTGGAGCACCACAGCCGCCACTGCCCCGCTTTCGATCCATAGGATTACGCCGGAGGGGAACGCCAGGAACCCTTTGCCGGCATACAGTGAAACCACCAATATGAGCGGAAATAGGGTTCGCTCGGCCACCGCCAGCATGAAATCGTAGCCTTCGTGGTCGCTTTCGCGGGTGCGTCGGGTGAAGTAATGAATCATCGCCCGCCGCACCAGCCACAGCACCACCATCACGCCGGCGGTGCCCGCCAGGGCGAATAGATAAGCCTTTAGAGGATTGTTCCAAACCGTAATCGACATCCACTCTGCCAACAGCGCCATCGGCGTTTACACCTCCGCTTCTCAAATGGTTTAAAGAACATATCCTTACTATATTGTCCCGTCGCCGGGCGGGTTGCAATCCCATCAAGGCCCCAGTTGCGGCCGCGAGATCCTGTATTCTGCGGACAGCGCCCAGCGCGGCTGGCAAGGCATACGGCCCAAAAGACAAGCGCCATGAGTGTCGGATTTTTGCCGCGACCCTGAGGGGTGCCCCGGCAAAATTACCCATTTACAAGCCCGGGGGTTTGACATACCCTTTTGACCGCAGGCGCACCTGTCTGCCCCGGGGAGGTGCCGGTCGATTTTCGGGCCCCCCTTATCCGCAGCAGCCTGCCGTTCCTGGCGCTGCGAAAGCTGCGGCAAACGCCCAATTCAGGGGAAAGCCGATTCCATGGCCAAAAAAACGAAAGTCGTCATTGCCGAAGATCACCAGCTGTTTCGCGAGGGGCTCAAAGCGATGCTCGCCGTCCGCAGCGATCTGGATCTGGTGGGGGAGGCCAGCGACGGCCTGGAGGCGATTCGCGTGGTGCAGCATCTGCGACCGAAGCTGCTGCTGCTGGATCTCTCCATGCCCCGGTTAAGCGGCATCAGCGTGATGAAAGACGTCAAACGCCAATTTCCGGAAGTCATCATCCTGGCCCTGACGATTCACGAATCCGACCAGTACGTGCTGGAGGCCTTCGATGCCGGGGCAAACGGCTACTGTATCAAGGATGCCAGCCGCCGGGAGCTGATGATGGCCATCGACAGTGTCCTGGCCGGCAAAACCTACATCAGCCCGGGCATTGCCGACAGCGTCATGGAGGGGTACCTCGAAGGCCGCAAACGCCTCAAGCAAAAGACCGCCTGGGACACGATCACCCAGCGTGAACGTGAAGTGCTGAAACTGCTGGCGGAAGGTCATACCAACAAGGAAATCGCCGCGTTTCTGACTATCAGTGTCAAAACCGTCGAAAAACACCGGGCCAACATCATGAAGAAAACGGATCTGCACAATGCCTCGGCGCTGACGACGTATGCCATCGAAAAAGGCCTGGTGATCGCCAAGCCTGTCTGAACAACCATCCCCGCCTATCGAAACCCGCCCCCTTGCCAACCGCAGACCCCGCCGGGCGGCGGTGGATCACAAGGGGCCTTCACCATTGCCGGATTCTACCGGCAGGCAGACGCGAACGCGGGTTCCTTGCCCCACGCGGGTGCGGATCTCAAAGCGGCCATTGCAGATTTCGATGCGCTCGCGCATGCTGTTGATGCCGAATCCGCTCAACGTGTCCCCGGCCCCCATGACCCTATCCAGGTCAAACCCGCTGCCATCGTCACTGATCGTCATTTCGAGGAACCCGTCGCGAAGGCCCAGTGCCACCTGGATTTCTTCAGACCCACTGTGTTTGGCGGCATTGCTGAGGGCCTCCTGCATGACGCGGTATAAGACGATTTTAAGCGCCTCCGGGATCTCCCTTTCCTCGACCTCGAAGCGGGGCGTAATGCGGATCCCCCCATAGAGCCCGGAAAGATTCCGGCAAAACCATTTGGCCGTGGCCAGCAGCCCCAGATCGTCCAGCGTCGACGGGCGCAGGTTGGCGGATATGCGCTTGGTTTCCTTGATGGTCTCCACGATGTGGGTGATGATGCGCTCGAAGGGGATTTCGGGCGACGGCAGGCGGTCACCGTAAACTTCGAGCCACCCCTCCAGGGAAAACTTGATGGCCGCCAGGCTGGCGCCGATGCTGTCATGCAGTTCCTTGGCAATCACCTGACGATCGCTTTCCAGCAGTTCCAGGGTCTTCTGGCTCAGCAGGCGCAACTGACTGCGCGACCTTCGAAGCGCTTTCTCCACGCTGCGGCGTTCGGTGACTTCGGCTTGCAACGCCGTGACGGTCTGATCCAAAGCGCTGTCCCTGGATTGGACCTGGCTCTCCAGAATGAGGTTCAGGCGCTCGAGGGAGGGGTCCCGTGCCGTCGATTTTTTGAAGGTCCAGACCACCAAGGGCCCGGACCCGTCCTGGGTTCGAAAAGGGGAGAGGGTCTGCAGAACCGGTATCGGGTGCCCCTCGCGGGACTGCAATTCCGAGGAAACCGCATCGACCGTCGCCCCCCGCAGGCAGGCCTGCAACTGTCGGGTTTGCTCGCGGCGGCGATGGCTGGGCACCAGATGACCCATATCGCGGCCCTGGGCTTCTGCAGCGCTGCACCCCAACAGATCACAAAGCGCCGGGTTGGCCGCCACGATGCGCCCGGCGGGGTCGACAACCACGACCGGGTCCAGCAGGGCGTTGCAAAAAGCGATGAGGGGGGCTGTAGGCATGGCGTGATCCGGTTGGCTGTGCAGTTGCTTGAAGGGCTGTCGGGGGCGCCGGGGCGGCCCACGGCCACCACCCTATCGGCGGTCGTTGCGCCGCGGTGCCCGCCGGGCCGCGGCCGACATCGGGCCTCAGCCTGTCGGGCATCCGCCTTCCCGGCCATAGCATATTCCGCCGGCGGTTGGAAGTCGGCTGGCCGACCCCCTGCCGCTATGGCGCATGCGCCGCCACGGGCGATCATGGATGACGCTGCGGTGGTAGCGGGGCGGCTCAAATTACCGCCCGTGAAGCGGCCAAATGGGTCGAAGACCACATTTAAGCCGCCGGCCGAATACGTTAGCTTTAGGCAGTGCGCGTTGCTGGGTGCAGGGCGGACATTGTAGCGACGGGTGTGCCGTACGGCGAAAGCCACGGAGGTGGGCGCGCCGTGGAGCAGAATTTTCGGTAAACCGGGCGATCGGCGCCCGAATGACACTCCCGGCCGAAATCTTTCGCGACTGCAGAGGCCCTGCCGCCGAGGAAGGTTGTGACACATGAGCGCCTGCCAGGGGATATTGCTGGTCGACAACCATCGGATCTTCCGACGCACGGTCAGGGAAACGATCGCACGGCGCTATCCGGGCATCACCGTCGTGGAAGCCATCGACCGGGAGGATGCCATCCGCAAGGTCAAACGCCACCGCCCCGGTTTGATCTTCACCGACATCGATATTCGGGGCTGCCGCGCCCTGGATCTCCTGCAGCGGATCCACGAGGTTCATCCCGACGGCGTCATCGCGGTTCTGACCAGCTACGATCTGCCGGAATACCGCGAGGCGGCGTTGGCCCGCGGCGCCCGGCACTTCATTTCAAAATCGGCCTCAAACAACAGCGCCATCATAAAAATCGTCGAGGCTGAACTGTTTAAACCAGCTTGCAGCCGAAAACGAAGTAAAGGAGACGCACCATGACATCACGCGATGAATATCAGCAACTGGCAGAGGCCCAAACTTGAGGAAATATCCGCCAAAATCCAACAGTTCAAAGCGCAGGCCAAACAGGCTGACGCCAAGGCCCGGATTGAAATCGAGCGCCACATCGATCAACTCCAGGACCGCAAGGCAGCTGTTGAGAACAAACTGGGCGACCTGAAAAACGCCGGTGAGAATGCCTTTGGGGAACTGAAAGCCGGGGTTGAAACGGCCTCTGGCGACGCTCGAGGACTTTCCGCATCAGCCGACCCGCGAGATCAGTCAGATCAAAACCTGCCCGCCTCAAGCTCCGCTGTGCGCAGCCCCGTTAATTGAAGTTGTTTTAAAAAGGAATGTCCCCCAAACCGCGATTTATGCCCGGCCTTTAAGGAACCGCGGGGGCGCCGGCAAGGTCAGGCCGGATTGCCCCCTGCTCCCGCGCCTCACCGGAAGCGCGCGCCTGCCAGATCTCAAGCCGGTGCCCTTCAGGATCGAAAAGATGAGACACCCAGGCGCCCCAGGGGTGTTTGCGGATGGCCGTCGGCTGTAACCCATTTTTCAGGGCGTATTCCCGCAGAGCCGCGATATCATCGACTTCCAGCGCCAAGGTGACCCCCCTGCCCCCGCAGCTCTTGACGGTGGATCGTTTTTCGTCGGCAATGCTCAGCCTTGCAACGGCATTCAAGCCAAACTCCACAAACCAGTCGGTGGCGAAAGTGACGCTCAGCTGCAGCTGGTCGCGGTAAAATCGGATCGTTTTATCCCACTCCCGGCAGTAAAGAATGGTATTGGTGGTCTTCAGGGTTGGCTGCATACGAGTCTGCTTTCCCCTTGGATCAGGTCCGCGGCAGGCAGCCGGATTCCGGTTTGGGCGGTCCGCCGCGGGTTGGAGGGTATTTTTCTGTTGTGGGGGCTGCGCCACCAGACCCATTCGGGGTCAGGTCGGTTCAGGTGTGCAGCGATTCCAGCGCGGCGATCAGTTGACTTGCCGACTTTTTGGCATCACCCAACAGCAGGATGGATTTTGGGTTATCGTAAAGGGGGTTTGCAACCCCCGAATAACCGGGTTTTGTATCAAAGTTGCAAACTATAACGGTTTTGGCCACATGCGCCATCAGGATCGGCATACCGGAAATCGGAGTCCCCGGCACGTCGATGGCGGCCGGGTTGACCACGTCGCAGGCCCCGAATATCAGCGCCACGTCAGTCTCGCCGAACTGGGGGTTAACCGTGTCCATTTCGAGGAGGTTTTCGTAATCGACCTCGGCCTCGGCCAGGATGACGTTCATGTGACCGGGCATCCGGCCCGCTACGGGGTGAATGGCGAATTTGACGGTGGCACCCCGCTTTTCGAGCATCGCTGCCAGTTCCACGACTTTGAATTGCGCCTGTGCCAGCGCCATCCCGTAACCGGGAATGATCACCACCGTTTTAGCGGATGCAAGCGCATTTACCGCGGCGGCAACGCCATCGATGGCGACCGCGGCGGGGGGTTTTTCCACCACGGGCTTTTCAGCCGTCATCGCTTCCAAAAGCCGGTGGAGGGTCTCCTTGGCATCACCCGTCAGCAGGACCGTATGGCTTTTTTCATAGAGGGGGTTTTTGACGCCTGAATACCCGGGCTGGTCATCATAGTTGCAGCAAATGACATGTTTCGCTTCATGAGTCAGCAGGATCGGCATGCCCGTGATGGGGGTGCCCGCGACGGTGATGGCCGCCGGGTTGACGACATCGCAGGCCCCGACAATCAGGACCAGATCGGTGGCTTGGAACTCGGGGTTTATCTCCTCCATCTCCACCAGGAGGTCGTAGTCGACCCCGGCTTCGGCCAGCAGCACATTCATGTGTCCGGGCATTCTGCCCGCCACCGGGTGAATCGCGTATCTGACCTCCTTGCCCATTTCGACCATTTTTTTGGCCAAGGCCACCAGCTCCAATTGCCCCTGGGCAAGCGCCATGCCGTAGCCCGGGACAATGATGATTTTTTTTGCATCGGCCAGGATGGCAAGCGCTTTTTCCAGCTTTTGGTCGGTGGCGGCCTGAATGTCGGCGGGGGCAAGCAGCGGATCCGGCTGACTGACCGCCGGTGGTTTGGTTCGGCCTTCCGTAACGGCTTTCTGCTGAATGGTATCAGGCACGAATATTCGCAAAAGATTGCGATTCATCGCCTTGCACATCAGATGGGTGAGAATCGACCCGGATGCCGCTACGGTGGCGCCGAAGGCGATCAGCAGTTGGTTTCCGATCACCATTCCGCATAACGCCGCCGCCAGCCCTGTGTTGGCGTTCAGAAATGAAATCAGTACCGGCATGTCCGCACCGCCGATACGGATTGAAAATAAAATTCCGAAGACAGCCGAAAGCACGATCTGGAGTACCAGAAAATACAATTTGACCTGAATCGGCGCATAAAGCGCCCACAGGCCGATGACCGCCATGGCGACCAGCGTGACCACCACCAACCAATTGTGGGCGGGCAGAATCTGGGGTGTTTGCCTCATTTTATTGGCCAGTTTGGCCCCTGCAACCATGCTGCCGCTGAAGGTCAAGGCGCCGATGGTCAATCCCAGGACCCCCGAAAATTCGTTTACGAACTCAAGCGAGTTGGCGCGGCGCATCAGTTCAACCAGTGCTACCAGAAACGCCGCCATACCGCCGGCACCATTCTGCAGCGCCACCATCGCGGGAATCTGAATCATGCTGACCGCCCTGGCCACGGCATATCCACCAACGGAGCCAATCAGCAGCGAGATCACTACAGTTGCGGTGTCGACAACCCCGCTGCGCCACAAAACCAGCACAAATGCGCACAACAGCGCACATGCCGCCGTCAGGTTGCCGAATTTGGCGCCACGAGGCGTTCGAAATTGCCATATCCCTATTGCCAGAAAGGCAATAACCACCAGGTCCAACCCCAGATCAAGGGCAAAACGGGTCGCGGTCATCGGGTCCCGGTCTCCGCCTCTTTTTCTTTGAAGAGCCTGAGCATTCTATCCGTGATGGCGAAGCCCCCGACGACATTAAAGGCCGCGGCCACAATGGCGAGGGCGCCTAATATTCTTTCAACAGCCGTTGTCGGAACTGAAAAAAGAATCACGGCGCCGAGTATCGTAACGGCTGAAACGGCATTGGTCATGGACATCAAGGGGGTGTGCAGCAGGGTCGGAACGCGGGAGATCAGCGTATAGGCGACAAAAAAGTAAAAAATAAAAACCCCTGACAACAGCATAAGATTTTCCATCAAAAGTCTCCCGGCAGTTTCACTGCACGTAATGAAACCCCATCGCCTTGAGGGCGCCTTCAAAAACAATTTCACCCTGATAGGTCACAAGGGATTCCTTGACGATTTCGTCATCCAAATCGAGTGTGCCCAACCCGTTTTTAAAAAGATTTTCCACATAATAGTACATGTTATTGGCGTACAGCCAACTGGCATGCACGGCCATTCTTCCCGGGATATTCTGGATGCCACAAATGTGGATACCCTCTTTTTGGACAAACTCCCCGGGCTCTGTGGCCGCGCAGTTGCCCCCCTGATCGATTGCGATGTCCATGATCACCGCATCCCGCTTCATCACCTGCACCATTTCCGCGGTGATCAGAACCGGCGCGACCTCCCCCGGCACCAGGGCGCTGAGAACCACCACATCAGCCTCCTCCAGAAAGGGCTTCATCACATTGCGTTCAATTTCCAACCACTCCGTCTCCAGAGACTTTGCATAACCGCCCTTGCCGACCGCCAGTTCTTGGGGGATAGCGAATTCCGCCACTTTGGCCCCCAGGCTTTCGGCCTGGGTGCAGGCTTCTTTGCGAATATCCATGGCCTTGACAACCCCTCCAAGTCTTTTGGCGGTCGCAATCGCCTGGAGGCCGACAACCCCTGCGCCGACAATCAAAAATTGCGCCGGCTTGACGGTACCGATGGCGGTGGTGATCATGGGCACGAACTTCGGCATGCGATTGGCTGCCATCAGCACGGCTTTATAGCCGGTGACCGTGCTCATCGAAGACAAGGCATCCATTCTCTGGGCCCGGGGGATGCGCGGGATGCCGTCCATGGTGAAGGCGGTGATGTTTTTATCCCGCAGCATCCTGACCATCTCATGATTGCCATGCGCTGCCGGGTGTAGAAAGGTGATGAGGATACTGCCGTCCCGCAGCATCTGGGCTTCGTGCTGATCGATGGCGTCGTTGAACACCGGCTGTTTGACTTTTAAAATAATGTCCGAATCTGAAAAGAGTTTTTTAACATCGGCGATTATGCTTGCACCCGCATTTTGGTATTCTTCATCGGTTTTTCCGATACCCTCCCCGGCCGTGGATTCAACCGCCACACTGAAACCCATCTGGATATATTTCAGCACTGTCTCGGGCGTGGCGGCGACTCTTTTTTCTTCCGGCAGAATTTCTTTGGGTATTCCGATTCGCATGGTGCCTCCTTTGTCAGATAGCTGCCTTGGATGTCGTTAATGGCGTGTCTGGTCGATCCGCTGGGGTAAGCCCCGGGCCACCAGTTTGCCTCATGGGTTCAATATCGGGCCTGAACGATTCAAAAACAAAAAGCCTCACACCTGAAGGTAATATTCTATAATACTTGCAAAAGCAGATCGATGCGACGGCAAGTAAAGCCATACCCAACAGGTTGAGGACTGTCTGTAGTCTCTTAGCAAAAACCGATAGAAAAAGGAATCGGGAATCCAACCCATTCACGCCCCTGACGATCTGCTGAGACCCATCGCCGGGTCGGGCCTGTCTCTCGTCTGGCGCCAGGGGGTCGAAGCGTTGGAGACTGAATCGATGGGCTGCAAGAATACCGGATATTCGGAAGGCTTTGAGGTTGCGAAGACCCTCAAGCAGAGAACTTACCTCCACTGGATTGGAAAAATAGCCGCTGCCGCGGCGGCGGGAAAAAA
>JAWOJK010000013.1:0-5092 GCA_046481705.1 Desulfobacterales bacterium | reverse complement strand
CTACGACGGTGGGTTTTACCGCCTGCCCAATCTGGTCAGCCACCAGGTATTCGACCTGGAAGGATTGCAGGCGATCGTGCGCAAAATTCTCACGGGCGAGATCGGCGTGGCCGACGGCGCGGATCGCAGTGCGGCCATCGCGCGCTATCTTGCCGCGCGCGACGGCCAACTGGCCTGCGAGCGGATTGTGGACGTCCTCGCGGCGATGGCCCACAACCATTCGCGGCGTCCGGAAACGCCCCTGATCCAGCAGCTCCAGGGCCGGCTTTGGCTGGCCGGGCGCACCCTGGTAAAACGTGCCAAGGCCCGTCTGCCGGGCTCCCACAACAAACCGGCGTTTCAGCGCCACCGCTACCCGCAAATTCCCCTGGATGACATCCGTTCCCGCATCGGCCGCTTTCAACAGCTGCTGGGAGACGAGGCCGAACTGCGGGTTGAACCGCTGCACGGGTCCTTTTTCCAAATCCACCCGCCAACCGGGCGTGCCGACAATTCCTGAATGTCATCCGATCGCACCATAGAGCTTTTGCTGGCCTCGGCCCATTTTTTTCCGACCCACGGCGGCGCCCAACTGCGCTACCTGCGCTATATCCCCGGCCTGCGGGCGCGCGGGATCCTCACCCGGGTGCTGACGGGCACCCCCAAACTGAAAAAGAACGCAATTTGGCAGCCCGAAGGCGCCTCGGGACAGCCCCATGACAGCGGACCGCAGCCCGAGGAAATTCCCGACGGGACCCCGATCGCGCGCATCCCGCTTCCGGTCACAGCCGGCTGGCGCCGTTCGATCGCCTTCAACCAGGCTGTTCTGCGCTACTGCCGGCAGCCGGGGTATCACCCGCACATCCTGCAGTTGGTGTCTTCCCTGCAGCCACGCTCCATCTTCTGGCTGCACCAGATGCGCCGGACCGGCGCGGCGCTGGTCTATGCCTATACGCTGCCGCTGAAGCTGCCGAAAAACCCGGTCCAGCGGGTCATCCGCCGCCAGACCCTCCGGCACCTCTACGCCAAAATGGACTGCATCATCGTCAACAACCCCCAGATGCAGGCGCAGCTGCGCGACCTCGGCGTGGCGACCCGGATGGAATTTATCTCCAACGGCGTCGACCTCGCCCGCTTCCGCCCCGCCCGGGATGCCGACGAACGCCGGGCCGCGCGCCGATCCCTGGGGATTGTCGACGACCGCCAGAAAATCATCACCACCGTCGGGGCCGTGCATCCGCGCAAGGGCAGCGACCTGCTGCTGGAAGCCTGGTCGCACCTGGCCGGGCGTTTTCCCGAGGCCCATGTCTTTATTGTCGGGCTGCGCAAGGACCTCAGCTACCCCAAACTGGCGGACTTCAGACAGCGCATTGAACACCTGACCACAGCTTCGGGGGCGCCGGAGCGCATCCACTTTCCCGGTCTGGTGCGCAACGTCGAGACCTACCTGCGGGCATCGGATATCTTCGTGTTCCCCTCCCAGCGCGAGGGCATGCCCAACGTGGTGCTGGAAGCGATGGCAACCGGCCTGCCGGTCCTTTTAACCCCGTTCGTCGGGCTGGCCCAGGATTTCGGCCAAGCGGGGCGCGAATACCTGCTGGCGCCCCGAGAGGCGCAGGCCATCGCGACGAATTTGGCCGACCTCCTGGAAGACGACGGGCTGCGGCTGGCCCTGGGCAAGCAGGCCCGAAAATGGGTGCGGGACCAGTTGAGCATCGAAACCAGCCTTGACCGCTATGCCGCTCTATACTATGAGTTGGCGGCCAAGGCCCCCAACGGCGCACGGGGCTGATGGGCGCCCTCAGGGGTTTCGGTTTTTTCAACACCGAGACAACCCCGGCAAAGCCGGAGAGGAAATAAATGGCAACCGGCCAGAAAGTATCAACGCTCCTGATACCCGTTGAAAACCAGGTGCGCGAACTGGACCCCAAGCTGCTGCTGGCCTGCATCGCGGCCCGGCGCGGCTTTTGCTCGGTTATCGGCTCCCGGCGGGAGATGGAGATGCGCATCGACGCCTTTCCCCGCAGCATTTATCTCTCCAAGAGCATGACGGTCCGCAGCCTGCTTTTTTTTCAAGTCGCCCACCGGCTGGGGCACGAAATCATTACCTGGGACGAGGAGGCGCTGGTCCACCTGCCGCCGGAGACCTACTTTTCCCGCCGGCTGCCCCCGTCGGCCATCAAGTACGTCTCCCACCTGTTTGCCTGGGGAGAGGACAACGCCGAACTCTGGCGGCGCTACCCCGCCCTGCCGGCGGATACCCCGATCCACATCACGGGCAACCCCCGCGGGGATTTCCTGCGGCCGGAGCTGCGCCGCTTTCACCAGCAGGAAGCCCGGCGCCTGAGCGCCGAACACGGCAGCTTCATTCTGGTCAACACGAATTTCAACCACGTCAACGCCTTCGGCCCGGACATGAACCTGTTCAAGCCAGCCAGCCGGCCGGGCCGCAGCCCCCAGTTCGGCCGGGCGGCGCGCGGCATGAGCCGCTCGTACGCCGAGGGCCTGCGGGATCACAAACTGGCCGTCTTTCAGGATTTCCAGGAGCTGATACCCCGCCTGGAGGCGGCCTTCCCCGACCAGACCATCGTGGTGCGGCCCCACCCCACCGAAAACCACGCGGTCTACCGCCAGATCGCCGCGGGCTGCCGGCGCGTCAGGGTCACCAACGAGGGCAACGTGGTGCCCTGGCTGATGGCCACCCGCGCCGTCATCCACAACGGCTGCACCACGGGGGTCGAAGCCTATGCGCTGGGCGTGCCGGCCATTTCCTACCGGGCAACCGTCAACGAGGCCTACGATTACGGGTTTTACCGCCTGCCCAACCTGATCAGCCACCAGTGTTTGGACTTCGCCCAGCTGCGCGACCGGCTGGGTCGGATCCTTGCGGGAAAGGTGGGCGCGGCCGACGGTGATGCCCGCAAAGCGCTCTTCGCCCGGCATTTGGCGGCCCAGGACGGCCCGCTGGCCTGCGAAAGAATCGTCGCGGTGGTCGAAAAGATCGGGCAGCAGATGGCCGCCGCAGCAGGCCCGAGACGGTTTGAACGCCAGCAGCGGTGGCTGATCAGCCAAGGGCTGCATGCCTTGAAGCGCTTCAAGGCGAAACTGCCGGGGTCGCACAACCGGCCCGAATTCCAGCGTCACCGGTATCCGGGCCTGTCCCTCGAAGCCTTCCGGGCCAAACTGAAAAAACTGCAGCAGGCCATCGGGGACAGCGCCGAAGTCGACACCCAAAAAATCACGGATGCAATCTTTACCATCAGCCCCAAAGGGGCCCGCCTTGCCCGCTGAAAATTCGGCTTGAAGGCCGCCCCCGGAAAAAACGGGGCCATCCCCAGTGTGCGGGAGCGGCTCCCGTGCCGCCAAAACCGGAAAGGAAAACAATATGAAGGTTCTGATACTGGGACTCGGAAAATCGGGGACCACCGCCATGGTCTACAAGGTGGCCGGGGGGCTTCCCAACTGCAAGGCCTTCTCGGGCGGCAAACCGGGCAAGTATATCGGCGACTACCCCAATGCGGTTTACAAGCACACCTATGAGGCGCGCAAAGGCAAAGACTTCGCCCTCTACCGCGCCCATTTGAAAAAGGAGCATTACGACCGCAAGATCTGGATGGCCCGGGACCCCCGGGATGCCGCCGTCAGCCGCATGCTCTACCGCTGGCACAAGGGCACCACCGGCCGTAAAAAACAGTATCAGGCCCACCTGGAGCTGGTCCTGCGAAAGGAAAAGGCACCCGCCGCCATTCCGTTTTACGAAATCTGCCGCTACACGGGCCACGAAGATTGGCCCATCACCCAGGAAGCCGTTGTCGAGGAGGAGCGCCTGCGCTACCAGGAAATGACCGAATTCGTGCGGGACCTTGGCGAGGACTGGCTGCTGTTCACCTACGAGGACATGGTCGCCCAAAAGTTCGAGGCTCTCAACGCCTATCTGGGCTTCGAGATCGCATCCGGCGCCGAGGTGCCCAGCGGCACCGGCAAGGACAAGGTCGTACGCAAAAAAGCCGCCGGCGACTGGCGCCACTGGTTTACCGCCGCCGACGCCGAACTGTTCAAACCGGCCTACACCCCCTATATGCAGCTCGTCGGCTACGACTGCGAAGACTGGACCCCGGCCGCCAACCCGGTCATCGAGCCCCGATTTTCATCTGCCTACATGCAGAATCTACCTAAGAAGGCGACCCGCAATATCATTTTCAGGTATCTCGACCCCCTCTTGCAGCGCCTGGGCAAAAACGGCTGATCGCGGGTCCCCGGCAAAAACCATTTACCGTGACCCTTTTCTGCGAGGCAGCTGGGACATGACATTCGAAAAATCTGCAAACAGTCTGCAATTGGGCGCCGACGGGCAGGCATCCGGATCTCGTCGGAGGTGGCTGGCGTCCCGCATCGCGGGCCTTTCGCCAGGCCAGCTCCAGGCCATCGGCGCATGGGTGGGAAGACTCCTGTATCTCCTGGCCTACCCGCTGCGCCGGATTGCCCGAAGTAATATCCGGTTCATCTACCCCCATTGGAGCCGCGCCCAGAAAAAAGCGTTCCTGAAAAACGTGTTTCGCCAGTACGGTACCATGGTGGCCGAGATGGTCCAGCTGTCGTGCCTTTCAGGGGAGGAATACACAAAAAGGAATCGCCGCATCGAGGGCGCCGAACATTTTTCACAGGCGCTCGCGGCAGGCCGCGGGGTGATCTTCATCTCGGGACATCTGGGCAACTGGGAAACCGGATTCCAGCTGCCGGCGCTGTATTTTGGAGCGCCGCTCACCGGCGTCGCCAAGGCCATGAAACTGCGCTTTTTCAACCAGTACCTGCACAATTTTCGAACGCGTTTCGGCAACCGGCTGCTCTACAAGGCCGGCGCGTTTCCGGAGATGCGCCAGACCCTGCGCGCGGGCGGGGTGGTCGCATTTCTGATGGACATGCCGCGCCAGAAGGAGGGCATTCCGGTCAATTTTCTGGGGCACCCGGCAACCGCGACGCGCGTGGCGGCCCTGCTGGCGCGGCGCTGCAAAAGCACCGTCATTCCGACTTTCTGTATCCGGGACGCGGACGGCCGCCTGACCTTGCGGATCGAAGCGCCGGTCGCCCTGCAGCGAACCCGAGACATCCAAGC
>JAWOJK010000353.1:0-5857 GCA_046481705.1 Desulfobacterales bacterium | reverse complement strand
CGGTTCTTAATACCTTATCAATGGGGTTTTCCACCGATTGCCGCGTCTGCGCGGAGTTGATGGCGCGTGTAATTGTCACCCCCTCGGGGGCATAACCCTCATCATACTGGGACTTGCCCGGGAAGAGAAAAGAGGGGTACTGCAGTTTGAAGGTATAGATGGCAGCACCGGGGCGCCCCAAGCCCCCGCCGGTGGCTGGCGCCGGCACGTGGGCGGCGGTGGTTTCCACAACATGCAAAATATGATAATTTCTAAAACACTGAACCAAGGAGGATCGACACCATGGCCACCCGCCGCGACCATCCCCTGAAAGGGGTGCTTCAGGCCTTGAGCGACGATTTGCAGAAAGCCGGCGAACTGCTGGGGCTGCCGCCCGGAGGTCGGCTGGAAGATTGGACCGAGACGCTCAGGGCACACCTGCTTCCGCGCCTGTCCGGGGATCTGCCGCTGGTGGCCGCGATCTGCGGCGGCGGCTCCTCCGGCAAATCGACGCTTTTCAACGCGCTGGTCGGCAAAGCGGTTTCCACGGTCGGAGGGCGGGCCGGTTTGAATCGGCGGGTGTTGCTGTGTTCGCACCCCACCCTCTTTCAGCGCGAGGGGCTTTTGGCACTGCTGTTTCAACCCTTCGGCTGCCTGCCCGGACCCTTGACCGATCCTGCGGACCTGGGCACCCCTGGGTGCCCACTGTATGTGCCCAGCGAGCGGGTTTCCGCCGACCTGCTGCTGATGGACACACCGGACTTCGACACCGGCGCACGCGGGGTTTACACCAACCGCCAGGCCTCCCGCCAAGCCCTCGAAACAGCGGATGTTTTCATCTACATATTCACCAACTCCAATTACAACAATCGTGACAACACCGACTTTCTGGCCGAGGAACTAACGCATATCGGCACCAAAAAATGCTTTCTGGTCTACCGGGTTTACCCAACCTTCAAGTCGGAGGAGATCCGCGAACATGCCGCCACGGTGGCCCACAACCTCTACGGTAAAGATGCCGCAAACCACGTAATCGGTGTCTACCGGGCCGATGAGAGCAATGCCGTCGCCAGCGGCGAAGCGCCCATGATGTTGAGCCCGCTGGAACCCGCTGGCCCCTCGCTGGCCGATGCGCTCCGGGGCCTGGACCCACGCAAGCTGCAACCCCAGCTGATGGCCTCGATGCTCGCCGACACCCTCGCGCGGGCCGCTGCCTTTTCCGAGCGGATGGCGCAATCCCGCCAGGCGCTGGCGCTCTACCGCGACGCCCTGCGCACCGCCCAGAGCCACAGCGTCCAGCAGGCCCTGCGTCATTTTCCCACCGATCGCCTGCTCAAACAGTTTGCCAAGATATGGCTGCAAACCGACCCGCCGTACATCAAGCTGATGCGCAAGACCGGAACGGCCATCGAAATGCCGTACCGCGGGGTGATCAAGATCGTCAAACGTCTGCGCAAGGGGCGAACAGGCGCTTCCCCATCGGCGAAGGCCCGGTTTCGCCAGCAGCTGGAGGAGGACCTGCTGACCGCCGTGCATGAACTCTACCGGCAAGCCGTCGGCCCCTGGATTCACGTCACGGCCTCGGTCCAGGATACGGCTGGAAAACGGATGGCGGCCATTGTCGAAACCCTGACGGCGGTCCCCGAAAACGAGCTTGCGCCGATGGGCGGCAAGGCCCGAATGTCGGCGGCCGACGAGCCGGGCCTGGCGGCCTTCAAAATTCCGGCCCACCCGGCGCTGGCAGCCGAACAGGAGCGTCTCAAAACCCTGGATTGGTCCACCACCCTGCAAACCCTCCTGGCCCGCAAAGAGCTGACCCAATTCATATCCCGCGAGGTGGAAAACAGTCTGAGGGAACTGGCCGAAGAGCTTCGCCGCCAGATGGGCCTGGGGGACAAGCTGCGGCAGACGGCGGCGGCCTTTCTCAACGTCCTGCCGGCCACCGCGGCCATTACCTACATCCTGTCGACGGGGGATCCGGTCGGGGCGGCGGGCATCAAGGTCAAGCTGACCGGCTTTTTTGGATTGCACGATCTGTATGCCTTGATTGCGATACCGGCCACTTCCGGCATGAAGAACGCCGACCGCCGGCTGCTGGAGGCGATGCTGGTGCCCATTGCGCGCGCCTGGCTAAGCGACAAGGCCGCGGCCGTGCAGAAAATCTTCGAAGAAAACTTGACCGGCGCGCTCATCGGGCGCGCCGCGCAGGTATTTGACGACAGCCGTGAAATCCTGGCCGCCATCGACGATCACCTCCAGCAGTGTAGAAAGGCAGCGCCCCCCCAATGGCAAAAAACCGGATAACCGCAACTCTCAAGACCAGCGGCGCGGTCGAAACCCATCGGCACGCCCTCCAGCGGCTGCAAAGCGCCCTGACGGCCTGTCCGTTGTGGTCGCCGGCCGTGGCGCTGCAGAAGCAGTGCGCCGAGGCCGCCCACATGATCGACAAACTGGTGGAACGCTTCGACCGCAAACTGGTGGTGACGCTCATCGGCCCCACCGGTTCAGGAAAATCGACCCTGCTCAACGCCCTAGCCGGCGTCGACGACCTGTCGACCACCGGCCACCAACGGCCCACCACGCGCCGGGCGGTGGTCTTCTGCGCCGAGAAGGGGGATGCCGACCAACTGGTGGCGCAACTGGGGGCCGAAGCCGTCAGCGTGGTCACCAGCCAAGCGGCGCAGGCCCTCGCGCAGTCCATCCTGATCGACACGCCGGACATGGACAGCACCGAGCAGCAGGCCCACATCCCCATCATCCGCAAAGCCCTGGCGCTCTCGGATATCCTGATCTGCGTGTTCAATGCCGAAAACCCGAAGCGGCGCGACCACGTGGATTTCCTGGCGCCCTATGTCCGCAGGTTTCAGGGGGAAGCCGTCATCTGCGTCATCAACCGCTGTGACCGGCAGGATGCCGCGGAACTCAAAGACGTGATCGTGCCGGAGTTCAGCGAGTTCATCCGGAGCGCCTGGCAGCGCCCGGTGGAAAAAATCTTCTGCATATCCGCGCGCCGCCACCTCCAGGAACCTGACTGGGACCCCGGGGCCCCCCCGCGGCATGATTTCGACCAGTACCCCGAACTGCACGAGATGATTTTCGGCGCCTTCAACCGCCCCGGCTTTGTTGTGGATCAGCGCCTGCAAAACGCCGAGGCGCTGCGGGATTACCTCGAAGCCGAGGTTCGGGCGGAAATTCAAAGGGACCGAGCGGCGCTGACCGAGGCCCTCAGGCAAATGACAGCCGCCGAAAAGGACGGCCTGCAGGCCGCCCTGGCAAGCCTTTACCGCGAAACTCCCGGGCAACTGCTGGGCGTCAATGTCCGGCTCTACCAGCTGCTCGCCCAGCGCTGGACCGGGCCGGTGGGCTGGCTGATTGCGCTCTGGGCGCGGGTTCTGGTTTTCGGCAGCGGCATGGCCGCCCTGCTGCGCTTCGGCAACCCCCTGCGCCAGCTGTGGGGGGCTGTTTCCGTCGTCAACCGCTACCGAACGGCCAAATCCGCTGTTGCCGAGAGCGAAGAGGGCAAGGGCCTGGACCAAGCCTTGCGAAGCTACCGTCTGAGCCTGCTGAAGCGCTGGCCGGAGATTGCCGAACTTTTAGTGCGCGGCCGGTTTGCACCCGAGGTGCGCGACATCGCGAGGGTCCTGCCCGAGCCTAACGACCTGGCCGCCGAACTGGCGGCCCTCTGGAGCGGCGCTCTGGAGCGCTCGCTGGAAAAGGCCGCCGCCAAACTCAGCGGCTTTGTTCTCCAGGTCCTGTTCAACCTCCCGATTGTCGCCCTCCTCGGCCATGTGGGCTGGATTACGGCCGGGAACTACTTTTCCGGCAATTACCTCTCGGGCGATTTTTTCCTGCACGCCTTTATCACGGTACTGATCGCGCTGCTGTTGGCATTTTTCGTTTTTCAAGTCATCACGCGCGCCACGGGAAGCCCCGACCGTCTGGCCCAGGGAGCCTTCCAGGGGCTCCAGCAGCAAGCGGCGGACCTTATGCCGCTGGGCGACACCGCCCTCGCCCGCGAGGTCCTGACCGCGTTGAGCCTTGCCGGCGAGAGCGCCGAGGCGGGTGAAGACCGGCGCCTTGCGGATGGCCCCCCCAGCCTCTGAACCGGAAGGGTGCGGAAAGGAGATCACCGGCCGCGGACCTTTGCCAGCGCCTCCGCGGCGGCCGCCCTGACTTCGCCATCGCCGGGGCTGTCCGCAATCACCGCCAGCACCGGATCCCACCGGCCGTCACCGACCTCCCCGATGAGGTACAGGATGTCCCCTTTGACGGCGTTTTCGGCCGCGCCGAACCGTTCCCACAGAGACGGCAGCACCCCACCGGCCAACCCCGGGTGCGTTTCGGCCAGGGTCTCCATGACCGCCATGGCCCCCAGACGCAGCGGCAGCGCCGGGTGGGTCAGGAGATCCACGAAAGCCGGCGCCACCGTGCCGCTCTCCTGAAACAAGCGCAGGATGTCGAACGCATGGCCTTCCTGAATCATGCGCTCCATGGCGGCCGCCCCCAGTTCCCCTTTTGCCAGAACTTCGCAGGCCTCCCGTATTTCAGCCGCCGCAACCGCGCCGGTCCAGCGAAACCTCGCCCCCAGAAGGACCGTTGGCACTGAACGGACGCGGCATGCCGCCGCTTCTTCGGGAAACAGGGCGGCGTCCCAGACCTCCAGCCGGAGCCGGGTGTCATGGGCGACCAGTTGGACAACCTGGTCAAGAATCTGAGGGCAGAAGGGGCAGCCGGGGGCGACAAACACCTGAAGGCGCTCGCCGCCGGCGCCGTCACCGGCGTCGGCGGCCGCGGGCTGCACGTCACCGGCTGCCGCTACGGCCTTCAAAAACGGTGACAGGGCCGGTCCTTCCGGCACCTCATGAAACTGAAACCGGCACCCCACGGCAATGCCCGGCAGCCCCGTTAAATCGCCGGCAACCGCGGCCACCTGCAGCCGGGGGATCAAACCGCTCAGCGCAGCACAAAAAGCCGCCAGCCGGGCGGACCTGGGGTCGGCGGTTTCCACCAGACCGATCTGGATCCCGTTTTGCAGTCTGCGGTCAAATAACCGAATGCGTTCTTGATCCTCGGGAGTCATTACCGCTCCTTTTGCTGCCGCCCCGAAGCCGCGACCCAAGGCGGCTAGCGCCCGAATAGCCGGCAGGCGCCCTCTGGCAAACCCGGCAGCCGCGCGCCCGACTGTGGCAAAGCTGACGGCCGTTCGGGAGAATTTTTCTTGAGTTTGCAATCACCGGTCTCATATGCCAAGAATCCGAAAATGCCAACCGGGTTGTTGGCGAAACCCGCAACCGTTATCGTGGCGCGATCCCAAGGGAGACTCAAATGACCGACAAAACCCATCTCACCGTTCTGTGGACCAGCGACAACCCCGTCACCGCCGAAAAGATGGTCTTGATGTACACCGTCAATGCCCTCGCCCACGGCTGGTGGGAAGCCGTGACCCTCATTGTCTGGGGTGCCAGCGTCAACCTGGTGTGTGACAACCCGCGCATCCAGGAACAGGTTCGGGCGGCCCAGGCGGCGGGGGTAGATGTTTCGGCCTGCAAAGCTTGCGCTGACCAGTTGGGCGCCGCCGAGAGGCTGAAACAGCTTGGGATCGAAGTCAAGTACTGGGGCGCCCCCCTGACCGAGGTCCTTAAAACCGAAGGGGCGTTACTGACGCTATAACCCGGACCGGAGCGGCAGGGGGTGGAACACGGTTCAAAATCGACCACGCCATTCGAAACACTTGACTTTCGAGATTCATGACATACTGATCTGATGGTCTCATTTTCGCCGCATGGTTCACCTCAAAGCGCCTAAACCAGGCCCTGTCTCCAACACTTGAGGCCGAAGACCGCACGCTGTCGCCAAACAGCACCGGCCAAAGCTGCAG
>JAWOJK010000349.1:0-2770 GCA_046481705.1 Desulfobacterales bacterium | reverse complement strand
CCGGGGCGAAGGCACGCTTTTCCCCTGCATTCAGGACCTGGTGACCCATGGTATTCAGAGCTCCAGGTTTTCGCCCGCCGAGAGTGTTCCCAACCGCCAGGACGTAACCCAATACCTGGCCGCGTGGTCCCGGTTTGCGGGGCTGGATCAAGAAACCTGCCGCCGGTGGTTGTCCGATTTCGCCGTGACGATGCTGTCGCCAATCTCCAAGTCATCTCCGTCGGGCATCCGCCACAGTACCAAATCCAACGTAAAGTACATCTACCGGGATGAAGTCGCCTTTGCCTGCGGCTGCGAGGCAAATCAATTCCGCGCCCGCTGCAGCGACACCTGTCCGGTCTACGAAGAGATGAAAAGAAAGCCCCTCAAGGGCGAGGGCGCGAGCGCAGCGCGCACCGCTTACCCTGATGAGTTTGCGGAGCTTCCGCCCGCCCGGGTGAAAGAGCGCTTCCAGGAGCAGTTCGAAGCGGCAACGGAACTCGTCCTGGGCGAGTTGGGGAAGGGAACCAAAAAAGCGGCGATTGTGGAAATTCTCAACCAACAAGGAATGAAGACCCGAACCGGGCGGGAGTGGACGGTTGGGATTCTGTCCGTGGAGATCAGGAAGCTTCCATCCGGGACGGCCTCGCCCCCGCGCCCGTCGGGTGCCGGGCACCCGCCACGGGACGCGGGGGAGGACACCCCGCCGGCCGACGATTAATCGTCGGCCGTTGCCACCACCGCCGCGCGGGTGATGGTTACCGGCGTTGTGGGCACGTCCTGGTGCATGCCGCTGCGGCCGGTGGCGACGCCTTTGAGCTTGTTGACCACGCCGTGGCCCTTGACCACCTTGCCGAAGACCGTGTAGCCCCATCCGTCCGGCGTTTTGGACTTGTGGTTGAGAAAATCGTTTTTCTTGACGTTGATGAAAAACTGCGCGGTGGCGCTGTGGGGGTCCATGGTGCGCGCCATGGCGACGGTGTAGGCGTCGTTTTGCAGACCGTTGTCGGCCTCGTTGGGGACCGGGGCCTGGGTCGGTTTTTCCTGCATCTCGGCGGTCATGCCGCCGCCCTGGATCATGAAGCCGTCGATGATGCGGTGAAAGATGGTGCCGTCATAATGCCCGGCTTGCACGTAGGATAGAAAGTTGGCGACGGTTTGGGGGGCTTTTTCTTCGTTGAGTTCCAGAACGATGTCGCCCATGCTGGTTTCGAGCTTTACCATGATCAATTTTCCTTTCCGCATGAATTTTGGATGAAGCCGCAAAAAAAGCGTTCACGGCCGGCGCACCCGATCCGGTGAACCGTCCGGGCCAAGGCGATCTCAGCCTTCGAGCGGTTCGCATACCGGAACAGGCCATGGGTTGTCAACCCGTGGCGGTCACCTCACCGGCGTGCGGCCTGCTGAAAAATTTGACGGGGGTGAGCTGCAGGCGTGGCGTTTTGGTCAAACCGTCAGGGCGCATCGCCCTTCAGTTCCTCCAGCGCCTCCCAGCGGCGGTAAGCCGCCTGGACGTCCCGTTCGACCGTTTCCAGGCGGGTTGTGAGCGCTGCGATCTCCTCCTTGTCCTTGCGGTAGAAGAGGGGGTTGGACATGGCGGCATAAAGGTCTTTTTGCTCCGCCTCGAGCGCCTCGATCCGCTGGGGCAGGTCCTTGAGCTCGTGGATCTCCTTGAACCCCAGTTTGCCTTTCTGGGCCGGCCTGGGGGCGCTGCGGGCCTGATTGCGGGTTTTTTTCCCGGATGGCGGCGCCTCGACGGGTGCCGGGCGCTGGCGCAGCCAGTCGTCGTAGCCGCCGGGGTATTCGGCCACCCGGCCGCCGCCTTCGAAGACCAGCGTGCCGGTGACCACGTTGTTCAAAAACGCCCGGTCATGGCTGACCAATAGCAGGGTGCCGCTGAATTCGAAGAGCAGCTCCTCGAGCAGTTCCAGTGTTTCGGCGTCCAGATCGTTGGTGGGCTCGTCCAGCACCAGCACGTTGGTCGGCCGGGTGAAGAGCTTGGCCAGCAGCAGGCGGTTTTTTTCCCCGCCCGAAAGCACCCAGACCGGCGTGCGGCACCTTTGCGGGGAGAACAGGAAGTCCTGCAGGTAGCCGATCACGTGGCGCCGCTGGCCGTTGAAGTCGATGAAATCGTTGCCTTGGGCGATATTCTGCTGGACCGTCTGCTGCGGGTCCAACTGGTCGCGGAGCTGGTCGAAATAGGCCACCTGAAGGTTGGTGCCGTGGCGTACGGTGCCGGTCGCCGGGGCCAATTCGCCTAAAAGGAGCTTCAGCAGGGTGGTTTTGCCGGCGCCGTTGGGGCCGATGATGCCGATCTTGTCGCCGCGCATGATCACCGTTGAAAAATCGCGGATGATGGGCTGATCACCGTGTGCAAAAGCGACCCCCCGGGCCTCGATCACGAGTTTACCGGTTTTTTCGGCCTCCTGGACCGCCAACCGGACGGTGCCGATGCGGCGGCGGCGGGCCTTGTGGATTTCGCGCAGCTTTTCCAGCGCTTTCACGCGCCCTTCGTTGCGGGTCCTGCGGGCTTTGATGCCCTGGCGGATCCAGACCTCCTCCCGGGAGAGCTTTTTGTCGAAGACGGCAGTCTGCTTTTCTTCGGCCTCCAGGGCTGCCTCCTGGCGCGCCAGATAGGTGGGATAGTCGCAGGCGAAGGAAACGATCCGCCCGCGGTCGAGCTCCATGATGCGCGTTGCGAGCTTCTGCAACAAAACGCGGTCATGGGTGATGAACAGCAGGGTTTTGACATTGCGCAGAATAAAGGATTCCATCCAGAGGATGGCCTCGA
>JAWOJK010000330.1:0-8327 GCA_046481705.1 Desulfobacterales bacterium | reverse complement strand
CGCATGGTGGCCGTCCTGCCGGTGGACGAAGTCCTGGACCAGGTGGATGCCGCGCTGAAGGCCGTCGGGGACGTTTCCGGTTTCGGGCAGAACCTGGTTCAGATTTTCACGCGCATCACCGAATTGCTGGCGGGACTGGCGGGCGCCGAGGCGCAACTGGACGCCTGGACCGCGGGGATCCTCGACAAGGTGGCAGCCATCACCGATCTCGGCCCGCTGCAGGCCCGCTTCGACGCCCTCGCCGCCGCCCTGGACGCCACCCGCGCGGCCGCCCTGCAGAGCGCCTTCGACACCGCCACCGCCCCCCTGGCAGCGAACCTGGCGCCTTTAGCCCCGGAAACCCGCCACGCCGCGCTGGTCCAGGCCTACAGCCGCTTTCCGCGAAGCGCCCTCGGAGCCCTGCCCGATTCCCCGGCCAAAGCCGCCCTGCTGGCAGCCCTGGACCGCTTCGATCCCCTGGATCCGGCTTTCGGCGCCCCCTATCAGACCCTGCGGCGCTGCGCGCGCGCCCTGGCCACAGCCAGAAGCGACCTGTCGGCGGCCTTTGCGGAATGGGACGCACGCTACCATGCCGCAGACGGCACCCTGGCCCAGTTCCGGGTACCCGCAGCCACCCCCAGCCAGATACGGGGTTGGCTGCAAACCGAAATCGACCGCTCCTTTATATCCCCCCTGCGGGTGCTGCTGGGGCGGGTGGACGACCTGGCCGCACCGCTGGCCGCCGTTTTTGACCGGATCACGGCCCTGGTTGAAGCCCTCCAGGCCAAGATCGACGGGCTGCTGCTGGGGCCCAACGCCCTGGGCGCCATCCGTGACTCCCTGGACACGGTGGTGCAGCGCCTGCGGGACTTCAACCTCGACTTTCTGACCGAAAGCCTCGAGGACCTTTTCGCCGATCTGCGCGGGCGGATCGACGCGCTGCACCCCCGCCATCTGAAAGACGATCTGGACGCCGCCTTCGACGCCATGCTGGCGCGCATCGATCTCGACCTGGTGCTGCCGGCCGGCGGGCTGCAGGATCTCGACGACACCTATGCCGGCGTCCTTGACCAGCTCAGGGCCCTCGACCCCAAGGCCCTGCTGACCGCAACGGTGCAGCCACTCTACGAGGACAGCGTCCTGCCGCTGATCGCGACCTTCGACATCACGCCGCTGCTGACGGCCATCATCGAGCGCCTGCAGAGCCTCGAGGCGGAACTCAAAAGCGAGATGCTGCGGGTCAACGAGGCCTTCCGGGCCCTGAAACGGGCCGCTCCCGGCGGCAGCGGGGGCGCCGCCGCCAGCATTGCGGCATAGACCGCAGGGGACCGAGGGATTTGGCCCCAATGGCGCAATGAAAATGCGCCGGGCAGAAGCCGGCCTTTGGAAAAACCCGGCCCAAGTGGGAGTACAAAGATGAGCATTGGCTCTGTTCTACTGCAGCCCCAGCGCATCCGCCGGGCCGCTCCGGCCAACAGCGACGCAGCCCTGATCGAGGACGTGCTGCGCACGGCCACACGCCTGTTGCTGGATCCCGAGGAGGCCGGGCACATCTTCACCCTGATGGGAGAAGCCATCCAGACCACCGCCCAAGGTTTCCAGAACCGCGTCGCGGGCCGCCTGACAGGCGCCCACACGCGCCTGCAAGTGCTGCTGAAGCCGGTGTTGGACTTTTTTCAGGGCTTTGACGCCGACGCCGCAGGCGGCGGGCCGGCGGAGGGCATGCAGCTCGCCGAGCAGATGCTGGCAGCCCTGAGCGATGCCCTGAGGGGCCTCGGGTTGGACGACATCCGGGGGTACCTGGCGGAGCTCTTCGACATCCTGGAAAACCAGCTGGGGGTGGACGGCAGTTTCATCGAAGCCGAAACCTGGGGATTTGTCGACGCCGTTATCGCCGGCTTGGAAGGCGGCACCGTCGGCACAACTCCCGAGGCGCGCGAAAACCGGCTGGAAACGGCCGCGGTTCTGCGGCGGGCCAAAAGACGCCTGCAGCAGCAGTTCCAGTTTCCACAATTCGATGTCGAGAAGCTTTCCCGTCTATTGCTGGACCGCATGCGCCGCAGCGGGCTTGCGGCAGTGGCCGAGAAGGCCGCCTGCGCGGCCGACACCCTGGACGCGGTCACCGAGACCACTGCCCGGGTCAACGCCCTGGTGCGCGCGATTCAGCTCGGGAGCGCCGGCGCCGCCGCGGCCGACGGCGCCTATGACGGGCCGCCCTACGGCTGGTACGCCACCTGGCTGCTGCAATACAAATACCGCGACCTGCCGCTATTCACCCCGGACGAGCTCAAGGACGCCCGCGCGCTCGCCGCCAAACTCAAACAGACCCCTTCCGGGGACCGCGTGGCCGCCTGGCTGGGCAGCCGGCTGACCACTGACGAACGCTCCGCGCTGGACGCCTGGGACGGCGCTGCCAGCCCGGACGAAGCGCTCAGGCAGGTTCTGGTCGGCCTCCTCAACCGCCTGGTCCAGACCGCCATCCTGGCCGAAGAGCCGGCTTTCAGCGCGGTCAGTTTAGGGGCGGAGACCCGCGACCTGGCCAAGGACTATGAAGACGACCAGCAAGCCCTGCGCTACAACCGCATGGTCCTCGAGGACGCCCTGCCGGGCGAGCTGCAAAAGATGCCGCGCACCCGGGGGGAACGCTTCTGGGCCTGGCTGGGGGAGGGCATCCGCGCCGGGGTGGGCTGGCCCGGGGAGCAGGTGCGCATCTCCAGTGACGGCCGCTACGTTTTTCTGGGCGACAAAATCATGCACAGCGGCCTCAATGTGCGTTGGCAGGACGCCCCCCTGTTCAATCCGCCCAGCCGGATCCAGGGCCACCCCTACTACCGCTTCCAGCACATCAGCGCCGATTTCATGGAAGGCTGGGCCTGGCACAGCACCTGGGCCAACGATGCCGTGCGCAGCGTCTGGCACCTGCTCAACACCCGTAAAACCGGTCGGGCCCACTTCGTGCCGAGCCTGCTCAACGGGCTCTACGACGTCTCCCACGGACTCACCAGCGGCCTTGCCCGGCGGCCGTTTGCGGGCTTCACCTTTTTCTCGCACAAGTGGCTGGAGTGGCTCTTGGGGGCCCCCCTGGCCCTCACCACCGCCGGATCCGCCCAGGGCGCCCACACCGATGCCAGTTTCGTCAACCGCCTGGCCTTCTGGTTCACCGTCTATGCCGGCGACATCATGAACCTTGCCGGACCGGTGACGGCCACCGACAAGTTGCGCAACCTGACCCTGGCGTTCATGACGGCGCTCAACTTCCGCGGCCCCCAGGACGGCCCCTCGACGGTGGCCCGCAACAGCGCCCTCAACTACAAGGAGCTCGAGGCCATCGTGGACGCCGTCGCCACCGGGTTTGCCTACTGGCTGGCCTCCGAGGTGCGGCGCGAGGAGTATGTGCACCCCTTCTTCCCGGGGGACGTTCCCGGGCGGGTGTGGGCCCTGTGGCTCGCCGGAGGGGCCGGCATGGGGCTTTTTGCGGGGTTTGTGGGCACCCTGATCGCTGCGATCACCGCTTGGGCCGAGGACTGGGAACTGCTGGGGTGGACCATGCTGAAGTCCATGCCCAAGGTCATTCTGCCCTTCTGGGTGATCCTCTACAGCCTGCGGGAGGGCGACACCGATGACGGCAAGTTCAACCCTCTGGGCGGGGCCGCCTTCGCCGGCTACCCGGCCAAGCGCAGCGGCGGCAGCGACACCCCGTCGCCCTACCGGCTGCCGTATGCAGCCGGAGAAATGATCAACGTGGGCCAGGGCAACCAGGGGGTCTTCAGTCACAACCCCATCGCCAACGGCATCAACCGCCCGCCGGCCGACCAGGCCACCATGCAGACCTACGCCTACGACTTCGCCCACGACCAGGCCGAGGAAATCCTCGCCAGCCGGCCGGGGACGGTCCACAGCCTTTTTCAGAACACCACCGACGACACCACCGGAGCGTGGAACTTCATTATCATCCGCCACGACGTGGACGACGACGGCAACCCGATCGCGCCCGACCCGGTCCACGACCGCACCGTGGGGGGCGCGCTCACGCGGACTTTCGCCGTCTACGGGCACGGCCGGCAGAACGGGGTGACCAACGCCTTCGCGCTCTGGGACACCCCCCCGGCCACGATTGCCCGCACCACCGTCAAGCGCGGCCAGCCCATCATGCTGGCCGGCGACACGGGCACCAGCTTCTACAATCATCTTCACATGCACGTCCTGCCGGGGGACTCGGGGCCGGCCTCCATCGACCCGGACGACAGCGTGGCGATCCCCTTTGTTTTCCAGGACGTGGACGACGACGGGGTGTGCAAGGCGATGAACTGGTACGAATCCGCCAATCAGCGGCGGACCTCCTGATGAGCGGACGGGAAATGGGGGCAGAAAGATGACGGGTTTGGGGTTGCCCTTTGCAGATAGCGGCGGCGCACCGGCCGTCCGCCGTCCGACCTTCAGCGTCCGCTTCGGCGACGGCGGCGGGTCGGGCGGCGGCGGGCTGTTGGGTGCGGTGCCCGCCGCCGCAGGCCTGACGGACGGCGCGAATGACCCCTGGCAGGGGCATCTGGTTTCGCTGGCGCTGGATCTGGGGCTGGCGCCCTGCGCCGACCTCGCCACGCTGGTGCTCGCCGGCGGCGGCCAGGCGCCGACGGTGGCGGCCGGCGACAGCGGCAGCATCTCCCTGGGATATGCCGACCAAAGCCCGGTATTGGTCTGCAGCGCAACGGTGGCCGCCATCCGCCGCGGCCTGGGCGGCGCCCTGCAGTTTGCGGCCGAAAACGGCGGCGGGAAGCTCAGCCGCCTGCGGCTGAACCAGAGCTACGAGCAGCAGAGCGCCGGTGACATCGTCCACGACCTGGCCGAGCAGGCCGGGGTCGAGACCGACCGCGTCGAAAGCGGCAGCGGTTTTGCCTTCTACGTCATCGACGACCGCCGCAGCGCCTTCGGCCACATCGCCGAGCTGGCGCTCAAGTGCGGCTTCGGCGCGTGGTTTTCAGCCGAAGGCAAACTCAACTTCGCGCCCCTTCCGGGCGGCGAGCCGGTCCAGAGCTTCACTTTCGGCGCGGACATCCTGGCACTGACCCTGCGACAGGCCCCCGCGCTGCCGACCGGATTCAGCCTCGGCGGCGAGGGCGCCGCCGGCAGCCAGGGGCAGGAGGCCTGGCCGTGGTTGGTCAAGGACCCCGCCGGGGTCACGGCCCAGGCCGGCAACGCCGACGGGGCGCGGCGAATCAGCGACCCGTCGCTGCGCAGCGCCGAAGCGGCCCAAGCGGCGGCCGACGGTCACATGACAGCCGCCGCACTGACGACGGTCACCGGCCGGATCCGGGTGCCGGGGGCGCCGGCGGTGACCGTCGGCAGTCGCATCGCGATCACCGGGGCGCCGGATGCGGTCTTAAACGGCGCCGCGCTGGTCGTCCGGGTGCGGCACCAATTTTCAAAGTCCGGCGGGTTTATCAGCATCTTCGATTTCAGCAAGTCCGCCGAGAGCGGCGCCGGACCCGGAGGCCTCCTGTGAGCGATTCCCTGTTTGAAACCATTCGCCGCATCGTCCGCGAGGAATTGGGGCAAGTGCGCACCGCCGAACTTGGCGTGGTGCAGGCGCAGCACCCCCACGCCGAGGCCGGCGACAGCGACAACTACGCCTGCAGCGTGGTCCTGCGGGATTCGGGGATCGTCCTCAAACAGGTGCCGGTGGCCACCCCGCGCATCGGGGCGGCCATGATCCCCGCCGTGGGGGAGCTGGTGCTGGTGCAGTTTATCGGCGGCGACCGCCACGCGCCGGTGATCACGGGGCGGCTTTACAACGACCAGGACCGCCCCCCGCTCAACGCCGACGGCCAGGCCGTGCTGCACCTGCCGCTGGGTGCCGGCGACGGGGATGCGGTCCACATCGAACTTTTGAGCGGCGACGCCCGCGAGCTCACCATCCGGTTGGGCGAGGGCCTCGCGCTGAGCCTCAAAGACGACGACCCCGTGGCCGAGCTGACCGTAAACGGCGGCAAGGCCAGCCTGAGCATCGACCGCGACGGCACCGTCACCGTTAAAAGCGACGGCGACCTCAAGATCAACGGCAACAGCGTCACCATCGAAGCGGTTGGCGAGCTGAAGCTGAAAGGCGCCACCATCAACTTGAACTAGAGCCCGCCAGCAGCGGCAGGAGCGTTTTCCGAAATGGGACAACCGGCAGCCAAAAAAGGAGACCAGGTCATCGCCACCGACATCCACGTGGTGATGATCCCCTCCCCGGGGGGGCCGGTGCCGACCCCCCTGCCCCACCCGTTTAGCGGCCAGCTCGACAACGGGCTCAGCGCGGATGTCACCATCGCGGGGCAGCCGGCGGCCACCAAGGACAGCACGGCCAGCAACATCCCCGCGCACGTCCCCCAGGGCGGCCCGTTTCAGACCCCGCCCGGCAACAAGGCCACGGTTTTCATGGGCAGCACAACGGTTTTGATCAACGGCAAGCCGGCCGCCCGCAACGGCGATACGGCCATGACCTGCAACGACCCGGCCGACCTGCCGGTGGGCAGCGTCGTGGCGCTCGGGACCGTCATGATCGGAGGGTAAGCGCATGCAGAAAGACCCGCAGCTTCTGACCGATATCCGCCTGCAGGTCCACCACCGGGACTTCCGGCCGGTCTACCGGGTACCGTCAGAGCGCCGCCCCGGCCCCGGCGGACTGGGCACCCGGCTGGACATGGCGCTCAGCCGCGGCCGCGACAACCTCGCCCAGGCGATCATCATCCGGCTGCTCACCCCCCGGGGCGAGCTGGCCGGGCTGGGCCACCCGGACTACGGCTCGCGCCTGCACGAACTGGTGGGCCGGGTCAACACCGAAACCAGCCGCAACCTCGCGCGGCTCTATATCCTGGAAAGCCTCCAGCAGGAGCCGCGGATCGAGGCGGTGGCCGCTCTGACCGTCGGGCCGACCCCGCAGCGGCGCAGCAGCATCACCGTGGAGCTGCAGGTCAAGCCCGTTGGGCGGTCCACGGTCCTCACCGTCGGCCCCATAACCTTGGAGTTCGGATCATGAGCTTTCGCAGACGCCCCTACACCGAAGTACTCGACAACCTGCTGACCGGCATTCTGGGCGGGGTGACAGCCGAGGCGCATGCATTTCCGCCCCCGCAAGCCGGCGGCCCGCCCTACCGCTACGCCCTTGAAAAGCCCCCGGTGAGCCGGGTGGTCTCGGTCTACGGCAGCCGCAACGACCAGCCGGTGATCTTCAAGGCCGATGCCGACTACCAGCTCGCCGCCGACGCCCAAAGCCTGGAGTGGCTGGCGGGCGCCCAGCTGCCGGACGACGGCAGCCTGTTTCACGTCAACTACCTGCCGCGGTCCGCCGCCGGCCCGCTGAACGACATCGTCGTGGGCAGCGTCACCCGGACCCTGGCCGAGGCCATCGGGCTGGAAATCGCGCGCCTCTATGCCCAGTTGGAGGCGGTCTACCAGTCCGGCTTCATCGACAGCGCCACCGGCCGGGCGCTGGACAAGGTCGTGGCCCTCCTGGGCATCACCCGCATCGAGGCCGGGCGCTTCAGCGGGGAAGTGGAATTCAGCCGCGCCGAAGGCAGCCACGGCAGCATCTTCATCCCGGCCGGGACCCGCATCATGACCGCCGACGGCAACGTCGAGTATGCCACGACGGGGGCGGTCACGCTCCTCGACGGCCAGAAAACCGCCCGGGTCACGGCCCGCGACGTGGAAGCCAACCCCCAGGGGCTGGACGCCGGGGCCCTGAGCGTCCTGGCCAAACCCATCGCCGGGGTCAAGGCGGTGGCCAACCCGACCCCCACCGGAATGAGCGGCAGCGACGAGACCGATATCGAGCTGCGCGCGCGCGCCAAGCATTTTCTGCACGGCAGCGAGCGGGCCACCCTGGGGGCCCTGCAGGAAGCCGTCAGCCGCCAGGGGATCCAGGCCGACGTCGCGGAAACGATCGTCGACGGCCGCCAGGTGGGCGAGGTGATCGTCACCCCGCATGCCGAGTCTCTGCCCCCGGAACTGCGCCAGCGGATCTTGACCGCCATCCGCGACGCCCGCCCGGCAGGGGTTTACGTGGACCTCAAGGACACCCTGGCGGCACCGCTGAAAATCGGCCTCAAGCTGCGCCTGAGCACCTCGGGGGACCTGCTGGCGCAGGACCTGCGGGCCGCCCAGGAAACCGTCCGCGGCAAGATCAAGGGCTACCTCAGGGGTTTGGCGGTCCAGGATGCGGGCAGGACCAACCGTCTGATCGGGCTGATATTGAGTGTTCGGGAAATCCAGGATGTGACCCTCACGGCCATCCCGGTCGACGGCGGCCCCGAGCACCCCCAGCTGCCCGATTTGACCGGCAGCACCGCGGTTCTGGGCGATCTGGA
>JAWOJK010000263.1:0-3695 GCA_046481705.1 Desulfobacterales bacterium | reverse complement strand
GTCAACGACACCGCCAAGGCTCGCCAGGTGCTCAAGGAGCTGGGGTTTGCCGTGCGCCTGACCGAGGTGCTGGCGGTCGAAATCCCCGACCGGCCCGGCGAACTGGGGCGGCTGCTGCCGATTATCGAACAGGCAGGGCTCAACGTGGAATATGTTTACGGCTTTGTGGAAAAAAATTCCGACAACGCCATCCTGATTTTCCGCTTCGACGATCTGGACCGGGCCATCACGGCGATCCAGGCCAAGGGGATCCGGATCCTGGACGACGGCCGGCTATCCAGCCTGTAGCCAGGATTGCGGCGTTAAAGGCGTTTTCACCTCGCCGTGCGGTCTTCAGCGCATCAAGCCCGGCAGGAAAAGAGCCATCTGGGGAAACGGGATCAACAGCAGGGTTGCCACCACCAGGGCTGCCAAGAGCGGCAGGACGCCCTTGAAGATCGTCTCCAGGGGCACCCCGTCGGCCACGCTGCTGACCACGTAGACGTTGACCCCCACCGGCGGGGTGATGACCCCGATTTGGGTGACCATCACGATGACGACCCCGAACCACAAGGGGTCATAGCCCAGCGAGGTGACCACCGGGTAGAAGATTGGAACCGTCAGCATGATCAGCGCCAGGGCGTCGATGAAGCAGCCCCCCACCAGATAGACCAGGATGATCAGCCCCATGATGGCATACGGGGGCAGGTCGAAACCGGTGACCCAGGCGGCGAGCTCGAAGGGAATGCGCGTGATGGCCAGGAAATGCCCGAATATCGTGGCGCCCGCCACGATCACGAGAATCATGCAGGAGATCCGGGTGGTTTCAAACAAGGCCTGAATAAACCCCGTCCGGCTGATGTTGCGGCGGACCAAGGCGATCAGCAGAGTGCCGAAGGCCCCCACGGCACCGGCCTCGGGGGGCGTGAAAAGCCCGAAGAAAAGCCCTCCCATGACCATCAGAAAGAGAATCAGGGTTTCCACCAGACCCGAGAGCGAGGCTATTTTTTCTCTGAAGGTCGCCCGCTCGCCCCGGGGCGCCAGGCCCGGGCGCAGCCGCGACCAGACGACGACCGTCAGGATAAACAGCCCGGTCAAGAGCACACCGGGCAGGATCCCGGCCATGAAGAGCTTTCCGATGGACTGCTCGGTCATGACCCCGTAGATGATGAAGATCACACTGGGCGGCACCAGGATCCCGAGGCTGCCGCCCGCGGCCACCACCCCGGTGGCCAGTTTGTCGTGGTAGCCGTATTTCTTCATCTCCGGCAGGGTCACGGCCGCCATGGTGGCGGCGGTGGCGTTGGTGGAGCCGCAGATGGCCGAAAATCCGGCGCAGGCCCCGATGGTGGCGATGGCCATGCCGCCGGGCCAGTGGCCCATGAAACGGTAGGCGACGTTGAAAAGCCGCGTGCTGATGCCGGCGTGAAAAGCAATCTGGCCCATCAGGATAAACAGCGGCATGACCGTCAGGTTGTAGGAGCCGAACACATCGAAGAGGTCCTTGACCATCATGTTCAGGGCCGCCCCGAAGGACACCACGTAGCCAAAGCCCACCAGCCCCACCAGGGCCATCACGAAGCCCACCGGCATCCGCGAAAAGATCAGAAGAAAAAGCGCTGCAAGACCTATGATGCCGGCAGTTGTCGGAGACATCGGACTCACTTTCCAGGGCCGCGGCCGCTCAGTCCCACGCCCCTCGTATCAGAAGATGGCCGCGCTTTCAGGGCCGCTCGGTGGTGAGGCGCAGCAGTGCGCCGCAGGCGCGCATCACCAGCACCACCGTCAGCATACCGCAGCCGGCGGCCACGCCCCAGACAAACGGAAAGACCGGCAGCTGAAGGGTCATGGAAACCTCCCCGGCGGTTTTGAGGTCCATCCCGTAGCGCAGGCTGTGCCAGGCGGCCAGCCCGAAGAGCACGGCGCAGACCAGGGCGTTGATGCCGTCGACCAGCGTCTGCAGGCGTTCCGAGAGGCGCTGCACCAGAAAATCGACCGCGATGTGGCCCCGCTCCAGGGACGTGTGCGCCAGGGCAAAGGAGACCCCCAGGGACCCCAGAAACCCCACCATCTCGTAGGTCCCCGGAATCGGACGGCGCAAGAAACGCAGGAGGATGTCGCTGCAGGTCAGCAGCATCATCCCGGTTATGGACGCGGCGGCGATCCCGTTGAACACGCGGGTGGCCCAGTAGACCTGCCGGGCAAATAAACTCACAGCCCTTTCTCCTTTTCAAACCGTCCGCAAGGCGCCCGACAACCGACACCCCGGCGGGGGGTGCACAACCGCTTCCCGCCGGGGTGTCGGGTACCGACCGTCTTATTGCTGGCCGCTGAACTCCCCGATCAGACGCTTGAGTTCCGCAACGCTCTCCGAGCCCTTGAGGCCCTTCTGGTCCGCGCTGGCGGCGTACTCCGCGATGATGGGGGCGACCGCCTCGCTCCAGCGGGCGCCTTCGGCTTCGTCAAGCGGGATGATCTCGTTGCCCAGGCTCAGGGTGAATTCGCGTCCCATGGCGTCGGAGGAATCCCAGCTTTTGCCGTGGACATCGATCCATTCGCGGCTTACGGCCGTCATCACGTCCTGAACCTCCGGGGGCAGCTGGGCCCATTTTTGGGGGTTCATCACCACGAACATGGCCGTGGTGTAACCGACAGTGTCGCAGTCGGTGGTGGCCTTGATGACCTCGGCCTGGCGCCAGCCCTTGAGGACCTCGATCGGGCCGAAGGTGCCCTCCACGACGCCCTTCTGGAGGGACTCGTAGGTGGCGCCCTGGGGCATGGCCACCGGCACCGCGCCCAACGCCTCCACCACCTTGGCGCTCAGCCCGGTGGAGCGGATCTTCATGTTTTTGAGGTTTTCCAGGGACCTGACCGCCGTGCGGGTATGCAGCAGGCCCGGGCCGTGGGCGTGCAGGTAGAGCACCTTGACGTCGGAGAGCTCCTCGGGGCGAAACTTGTCATAGAAGGCATTGACCGTGCGGGTGGCCGTCAGTCCGTCCGGGTAGCCGAGGGGCAGGTCAGCGGCTTCCATAACGGGAAACCGGCCGCGGGTATAGGCAAAGACCGACATGCCGATATCCGAAATGCCCTTCACCACCCCGTCGTAGCACTGGTTGTCCTTGGTCAGGGTGCCGCCGGGGAAAACGGTGATCTGGACCTGCCCGTTCGAGCGCTTCTCGACCTCGCGCGCCCACTCGACGCCCGCCTGGCACTGGGCATGTGTCGCGGGGAAAAAGATGCTGTAGGTCAACTGAATGGTTTTGGCTTCGACCGGCTGCAGGATGGCAAAGCTGAGCATCACGGCCAGGGCTGTCAGAATCGATACACACGCGCGCTGCATCTTCATTTTTTTCCTCCATGACCTTCTGGGGTTAGGGGCTGCTGCACCGCGGGTCGGGGCAGCGGGTATCCTAAGGGTGGCATTTCGATCGGGGTTAGCCGCTTTTCGGGGGTCATGTAAACGCTGGGGGGCGGCTTGCGCGCCCGCGTATTGGGCGAAGGGCAAGCCATCAATAACGATGGGGGTAAAAAAGGGAGTAATGTGTGCAGGTGAAATATTTCATCTTTTTTCTGTCGCGGATGATTTTGATGTCCACTAATGCCCGTTCGGCAAGGGTGTGTCAAGAAAATAATTTCAGTTTGCCGGTAGACGACTGTTTGCGGCCGTGTTGGCTTGACATCGGCGCGCCGTTGGACTAAACACAATAATACTTCAC
>JAWOJK010000165.1:0-7055 GCA_046481705.1 Desulfobacterales bacterium | reverse complement strand
ATGTAGAAATAAATCCGTCGGCCGGTATCGTAATAGACCTCCCGTGAGGGATAATATCGATAAGCGTGTTTGGCCCTGTAGCCATGGGCAGGGGCATGGGGCGGGGGTCCTTTTTTTTTGGCATTTCTGACTTCTGGATAGTGGGCGGGTTCTATGGAACCCCATTCAACCCCGCCACCGCCTCGCGTCGAACTGCAACCAAAAATAAAAATCAGGATCGAAACTACCGCAAACATCCGCATGTCGATAAATTTCAAGTGGCTCATTTCGCGACTCTTCCCATAGGTATTTGATATTGTTTGAGCAGAAGAATCCTGTTCCTCGGGGCCAGGATTCTTTGGTTTGCTTTTCAAATGATATTTTCGGCAAAACGGTTACAAAAGCTTAGTGCTCGTGGGCCTAAAAACGGTGTCGCACCGAGAGGGCTGAGGCGCCCGGGCTGCAAGACATGCGAAGCGCGAATGCCCGTCGAAATCCCAGCCGAGGATCAGGATCTGCCGACGCGCGGCGCGGCACGCCTCGGCAATGGCGGTGAAGTAGTCGGCGGCATCGACGATCACCCCGAGGCGCTCGGCATCCCCGATACGCCAGCAGTTGGCGCCCATCTTCAACACCGCCTGCGCCGATCCTCGAAGGTCGGCTCACGCCCCGAGATTTGCGCCCTGCAGCGCAGCGCTTTTTTCATAACCCGCTGGCTTGAGACTTTAGCGGTCCATCAAATATTGAAATTTTGCGAAACCGCAATTGAAAAATTGGTACCCCTTGACCGGCGTTAACCGTCTGCAGCAAAATCTCCGAACGTTATTTGCAAGCAGCACCATTACGAGCGGTCAGCGCATTGAATAAGCGGTAAAAGCGCTGGGATTTTAACGCATTGATTTCTAAATATAAGATGGTCTTTGAGCCCAAGGTTAAGCCTCGAAAGCTTTCCGCCGCAGCAGCCCCCTGCCCTGATTTTGCCGTACCGCCCGCGGCAACCCATTTTATGCAACGCATGGCCTGAATTGTGCTCTGAATCAGAATGACGGCCTGACGGATTAAAGACCAGGCCGGAATTCAAGCGCCTCCCCATTCAAACGGAAAGGAGGGCAAGCGGGGCCACGGGATCATTGTCAGGAAGGAGAATGCGGATTTCAGGATCGCGGCAAAAACCAACTGCGCAGTATGGCGCCGACTTCTGGAACGCCGCTGCAGCTCCATCACTTAAGGAGGATGCGGGCTAAGGGCGGACCCAAAAGGCGGCCGGAGAAGGAGGTGGCGTGATGAAAGATCTGAAGGCATCGGATGTGATGGTCAGGCCTGTTGTGGCGGCCAGGAAAAATGCGCCGGCAAGGGACGTGGTCTTTCAGTTTCTAAACGGGTTTTACAGCGGCATGCCGGTCACCGACGACGCGGGCAGCGTGATCGGCGTCATCACGGAGCTGGATATTCTGGAGGCCGTTTTGGCGGGCAAGGAGCTGGTCAAAATCACCGCCGGGGACATCATGACCCCCAAACCGATCACGGCGGACGTGGACATGCCGCTGACCGAGGTAGTGAAGATCATGAAGCAGAAAAACATCATCCGTCTGCCGGTTACGGAGAATGGAAAGCTGGTGGGGATCGTTGCCCGCTGCGATATTCTCACCACGCTGATCGAACCGGAATTTGTCACCTACATGTAGCGGCCGTCCTTTTCCCGCAAAAGGACCGACCGCCCCCGATCCACACCCCCGAAGGGAGTTGCGAGGTTGCGTTGGACGCCCATCAAGAAGCCCGTCGATTCGTGGGGGACGCCCCCCAACCTCCTGGATTATGCCCAAACCTGCAGCGCCTTTTCCTGGGACGACGTCCGGCGCGAATTGGACGGTCTTCCCGGGGGCGGCGGCCTGAATATCGCTCACGAGGCCGTCGATCGCCACGCCGCCGGGCCCCTGCGGGACCACCCGGCCCTGCGCTGGTTGGGAAGCGGGGGCGGCGTTCAGGAGTTTACCTACGCGCGACTCAAAGCCCTGAGCAATCGTTTTGCCAACCTTCTTCGCGGCCTGGGGGTGGGCCGCGGGGATACGGTCGCGGCTCTGGCCGGCCGCATTCCCGAGCTCTACTGGGGCGCTATCGGCACGTTCAAAAACACGAGCGTCTTTTGTCCTCTTTTCTCGGCTTTCGGCCCGGAGCCGGTCTTTCAGCGCCTCAGCCGGGGGGAGGCGCGGGTTTTGCTGACCACCGAGCGCCAGTACCTGCAAAAGGTCCGTCAGCAGCGGGACGCCCTGCCCCGCTTGACGCACGTCCTTCTGGTGGACCGCGACGACCACCCGGAACCCGGCGTGTGGTCGCTTGCGCGGCTCATGGCGGCCTCTTCGGAGGCCTTCGCCATTCCGCTGACCGACCCGGAAGACCGCGCCCTGCTGCACTTTACCAGCGGCACCACAGGCCTGCCCAAGGGCGCCATCCACGTGCACAACGCCGTGCTGACCCACTACCTGACGGGCAAATACGTCCTGGATTTTCACCCCGGGGACGTCTTCTGGTGCACGGCCGACCCCGGCTGGGTGACGGGCACCTCCTACGGGATTATCGCCCCCCTGCTGCACGGCATCACCAACATCATCGATGAAGCGGATTTCGACGCCCAACGCTGGTGCCGGATTCTCGCCTCCCAAAAAGTCACCGTCTGGTACACCGCACCCACGGCCATTCGACGGCTCATGCGGCTGGGGGTCGCCCCGCGGCGCGAGCACGATCTTTCGCACCTGCGGGTCGTCCACAGCGTGGGTGAGCCGCTCAACCCGGAGGCGGTGGTCTGGGGCCAGGAAGCCCTCGGTCTTCCCATCCACGACAACTGGTGGCAGACCGAAACGGGCGGCATCATGATCGCCAACTTTCCCGCCCTGGAAATCCGGCCGGGGTCCATGGGGCGCCCGCTTCCCGGCATCACGGCCGCCATCGTCCAGCGGAGCGACAAAGACCAGGTCGCGGTCATCGAGGCTCCCGACGTCCAGGGAGATCTGGCCCTGCGGCCGGGCTGGCCCTCCATGTTCCGGGGCTACCTCCACGAGAAAGAGCGCTACCGGAAGTGTTTCGCAGGGGGTTGGTATCTGACCGGCGATCTGGCCCGGCGCGACGCCGACGGCTACTTCTGGTTCGTCGGTCGGGCCGATGACATCATCAAGACCTCCGGACACATGGTGGGTCCGTTTGAGGTCGAAAGCATCCTCATGGAACACCCCGACGTTGCCGAGGCGGGGGTCATCGGGAAACCGGACCCCCTGATCGGCGAGCTGGTCAAGGCGTTTGTCGCCCTGAAACCCGGCATCCTTCCGAAAGACGAACTCCGTCTGGAGCTGATCGGTTTTGCCCGCAAGAAGCTGGGGCCCGCCGTGGCGCCCAAAGAGATCGAATTCATGCCCCAACTGCCCAAAAACAAGGCCGGCAAGATCATGCGGCGGCTGCTCAAGGCCCGTGAACTGGGTCTGCCGGAAGGAGACCTGTCGACACTGGAAACTGGCGAATGACCACCCGCCGCAGATTGAACCGGCCGAATCAGCTGAAGTTACGATTTGTCTTGATCAGGCCAAAGGTCGCGGTGGCGGCGGCAATTCGCCTCGCTCCAAGGCCTCCCGTGCGGCCTTGACCGGTATCCCGGCCTCACAGGGCACGCCTACTTGGCACAGGCCGCACCCATAGCCCTCAAATTTATAGGTTCGGTTGACGTGCTCTCTGGAGCAGGCCAAGTGCTGCCGGCACTTTTCCTTGTCGTGGCCCGCCTCGGTAATCGCCCCGACCGGACAGCGGTCGATACATTTGCCGCAAGTGCCATTGGCGAAAAAGAGGCAATATGCCCGGTGGTCGGCATAAGGCCGCGGCGTCGGCTCGAGGGATATCTTGGCCACAACCGATCCAACCCGCATGGCTTTGCCCTTTGCCGTTATGAGTCCGTCACACAGACCGAATGTTCCCAATCCGGCGGCATGGGCGACATGACGCTCAGACCACGAAGAAGCATAGGAAAACCGTTCCGATTTGACGATGGTCCAGTTGGGAACCAGCATCGGGGCGATGGCAGGATGGCCGATCTGTTCAAGACTCTTGGCCACGTGCCGACGCAAGGCTGTATTGAACTCCTCACCGTAGACCCTGACCCTGGCCCAGGCTTCGGACGGGTACTTCCGGGCCCTGCGATTGGCCTTGCGGACCAGCTCGCGCTGGGGCAGGACCCATGAAATGACGGTCAGCTCTTCAGCTCTTGCCGGTATCCCCGGGCAGTGCTGGTTGAAGACCTCCCAAGGGGTCCAGTGGAAAGCTCCGACATACTCTTTGTACTGCTGCCAGATCTGGTCGGCACCGGAGGAAAAGCCCACCACGGCGAAATCCCAGGCTGGCTCCCCGGTTTCATCCTGCATCGTGTTATGGGGCGAAGCGGCGATGAAGTCCCGAATCAAATTTACAATCCAGTTCGCCGAAATATCGGTGACTTTTTTCAATCAGGTACTCCTGTCCTATTTTATTTAAGCATAAAAAGCCTGGTCCTCTGGGCCAGGATTCTTTACTCCCCTTGTGAACCACATGTGGTGGGCAAATGTCTTTTTCGCAGACCCACTGGTTTTGGAGTTGGCTGGCGATGGTTCTCGAGGTTTTTATGAGATGATGATCAGTGGAGCGAAATCAGGGTGGCAAGTTCAGGCTAATCCTTTGTGAGGTGAAATGTCAAGCAATACCAATCTCTTGACATCAAAAGGAATTGATGCGATCAACATCCTGTCCCCCCACGGCTTTCCACCTCTGACCATACGGAGTCCCCACCTTCATGGCCCTGACGAAAAACGATCTGGATCAATCGCTGTGAGTCCAAAAAACGTCAATCGCCGCCCACGGCGCTCAAACGGGCCTAGCGGCCGACCCGGGCGGCTTGATGCCGGTTCTCCGCGGCCGCGACATCCCACTGGGTGGCGGCGATCTCGGGGTTGTTGGTCAAGGCGATTTTTACGGCCAGCGCGATGCTCAGCGGCTCTTGAATCGGGGTCAGCCCACCCTGGTGTTTCCGGGTGCTGCCTGATCTGTCGATCCAATCGCCCCCTATGGAACCCAGGGACCGGTCCAGCGTGGCAAAAGGCGCTTGTTTGATCGCGAATACGGCATGCGGCCCATTTTCCGCGGGTTTGTAGAGGGACTCCTTTTCGCAGCGGGAGGCAAAGGCATCGAAGAGGGCAAATGCCTGTCCGCCACCGGCATTTTGTGTCTTTTTCAATGGGTGCAAACTCCAGCGGGGTGATATCCGTGACTTTGGGGTTCAGGGCATCGGTCATTTCAAGGCCGCTCTAGCCGCCGCCGACGCTCAGCGTGGCGCCATATCAACCTTCTGATTATGCGGCCTCGTATGCACGCGCGAGAATCTCCAACGGGTGGTAGACCGGGTGGGGCAGCAGATGCTGGAACTGCAGCCGGCAGCTCAGGCAGTCGGTGATGATCGCCTCGGGGGCGGCGGCTTGGATTTTTTCCATCAGCGGCCGGCCAAGCGCGATCGATTTTTCGTGAAAGCTTTCCTTGTACCCCAGGCTGCCCCCCATGCCGCAGCAATCCATGTCACCGCCGATGTGCGCGACAGCCAGGCCGGGAATACGGGACAACAACGTTTGGTACGGGCTGCCGATGCCCTGCTCGCGCTGGTGGCAGGGGGCGTAGTAAACCATGCGCCCTTTCAGTTCACCGAAGTCGGTGTTCAGGGGTTTTTGGCGATCCAATCGCTCAAGGAATTCGCCCAGGTCGAAAACCTTCTCGGCCAAAGCGATCCTTTTCAATGGATCCAGGGCGGCAAAATAGCCGTCGTCGGTCAGGATTTTGCGGTACATGGACTTTTTCAGGCGAGCGAACCCGTCGCCTGGGGCGCTTGCGTCCGGGACCTTGATTTCGTCCGCACCGGCGCCGACCGCCTGCTGATAGGCCTCCGCATAGAAGGCCCTCTCCTTGAGCAGCACCTTCATCAAATAGCCGCAGGTCGGGCAGGAGCAGACGATCTCAAAGCCCTCTTGCACCCGCTCCAGCAGGGTTTCCAGGTTGGCGCGCACCCGCCGAAAGGTCGTTTCGTCATCGCCTTCCAGCAAACTCGGCATGCCGCAGCATTGCTGGGAGGGAACAAGCACGGCAATGCCGTTGTGCCCCATGACCGCCACCGCGGCCCGGGCCACCTCCGGGAAAAGGTAGCCGGCCGTGCAGCCGGCAAAATAAGCGATTTTGGGCCCCTGCTCCGGCGCCTGGTTCAAACCCCTGCGACGCGCCCATTCAAAGAAATTTTCGCCGGGCAATGGCGGCAGGCGCCGTTGCGGGTGAATTCCGGCAAACTTCTTGACCGCACGGCGAACAGGCGCACATGCAAGGACACGGTTTAGGACCCTGGGCGCCAGCGTGCCCAATCGCCCGAAACGCTGGACATCGGCCAGCAACCGAACAGCCAGCGGCATGCTGTTGGCGCGCACCCACGCGGCCTTGCTGCGGATGACATCGGTGCGGATGTCGGCGCACGGGCACAAACCGCAGAGGGTGCACAGTTCCGACAGCCGCCGCAGTTCGTCTTGGCTGACGACGCGGCCGTGCTCTTTCTCCTGGTCGTACAGGCGGTAGAGTTCCGGAAAAAGAAGGCAGCTTTCATCCATTAAAAACCGACAGGTGTCACAGTCGGCGCACGCATCGAGCACTCGGCGAATTGCCGTTTCAAACTCGTTTCCATTGCGGGGCATCGGCAATGGCACCTCCTGGGGCTTGATTCGGTGTTTCATATCGGGCCGGTCACCCCGCCCCCGCGTCCACGGGGGCGATGGGGCACTTGAAGGGAAACTCCGCGATGGACATCTGTGAATGGACGCTCTATCACCCCATCCTGCAACGCCAAAATGCCCTTCTCAAAAAAAAACGGACTGCCGTTTCAAGTGTTTTCTTCTTCTACAACCCGGTAGATAGGGGTCAGTGAAGCGGCAGTCACGGGTCGCGGCCCGTTTTTTTTGGCTTGACAAACCGTCAGCGCAGCCGTTATGTCTGTACCTGACAGCAGGGGTGGCCCGACGGGCCTGAGATGACACCCTTTG
>JAWOJK010000110.1:0-8357 GCA_046481705.1 Desulfobacterales bacterium | reverse complement strand
CAGCCGCAGCAATGAGGCGGGGCGCGCGATACTGAACGCCACCGCCGACCAGGCCATGCTGCTTGAAACCGACGGTACGATCGTCGCCTGCAACCAGGTGCTGCTGCGGGACCTGGGTAAACCCCGGCAGGAGGTCATCGGCCATGACCTTTTTTCGTTCGTCCCCCACCACCTCGCCGCCGCCCGCCGGGCCATGATCCAGCAGGTTGTTGAAACCGGAACGCCGCGGCAGTTCAGCGACGAGAGCGGCGGGCGCAAGCTCGAAAACCGGATTTTTCCGGTTTTCAACACCGCAGGCCAGACGGCCCGGATCGTCTACTTCGCCCACGACTACACCGAACGCTGGATGGCCGAGAAAGAGAAGGAAAAACTCAAGGAGCAGCTTTCACGTTCGCGCAAGATGGAGGCCCTCGGGCTTTTGGCCGGCGGCGTGGCCCATGATCTCAACAACGTGCTCTCCGGGATTGTCAGCTACCCGGAGCTGATCCTGCTGGATCTGCCCCGCGAAAGCCCGTTCCGAAGACCCATCCTCACCATCCAGGAGTCGGGCCAAAAAGCGGCCGCGATCGTTGAGGATCTCCTGGCCCTTGCCCGTCGCGGCGTCAACAAAAACGAGGTGGTCAACCTCAACCCCATCGTCCAGGAATACCTCGGCTCGCCCGAATACCAGAAGCTCAAGCTATACCACCTGGACGTGGAGGTGACATCGGATCTGCAGCCGGACCTGAAGCACATCGACGGGTCCTCGGTTCACCTCAAAAAGACCATCATGAACCTGGTTTCCAACGCGGCCGAGGCCCAGCCGGACGGGGGGCGCATCCGGATTTCAACCCAAAACCGGCTGGTGGAAGACAGCATTCGGGGCTATGACACCATCCAGCCGGGCGACTACGTCGTTTTGCGGGTGGAAGACGAGGGCATCGGGATTGCCCCGGAGGACATGAACCGGATTTTCGAGCCCTTCTACACCAAAAAGGTCATGGGCCGCAGCGGCACCGGATTGGGGATGGCGGTGGTGTGGGGTACGGTTCAGGACCACCATGGCCACATCAACCTGCGCAGCGCCAAAGGCCGTGGTACGACCTTTGAACTCTACTTCCCGGTCAGCCGAAAAAAAATGGCCGACAAGCTGGGGGAGCTTCCCCTGCAGGCCTACCTGGGGAGCAACGAATCCATCTTGGTGGTGGACGACATTCCTGAGCAGCGCGAAATCGCCTCTTCGATCCTGAGAAAACTGGGCTACTCGGTGACCACCGCCAGAAGCGGCGAGGACGCGCTCGCCCAGATGCAGCAACGTTCGGTCGACCTGCTGGTGCTCGACATGATCATGGAGCCCGGCATCGACGGACTGGAAACCTATCAGCAGGTCATCAAGCTGCACCCGTCCCAGCGGGCGGTCATTGCCAGCGGGTTTGCCGAAGATCAGCGGGTCAAAAAGGCCATGGCGCTCGGGGTGACCCGCTACATCCGGAAACCCTACACCCTGGAGAAGATCGGGCTGGCGGTCAAAGCGGCCCTGGAGAACTGACGGTGGTGCACAGGGGGCGCTGGTCACTGGGGATGGTGCTGCTGGCCGGGGTTTTGCTGCTGGCGGCGCCGCCGGCGGCGACGGCTTTTCGGGTGGGCTACCTCGAAGGCGGGCTTTACTGGACTTACAGCCAGACACTGGCGGCCCTGCGCCTGGAACTCGACCGGCGGGGCTGGGGGCAGCGGATCCAATACCCTGCCGACGCCCACTTCAGCCCCGGCTGGGAAGCGGAAGGGAAGGCCGAGCTGGCCCGCTGCGCCCGGCGGTTGATGGCCCGCAGTGACCTGGACCTGATCCTGGCGGCCGGCAGCGCCGCCACGGCGGCCCTGCTGGACTGCAACAACCGCCACACCCCGATTGTGGCCATGGCCGTGGCGGATCCGGTCAGGTCCGGTTTTGTTGTCAGTGAAACCGATTCCGGAATCGACAATTTCACCGTGCGCATCGTGCCCGGACGCTACCGGCGGATGTTCGAGATCTTTCACGCCGAGGTGGGCTTTTCGAAGCTCGGCCTGATGTATCACGACTCGGAAAATGAGCGCCAGTACGCCAGTGTCGCGGATGCCTACGACGTTGCCCGCGAGAGGGGGTTCGCCATCCTGGCCTACCCCGGGGTCAGCCGGGCGGAAACCACTGCGGAGTGTTTGGCCGGCATCCAGACCCTGATCGCCCAGGGCATGGATGCCTTTTTCATCCCCACCCTGGTGTGCTTCGACTGGAGCCAGTGCGACGTTGCCAGCCTGCTCGACGTGCTGATCGAACACCGCATTCCGACCTTCGCGCGTGAGGGTCATCGCTTGGTGCAGGCCGGCGCCCTGATGGGATTTGCCACCTATGATTTCAGCAATCGGGGCCGGTTTCTGGCCGAGCGCGTCATTCGCATTCTGGAAGGCGCCAGGCCGCGGGCGCTGCCCATGGTGGACCATACGATGCCCAAGATTTCGCTGAACCTGGCCGTGGCAAAGCAAATCGGCTTCGATCCCTCCTTTGATTTCCTGCGGTCCTGCGACGAGGTTTTCGACGTCATCAGCCCGCCCGCGGACCGCCTCCTAAAATAACGCCCGACCCGCGCCGTGCGCAATCCAAGGAAAGCGCCCGGCCGCTGCCCTCGCAAATGAAATTTCATACCCAAATCACCCTGGTGGCGCTCGCCATTCTCTGTGGGACTCTGCTGCTCAGCAGTTTTCTCAGTTTTACCGCCTTTGAGAGGCTTTACGCATCCACGCTGATTTCAACCTATGAGGTTGCCGCCAAAAGCCTGCAGCAGAAAATCGAAACGGCACTGAAATTCGGCAAACCCCTGGGCCAATTCACCGGAATGGACCGCCTGCTGGCCGAGGTGCTGGAAATGTCCCCCCAAATCGCGGGTGCCGGTGTCGCGGACTGCGACGGCAGGATTCTGTATCACACCGACCCGGCCCGGGTCGGCCAGCGGTTCCTGCTCACGCCTGCCGCGCAGGCGCCCCTCATCGCGGGCGCCACCCGTCAAAGCGGTGAGGTATTTATCACCGCGCTGCCCCTCTGCCGGCAGGCCGACGACCCGGTCGGCATTCTCCAGATCACTTTCTCCCAGGGTCCGGTCCACGATCGGCTCGAGGCTGTGGCGATCCAGACCCTGCGGGATCTCGTGCCGCTGCTGGCCGGGGCCGCGCTGCTGCTAGCCGCGCTGCTCGGGTTAGGCCTAACAAGGCCCTTGAATCACCGTTTGACGGGGCTTTCCAGGTGGTTGGAGACGCTGGGGCGGGAAGGGTGGGGAGATCCCCCCGGACGCGCTGCCGCGCGGGCGGCCGGGCCCGATGCGGACGGCCGCGCGCGGCGCTATGAGCCCGACCACCTGGCCCTGTGTCTGGCAGGCTTCGCGCGGCATGCGGGCCGGACCCTGGAAACGGTGGCCGCCCTGCAGACTGAAATCGACGCGCTTGAAGCGCGGGCGGTAGCCCTCGACGGTCAGGTCCGTCTGCTGTCCGGCGGCGACGCTGCCGCCCGGGATGCGGCGGGCGGGCGCGAGCGCTCGTTTTATGCGGCAACACACAAGGTCCGATGAGCCACTTCGACATCAGCTTGCGGACCCGGATCTTCCTGGTGGTGGTGCTGGTAATTGCCGCCGCCCAGGTGTTCAGTGCGCACCGCAGCGTAGTCCGCTTCCAGGGCAGCTATCTCAACGCCCTGGAAGAAAAGTGCCAGCGGCTGGGGTCCTTTCTCGAGCGGGACCTCGAGCAGGTTCTGAGGCTGGGGGTGCCGCTCGCCCGCCTGACGCGCCTGGAGCAGACACTGGGCGCGATGCTGGCGGCCATCCCCGAACTGGCGCTGATCGCGGTTACCGACGCGGCCGGCAATGCCCTCTGCGCCGTTGAGGCGGCAGGCGCTCTGCAGCCCCGTCAGGCACGCTCTGAGATCCCCCCGATCGCCCCGGCGACGCTGCTTCAGCTCCGGCGGCTCGGATTTCAAACGGGCGCGCTGGAAACCCGTGTGGCGCTCCGCGTCCCCGGTCAGGCGCTTGTGGTCGGCCACCTGCATCTTCGCCTGTCGCCGGAGTCGCTGCTCAAGCGCTCCCGCGCGATTTGGCTGGACATGCTGACCATCATGCTGGTTTCCCTGCTGGTGACTTTCGAGGCCTTGACCTTTTTTGTGGCCCAGCGCGTCGGGCGCCCTCTCGACCGGGTGCTGGCGGCGGTCAACCGCTCGATTTACCGCCAGACCCCGCTAACCGGCAGCGCCGAGCCCTTGACGCCTGCGCTCGGCCGGCTGGTTTCGGCCTTCAACGGCTGCATGCAGCGCTACCTGGACGCGCTTGCGCCCGTGAAAGACCTGCGGCGTCGGGCCGAAAGTGCAGGCCGGCGGCTTGCCGGGCTGGCTGCCCGGCTGGCGCTGCCAGCGCCGCCAGCCGATCGCAGCGCAACCCCGAGGGCAGCCGACCTGCAAGCCACGGCCGCGGCCCTGCAGCAGCAGGCGGTCGATCTCGTCGGTCGCCTGGCGCCTTGCGCCCTTCAGGCGCTGCCCGCGGACCGGCGGCAGGAGTCACGCGGCGCCCTGCAAAAGCAGATTCCCTATGGCTGGATTCGGCCGCTGATCTTCCTGTTTATTGCCGCCGATGCCTTCTGCATCTCGTTTTTTCCCCTTTATGTTGAAACCCTCTACGCCCCGATCCGGGGGGTGCCCCGGGAGGTTGCGATCGGGCTCCCCATTTCGGTATTCATGGCGGTCTTCGCCTTCAGCATGCCGCTGACCGGCAGCTGGTCGGAGCGCTCCGGCTGGTGCCGACCGCTGCTGACAGGCATCGTTTTCAACGCCGTCGGTCTTCTGCTGACCGCCGCTGCCGGCAGCATCGCGCAGCTCGTGGTTTGCCGGGCGATTACAGCGCTCGGCTTCGGGATGGTGTTTATGGCCTGCCAGCGTTTTGTGATCGACAACACCTCCGTGCGTGAGCGCGCGGTGGGAATGGCGGCTTTTCTGGCGGCCTTTTTCGGCGGGGATATCTGTGGGACGGTGATGGGCGGAGTCCTGGCCGATCGCATCGGCTACCGCAGCATCTTTCTGCTCAGCGCGGCGGTATCGCTGTCGGCCCTGGCACTCGGGGCGCTGCTTTTTCGGCGCGAGTGGTCCGTCCCGGCCAATTCCGCCGCCCGAGGCGGCTGGCCCCTGCGCGGTGCCCTGAAGGTACTGCTGGATCGCGAGTTTTGTGCGGTGGTCTGGCTGCAGGCCATTCCCGCCAAGATCATCCTCATCGGGGTGCTTTTCTATTTCGTGCCCCTTTACCTGCGGCAAGGCGCCGCCGCCCAGGGGGACATCGGCCGGGTGATCATCTGCTACGGTCTGGCCATGGTTTTTCTGGGGCCCCTCTTCTACCGGTGCTGCGATCGTCCGGCATACCGCAAATACTACATCTTTATCGGCGGTATCTTGACCGCCTTGGCACTGTCGGTTTTTCTGTTTTTTTCCGGCGTGCGCGCGGCGCTCTTTCTGGCCGCGATGCTGGGCGTGGCGCACACTTTTTCGGTATCCTCGCAGGCCGCCTTCATCACGGAAACCCGGGTGGCCAAAGCCATGGGGGAGGGGGCTGGGATGGGGCTTTTTCGCTTCTGGGAACGGGTCGGTAATGTAGCCGGGCCTTTGGTGGTCGGTGGTTTGATCAGCAGGTTGGGGTATGAAAACGCAATGGTGGCCCTGGCGGCCTTTTCACTGGCCACCAGCCTGGCCTACCTCGGTGTTATTCGCGGGCCCTGGCGTTTGCGGCTTCAGTCCAGCAGGCTCAAATAAACCTGTTGACCGCTTTTAAGTCCCAACAGGGCCATCACTTCCCCGGGCAGCGCCGCGTTGTCAGCGTTGACCTGAACCGGGTACTGCCCGCCGAAAAAACGGTCGCCGTGCATGAACCCCAGCAGCGCCGACTGACCGCAGCTCTCGCGGGTCGTCTCCGATACCCGGCAGTACCGGCCGTTTTTGACGATGCTGATGTCGGCCAGGCGTGTTTCGTAGTGCAGTGCGCCGTCCATCGGATCGACCCGTCGGCTGAAGCTAAAACCGACTTTTTCCAGGATCCGCTGCTCTGGTTTGCCGGAGTCGAGCACCTGGTCCCGGTTGCGTTGCAGACCGCACTCCTCCCGGGGCAGGCTGATCGGGGTGACGGGGAAATGGCGGGGGATGAAATCGCGGCTTTTCTGGCGGGTCAGCTCAAAGGCCTCGGCGTAACTCATACCGGTGAAACGCCCGCCCAGCGCATCCCAGAAATGGTTGGAACCGTCCGGGGCAACGGGCGTCATCAGCTCCGAGAGCACCGTCGGTTCGAAACGCTGGGGCTGCATGCCCATAAACACAAAGCGGATCAGGCTGATCTGCTTGCCGCGTTTTTCCGGCATGCCGCGGTAGCGCCGGTCGAGCACCAAGCCACCGATGGCGCTGAGGCCGCTCGTGCAAACCCCCAGTGCCAGCTCCTGGCCGCCGGGGGTGTCGCGCACCTCGAAAAAATAGTGCGGCGTCCGGGGGGTCGCATAGCGGGCGATGATCAGCGAAGTTCCCATCACCTCTTTACTGGCAACATCCTCCAGAACGAAGAGATATTCTGCGGAGGCCGGTGGGCTGGTGGAAAACGCCTGCAGGCTGCGGGCGATTTTTATGGTCAGCACGTCTTCGTCCGGGGGCAGGTTAACCAGGGAAGCCTGGGGAGCCAGCCTCATCAGACTTTCCAGATCGCGGCGGGCGGCGCTTCGAATGAGAAATCGGATGTTCATGTGCTGCGGTCACCGTTGCGGCAGGTGAGGTTCAGGGCTGCGGAGCGGCGTCTGAGGCCGCGGATGCGGGGCGGTCGGCGACCTCCAAGGATTTGGGATTTGAAAGATCAAAAAAATCGAGATCCTTTTTTCAACTGGCAACATTGACGGACCGGTAAAAAAAAGATTTAAGATGGTGGTGTCAAAAGCTCAAGTTGCGGCGCACAAATCTCGAGGAGTGAGGCTTACTTATCATACGCCGCAGCAACTTCGAGATGCAGCGCAACGCCGAAATTGGACTTACGCCGCCATCTACATTTATTTTCGGTGGGCCTAAATACACCGGTCGAAAATTGAAATCAAGAGCGGCCCCTGAAATACTAAGGTTGCATCCCAGGTTCATTTTGGGGCTGGGGTATCGGACGGACTGCATGTTGTCGCCTAATTCGCCGGCAGGGGCGAAGGTTTCAATTTTTCAACCACCCGCTCTGATCGGCCCGGTGGCAGTGGCCGGACGCCTGCGGGCAAGGCTTTCAAAGGCCGCATGGCCTGCGCTTTGGGGGGCCGGTCTTGGCAGGGATTGCCTTTGAAAGAGTATTTTCGACCGGCAATGGCTTGTCCTGATGGACTTTTTTCTTTATTGATTGCTTGAAACGTCCGAAGTGATATCGGGATATCGCTAAATGCCAGATCGGCTGGACGCGTGCCGGGAGCAGAATCAGACGGCTTTGAAAATGACCGCTGGATGCGCTGCCGGCCGCAGGCATTTTTAGATGGCGCGCCAGACCGCGGCTTGCACCCTTTGTGGGGCCGCCGAACTGGGGAGGTTGCGGCTGGGCGGCGCTGCTTGCCCCCGGCGCCGCAGCGGCGTGCGGGTTGATGCCAAGGCAGGTGATGATGGATAAGGTTTTGATCGTTGATGGTGACCGCGAGAACCTGGAGTTTCTCGAGAAAGGCTTCAGCAAGCTGCACCAGTTCAAGGTGCGCACGATTGCCGACGGGCGCGAGGCGCTGGCGGCCCTCAATCGGGGCAACTTCGCCGTGCTGGTGACCGATCTGCACACCCCCGCCATCAGCGGCCTGGAGCTTCTGGCCTACATGACCCAGCATCACCCCGGAACTCCCTGCATTGTCATGTCCGAGCATGGTAAACCGTGGTTCAAGAAAAAAATGGACCAGCAGAGCTTTTTGTATCACATCGAAAAGCCCTTCGAACTGGGCGCCCTGGCAACCGCCATCTTTATCGGTTTGAACATCAAGGATGAGGGGATCGCCATCAAGAAGGGCATGGCGATGAGTTCCTTCCTGCCGCTCGTGGAGGTTGAAAAGAAAACCTGCCGCATCGAAGTCAAATCCGCCGGTAAGGGCAAGGGGTTTCTCTACTTCAACGAGGGGGTCCTGATCGATGCCCACTTCGCGGAGCTGTGACCTCGCGCAGGCGGCGGTGGATGAACAGGGAGGCCAGGAAGTCACCGAGGATCCAGCCGACCATCAGCCACATGGCTGCGAGGCCTGTGACATAGGTGAAGCCGATCACCCCGATGAACATGTAGCCGGAATTGTTGGTGGCCACGGCCGACAGGCCGGCCAGGGAGGGCCGGATGTTGCTGCTGGCGAGGTAG
>JAWOJK010000076.1:0-21966 GCA_046481705.1 Desulfobacterales bacterium | reverse complement strand
CGGTGACGGGCAGTGTTCTGGTCGAGGACGTTCGCGTGTCGCCCGCCGAAGTGGCGTCATTCGGCCGCGAAGCGGGGCTTTTCGAACTGGATCTGGCACCGCGCTTGCCCCGCGGCGGTGTCCAGAACATCATCAGCCCCCTGAAAACGGTCGATGTCAATCTGCGGCATATCACCGGCGGTACGCTGGATGTGCCCAGCGCGGTGTTCGTGGCGTTGGTGATCTTTGGCGTTATCGAAATCTTGCGCGGCAACTTCAAAACACCCCCGTGGTATACGGCTTTCTGGTACGCCTTCGGGGTCTTCACCAAAACCCTGATGGAAAACCGCAAAGCGTAACGGCGTCTTCACAGTTCCAACCCAACGGGCCCTCACTTCCGCTGCGCTCTGATTTTTCACGCCATCATCTTCACACCACTGCCTGGTCTGCGCTGCAGCCGGGAATAGGTCCCTGACCGCAGCGCAGCGGCATGACGCCGCCCGCCCTCAGCGCCGACACCGGCCCAGGCCGTTTGGCCCGATCGACTTTGGTGCGACCTCGGCCGCAGCCGGCAGACATTGCCGCGGGCATGCCCAAGGCAAAGTGGTGGGGTGTTGCCGTGGGGCGGCAGAACCTGCCGCGTGCCCTTTCAACCTGCCCCCAACGGTGGTCTCAGCGTGCGACTGCCTGCGGCGCCAGGCCCCCCAACGGTTATTGAGCATGAACCTCGTCAGGCCCATTCATACCAAAATTCGCGGTCGGGCGCGTTTCAGGGTCGACGCTCTGCGACAATCCGAGAGCGCCAAGGTCTATATCGAACGGCAGTTGGCCGTCGCCACTGAAATTGTCAGCGTCTCGGCCAGCACGCTCACCAGCACGGTGCTGATCACCTACAACAGCGGCAATACGGCGCAGAGCATCCAAAGGCGGCTTGAAAGCGTGGTGGCCGCGTGGCAGAGCGACTCGCGGCAGCGGCCGGCAAAAATGCAGCCGGACCAGCGCGGTCTTCCCGCTGCCAGCGCCGCCGGGCGCAAAACAGCTGCAAAGTCGAGCGCGTGCCACCCCCAGCGGTCGGCGGCCCTGCCGGTTGCGGCGGCAGCGCCGGCGGTCTTCGAAGAGGCCGAAGCCTGGCATCGCCTGCACCGTCAGCAGGTGCTGGACCTGCTGGCCAGCGACCCGCTCAAAGGCCTCAGCCACCTGGATGCCCGGGCGCGGCTGGAGCAGTATGGAGGCAACCTGCTGCCCGAAGCCGCCCCGCGCTCCGGCTGGGAAATCCTCATGGGCCAGATCAACTCGCTGCCGACCTATCTGTTGGCGGCGGCCGCCGGGGTCGCACTGCTCACCGGGGGGATCGTCGACGCCCTGGTGATCATGGGTGTCGTGGCGGCCAATGCCGCCATCGGCTTTGCCACCGAAAAAGAGGCCGACAAGACCATTCATTCCCTCAAAAAACTGGTGCGCCCCAAGGCCGAGGTCATGCGCGCGGGTGAAGCCCTGACCCTGGGGGTCGAAGAGATCGTGGTCGGTGATGTCCTGGTTCTCAAGCCGGGAGCCTATGTCGCGGCCGATTGCCGCATCCTCAAGGCCGTCAACCTCAGTATCGACGAGTCCATGCTGACCGGCGAAAGCATGCCGGTCTATAAAACGGCGCGCACCCTGGGCGGTGGCGAGATCCCGCTGGCCGACCGGCTCAACATGGCCTTCATGGGAACCCTGGTGACCGGGGGCCAGGGGCTGGCAGTGGTCGTCGCCACCGGCAGCGCCACCCAGATCGGGCAGCTGCAGCTCCTGTTGCAGCACACGCGGGCGCCCGAGACACCCATCGAACGCCAGTTGGGGCGCATGGGCGACCAGTTGGTGATCCTGTGCTGCGCGGTCTGCGGCGTGGTCTTCCTGATCGGGTTTGTGCGCGGCTACGGCTTTCTGACGATGCTGCGGATGTCCATCTCGCTGGCGGCTTCGGCGGTCCCGGAGGGCCTGCCGGCGGCCGCGACGATCAACTTCGCCATGGGCATCACCCGCATGCGGGAGCACCGCGTGCTGATTCGCCACTTGCAGGCGGTCGAGACCCTCGGCGCCGTTCAGACCATCTGCCTCGACAAGACCGGCACCATCACCCGCAACCAGATGCAGGTTCAGCAGGTGATGATCGACGGCGTCAGCACGGCCGCCGATCATGGCCGCCCCATCCCGGGGGCTGCCCTGCAGGCCGCTGCGGCCGAGGACACCCTGTCGCACCTGCTGCATGCCTGCGCCCTGTGCAACGAAGTCAAGGTCAACAGCACGCAGGCCGACGGCCGCCCCACGCTTTTCGGGTCGGCCACCGAGAAAGCGCTGGTCGAGTTGTCCGCCGGGGCCGGGCTGGATGTTGCGGCGCTGAAAAGGCGGTACCGTCTGCTGGGGGTCAACCACCGTTCGGAAAGCCGCATGTTCATGAGCACCCTGCACCGTATCGATGAAAACGAGCGCATCCTGTTCATGAAGGGCAGCCCGCCGGAGGTCCTGGCGCTGTGCACGAGCCAGGTGCTCGACGGCCGGCGCGTGCCCCTCGCCGATGCCGACCGCGCCCGCATCGAGCAGGAAAACGAGCGGATGGCTTCGGCAGCCCTGCGGGTGCTGGGCTTTGCCTGCAAGCGCAACCCGACCGACGATGAAGATCAAAACGGTCTGACCTGGCTGGGGCTGGCCGCCATGGCCGACCCGATCCGCAGCGGGGCCCGTGGGATGATCGCCATGTTTCACCGCGCCGGCGTCGAGACCGTCATGATCACCGGCGATCAGAGCCCCACGGCCTACGCGGTCGCCAAAGAACTGAACCTTTCCGGAGGCCAGCCGCTGACGATTTTGGACTCCACCGAACTCAGCCGCCTGGAACCCGAAGCCCTCACGGCCCTGGCCAAGCAAGTGCATGTGTATGCCCGCGTCAGTCCGGCCCATAAGCTGCAAATCGTGCAGGCCCTGCGCTCGGCCGGCCGGACGGTGGCCATGACCGGCGACGGCATCAATGACGGATCGGCCCTCAAAGCCGCCGACATCGGCATCGCCATGGGGCGCTCGGGAACCGATGTCGCACGCGACGTGGCCGACGTGGTCCTGGAGGAAGACAACCTTGAAATCCTGGCCCTGGCATTGCAGGACGGCCGCACCACATACGGCAACATCCGCAAAGCGGTTCATTTTTTCCTGGTCACGAATCTCAGTGAAATTCTGGTGATGTTTTCCTCCCTGGCGCTGGGCGTCGGTGCCCCGCTGAACGTCATGCAGTTGCTGTGGATCAACATCATCTCCGACATCTTCCCCGGTCTGGCACTGTCCATGGAAGCCGCCGAGCCGGACGTGATGACCCGACCCCCGCGCGACCCCCAGGCGCCGCTGTTTTCGGCGGGCGACTTTAAAACCATTTTGGGCGAGTCCGCCGGCATTACCGGCGGTGCGCTGGCGGCCTTCGCTTACGGCGCGGCCCGCTATGGAATCGGCGCCAGCGCCGGCAGCATGGCCTTTCAGACGCTGACCATCGGCCAGTTGCTGCACGCCTACAGCAGCCGTTCCGAGCATACCGGGATCTTCAGCCGCCAGTCGCTGCCGCCCAATCCCCATCTGAAGTGGGCCATCGGCGGGTCGCTGGCGCTGCAGGCGCTGACGCTTTGGGTGCCGCCGCTGCGCGGCTTTTTGGGGCTCACCGGGCTGCGACCCGCCGATCTGGCCGTGGTGGCGGGAGCCTCCATCCTGCCGCTGCTCTTGAACGAATATCTCAAGGAATTGAGGCAGGCCCGCCATGAACCGTAACGTCATCTTTACGTCCGAGTCGGTCACCGAAGGCCACCCGGACAAGATCTGCGACCAGATCAGCGACGAGATCGTGGATTATTTTCTCACCCAGGACCCTTATGCCTTCGTGCGCGCCGAATGTGCGGTGGCCAGCAACATTTTGTTCATTGCGGCACGCTTTGCCGCTGACGGCAACATCGATTTTTCGCGCCTGGCGCGCAAGGTCATCCGGCAAATCGGCTACCTTCAGCCGGACTTCAACCCCCAGACCTGCAGCATTCTCTCGAACCCCCAGGTGTTGCCGCTGGAAAAGCGGCAATGCTTTGATGAACGGTCCATGAGCGATGCTGAAATCGACCGGATTGCGGCGAAAAATCAGGTGACCGTGTTCGGCTATGCGTGCAACCAGTGCGCTACCCTGATGCCGCTTCCGATTTGGAGCGCCAATCGCCTGGCCCAGCGCCTGACGGAACTGCGCAAGACCGGCGTCTTGGCCGGCCTTCTGCCCGACGGCAAGGTTCAGGTGGGGGTCGAATATGCCCGCAATCGACCGCTGCGCATTCATTCCGTGACCTTTGAATTGGACCTCGCGGAGGACGCCCCGTCCAGTTCCAAGCATTTGCTGCGCGATATCCAAGAGGGCGTCATTGCACCGGTATTCCAGGCATTGGAGATCAAGCCCGACGGCCACACCCGCATCAGCCTCAATCCCAACGGCCCTTATGCGGGGGGGCCGGCGCGGCATTCGGGCCTGACCGGCCGCAAAAACGCCGTTGACACCTATGGCGAGTACAGCCGTCACAGCGGCAGGGCCCTCAGCGGCAAGGACCCGTTGCGCATCGACCGCATCGGGGCCTATGCCGCCCGTCACGCCGCGAAAAATGTCGTCGCCGCCGGCCTGGCCGAAACCTGCGAGGTGGTGTTGAGCTATTCACCCGGTCTGTCCCAGCCGGTGACGCTGCTGGTGCAAACTTTCGGCAGCGGCAGCCGCGACGACGATGCGCTGACGGACCTGGTGGGGCGGCATTTCGATTTCCGCCCGGCCGGGATTCTGAAACGTATGGGCCTGCGCCGGTTGCCGGTCGCCAACCCCGGCGGATTCTTTCGCAGACTGGCGGCTTACGGGCATTTCGGCCGAACCGAGATGGATCTGCCCTGGGAAAGCACCGCCAAGGCCCAGGAGCTGGCGGCCGACGCCGGGTAGCGGCGGACTTGCCCCCGCGACGCGGAGTGTGCCATGATGGAAACCGGAATCCTGGTTGTGATGGTGCAGCAGGCGCTGCCGGTGCTGCTGTTGATCATGGCCCTGACGGTGGTCGTGCTGGGCAAGGGCGCCGACCTGCTGGTGGACGAGGCGGTGGGGGTTTCACGCCGGCTGGGGGTCTCGCCCCTGCTGATCGGTGCGACCATCGTCAGCCTGGGCACCACCCTGCCGGAGGCGGCCGTCTCGGTGCTGGCGGCAGTGCAGGGGCGACCCGAGATCGCGCTGGGCAATGCCGTTGGCTCGATCATCTGCGACACCGGCCTGATCATCGGACTGACCACCCTGTGGTCACCGCTGCCGCTGGACCGCCGCCTGGTCAACCGCCAGGGGTGGGTGCAGTTCTGCGCCGGCCTACTGCTGGTGGCCGCCTGCATCCCGTTTTTTTCCATGCGCCAGATTTTTTTCCTGGGCGGGATGCTGCCGCAATTCATGGGGGTTTTTTTCCTGCTGCTGCTCGCCGGCTACTTCTGGCTGTCCTTTCACTGGTCGCGCGGCGGCAGGCCGCCGGCTGCCGCGGAGCGCGGCGCGCGGCCCGCCGTGCGCGCCTTCCAGTTGGCTTCGGTGATAAAACTGCTCTGCGGAATCTCCCTGGTGGTGGCCGCCTCCCATGTGCTGATTCCGGTCGTGCAGGCCATCGCCCTGCGCCTGGCCATCCCGGAAGGAGTCGTCAGCGCTACCCTGGTGGCCTTCGGAACGTCCCTGCCGGAGCTGGTAACGGCGGTGGCCGCCGTGCGCAAGGGCGCTGGCGAGCTGGCCATCGGCAATGTCATCGGGGCCGATATTCTGAATGTCCTCTTTGTGGCGGGTGCGGCGGCGACTGTGACGCAACCCGGTCTGCTGGCGCCGCCGCATTTCTTTCACACCCTCTTTCCCGCGATGCTGATCATTTTGGCCGTCTTTCGCATCGGCATTCATTTTTCGGGGGCGCATCTCAGGCGCGGCTTCGGGTTGACGCTGCTGGGCCTTTACGCGGGAACCACCCTGCTGAGCTACACCCATGGCGGCTGAACTTCGGGAGATTGGAGGTTGAAATGGAATGGATCACTTTTGCGATTGCAGGCGGCATTCTGAACTGGCTGTATCGGAAGGGCAAGCGCGCCAGGGGCCCGCAGATAAACCTGCAAGCTCCCCAGGCGGCCGAAGCGCCGCCGGACCCGGTTGCGGAAGCGCTGGCGGCCGGGGACCTCGACCAGCTCCGGGCGGCGGTCGAGCTGGCGGCAGCGCCGGTTGAACAGCACCTGGTTTTGAGCAAGATCATTGATCTGGCCTACAGGGAACGCTCCGACAGCGCGATGCGCGCGATCCTGCTGGAAAACGGCCGGCGCTACCTCGCGCTTTTCCCCGATCTGTTTTCCGCGCTGAAGACCGAATACGGTGAAACCGTTCACCGGATCCCGGTGTTCAAGCAGATGGCCATCGCTCTGGATGAAGACGGCGACAGCGAGGCGGCCGTCGCCGTCTGCCGGACGGCGATCGAATACGACATGGACGATGGCACCAAAACCGGCTTTGAGGGACGAATCGCCCGAATCCAAAAAAAAACGGGGGACACCATTTAGTGCCCCCCGAAAACGTGCTTCCACAAAGCGGGCTGCGCCGCTTCGTGATGCCCGAACAAAAATGGAACGTTGCCCACGGTCCGGGGGTTGTGTCTGCAAGAACTGAAACCCGCCGATCCCCGCAGGGGCCGTGACGAAAACAGGCCTGGACGGCCGCCTCAGATAAAGGCGGCGATCACGGAAAGGCCGTTGGATTCGAGCGCCCGTCCCACAGCCCACCCGAAAACCGCCCGGCCGACCCGTTGCACGGCTTTGTCGGCGACCTGCTGGACAGGATCGGTGCCGTCGAGGCTCAGCACGCCATCGTAGTGACCGTTGTCCTTCAGCACCTTGAGCAGACGCTCGGCCCCGATCCGTTCCGGATCGTAGTTGACGATCGTGCTGCCGGTCATGGGGTTGACGCGCACCGCGTGCACCCCGTAGATGTCCAACAGATCACTGATTTGTTGGGATTTTAGTGGGTTGGACTTTAATGAGGGAATTTTGACGCGCAGCCGGCCGGGAACATGATGAAGGGTGTTCGCCGTATCCATTTTTACTCCTTTTTGCTCTTATCCATTTTGACAAAAGTTCTGCATTTCGGATAATTGCGGCAGCGATAGCGGATGACCGGGGCGTGACGCATGTAAACGTGCATGGGGGCTCCGCATTTCGGGCAGCTGGGCCTTTCGGCCGCTTCGGCCTTGGCCGAAGGCCACACGAACTGGCGGCCGCAGACCAGGCACAGGAATCGACGCTTGCCGTTTGGCGTACTGCCATAGCGGTAGGTTGCATCCGATCCGCATTTCGGACATCGGATATCCTCCGTCATAATCGCCACCTGTCACTTTTCAAATGTCATGGGCCCTTTTAGGCCCGGTTTGTTAGTGCAGTGTTAGCTAGATATAAAAAATTGGTTTGATCCAAAAACTACGGCGAGGAAGCCCCCCCGGGATTTGAATTCGACGTTTTCCGGAGGCAGTCTGCCGGCATTCGAGGCGGCGCTGGACCGTGGTTGTGATAAAAAATAGAAAGGCGCCGAGCCATGTGGGCTTCGGCGCCTTTTTATTGCGGCCGGCAGACTTTTGCCGGGGTGTTGCGGGTCTAAATCAGCCGCCCGGCGGGGCCAGGTAGACCTGGAGCAGCGGGCCGATGGCGGCCATGCACTCCTCGATGGTGTAGTAGGTGTAGCCGGCGATCAGCTGGCCGCTTTCGTAGACATCGATGGCCGGGGTGCAGGGCGGGTGCGCGAAAAGGGCATTGACGATGACCCGGTGGTCGTTCGCACCCGAGGCCAGCAGTACCCCCGCATCCTGCTGGGCTTCCAGGTCGAAGGCCGGCAGGTGGGCCGGGCGCGGCTGCTGATTGGTGTACATCATCTGGTGGCGCACGCTGGGGGCGATATAGAGGGCCGCCGCCCGCGGCGGCACGCGGATGCCGGCGTGCAGCGACCGGAAGAAGGCCTTCTCGATCGGCAGCAGGTCCTGAAAGGTGACCAGGCGCCCGGCCTGCAGATAGGGCGCCATGGTGTGCAGAATCCGGGCGAGAAACTGCTGCCAGCCGGACACGCTGTCGTCCGGGCCGACCCCCACGCGCTTTTCGATGGTATCGGTGACGTGACGTCCGGTTTCGTCCTGGTGGGTCATGCCGTTTTCCTTTTGCAGCTGGGGTGGGGGGAGATTCGGCTGGGGCCGAACGGTTTGCAGATTAGGAGCAGTGTTTCAAATTTTTCAAAAAATGGGAAACGATTTCGATGCCCGGGTGTTCGTTCGGTCCGGTTTTTTTACCGGCACCCTCCGGGACAGCCGCCTTCGAGGCCCCACATAGTTCTTGACAAACCGCCGTGACCCACCTGAATATACACCCATCAGGCCCCCTGCGGCCGCCGCTGCCGACCCTTTCCCAAAGCCCGCGTTCAAGCCGCCCAAGGTGACGCCATGCTTTCCAATCACGACATCGCCGCCGCCATGCAAACCAGGCTGGATGACGACCTGCCGGAGATGCCCGAATTCCTCCGCGGCCTGCGCCGCGCGCCGGACCGCGGCTTTCGTCTGACCCGGGCTCAGACCGTCACGGCGCTGAAAAATGCGCTGCGTTACATTCCCGCGGCCCATCACGCCGCCCTGGCCCCCGAGTTTCTGGCGGAGCTCACAGCGCGGGGGCGCATTTACGGCTACCGCTTCCGGCCCCCCGGGCCGATCGCCGCCCGGCCGATTGACGCGTACACGGGCAAGTGCCTTGCCGGCAGGGCCTTTCAGCTGATGATCGACAACAACCTCGATTTCGAGGTGGCCCTCTACCCTTACGAACTGGTGACTTACGGGGAAACCGGCAGCGTCTGCCAGAACTGGATGCAGTATCGCCTGATCAAAAAATACCTCGAGCAGCTGACCGACGACCAGACCCTGGTGATGCACTCCGGCCACCCGCTGGGGCTGTTCCGGTCGGGTCCCGACGCCCCGCGCGTGATCATCACCAACGGCCTGATGGTGGGGCTCTACGACAATCCCGCGGACTGGGAGGTCGCCGTCCAGATGGGGGTCTCCTCCTACGGCCAGATGACCGCCGGCGGCTGGATGTACATCGGCCCCCAGGGCATTGTGCACGGCACCTACACCACGCTTTTGGGGGCCGCGCGCAGGATGTGCGGGATCGGCCCCGACCGGGACCTTGGCGGGCTTCTGTTCGTCTCCTCCGGGCTGGGCGGCATGAGCGGGGCGCAGCCCAAGGCCGCCAGCATCGCCGGGGCGGTTTCGGTGATCGCCGAGGTCGACGACTCGCGCATCCGCACGCGCCGCGAGCAGGGCTGGGTCGACGCGGTTTCGGCCGACCTGGACCACGTTTTCGGCGAAGCCGCCCGGGCCCTGGCCGCTAAAAAACCGCTATCGATCGCATACAGCGGCAACGTCGTGGACCTGCTCGCACACGCGGTCGCCAACCACATCCGGATCGACCTGCTCTCCGACCAGACCTCATGTCACGTGGCCTACGACGGCGGCTACTGCCCCCAGGGCGTGACCTTCACCGAGCGCACCCGGCTGCTCGCCACGGACCGGCCGCGCTTCCGGCAGCTGGTGGACAGCAGCCTGCGGCGGCATTTCGAGCTCATCCGGACCCTGGTGGGCCGCGGCGTCTACTTCTTCGACTACGGCAACGCCTTTCTCAAGGCGGTCTTCGACGCCGGGGTGACCGAAGTGGCCCGCAACGGCCGCGACGCCAAGGACGGCTTTGTCTTCCCGTCCTATTTCGAAGACATCATGGGCCCGATCTTCGACTACGGCTACGGGCCGTTCCGCTGGGTCTGCCTCAGCGGCCGGCCCGCGGACCTGACCAAAACCGATCAGGCCGCCATGGCCTGCATCGACCCCGGGCGCCGCCCCGAAGACCGTGACAACTACATCTGGATCCGGGATGCGGAGAAAAACCGGCTGGTGGTGGGCAGCCAGGCCCGAATTCTCTACCAGGACGCCCGGGGCCGGGTGCGGATCGCGCTGGCCTTCAACCGCATGGTGCGCGACGGCGCGGTCGGCCCCATCATGCTGGGCCGCGACCACCACGACCCCGGCGGCACGGATTCGCCCTTTCGGGAAACCGCCAACATCCGTGACGGCAGCAACGTCACCGCCGACATGGCCACCCACTGCTTCGCCGGCAACGCGGCCCGCGGCATGTCGCTGGTGGCGCTCCACAACGGCGGGGGCACCGGCATCGGCAAGGCCGTCAACGGCGGCTTCGGGCTGGTGCTGGACGGCAGCCCGCGGGTGGACGCGGTCATCCGCACGGCCGTGACCTGGGATGTCATGGGCGGCGTCGCCCGGCGCAGCTGGGCCCGCAACCCCAACGCCATGGCCGCGGCCGTGGGCTACAACCGGGAAAACGCCGGCGGCGACCAGATCACGGTTCCCTACCTGGCCGATGAGGCCCTGGTGGCCGCCGTGGTGGAACCCCTCTTCGCCGGAGAAGCGTGACGGATCGCAGCCCCATCTGACTGCGGGCTTTCCCCCCAACAGCGCCGGGGGGAAATGAAAAATGATGCCACCCCCCAGGAAACAGCAGGAGGTCAACGCCATGGCAACCCAGCTGATCGAGTGTGTTCCCAACTTCAGCGAGGGCCGGCGGCCCGAGGTGATCGCGGCCATCGTCGCGCCCCTTAAGGCGGCCGCGGGCTGCTTTGTTCTGGACTACCGCGCCGACGAAAACCACAACCGCCTGGTGGTCAGCCTGGTGGGCCGACCCGGGCCGCTGCAGGACGCCCTGCTGGCGTCCGCCCGGGTGGCCGTCGGCCACATCGACATGGCCACCCACCGCGGCGCCCACCCGCGGATCGGCGCCATCGACGTGATCCCCTTTACGCCCCTGAAGAACATCGACATGGCGGCGTGCGTGGCTCTGGCGCATGCCTTCGGGCAGCGCTTGCACGACGAGACCGGGATCCCGGTCTATTTCTACGAAGAGGCCGCCCTCAGGCCCGAACGCAAAAAGCTTGAAGTGATTCGCAAAGGGCAGTATGAGGCCCTGCGCGATGAGGTCAAAACGCCGGAGCGCCGCCCCGATATCGGTGGCCCCGAGCTGCACGCCACCGCCGGGGCGACGGTGATCGGCGCCCGCAAGTTTCTGGTGGCCTTCAACGTCAACCTGAAGACCACGGATGTCCAGGTGGCCAAACAGATCGCCGCGGCCGTGCGGGCCTCCTCGGGTGGCTTTTGCCACGTCAAGGGGATCGGCCTGGCCCTGGCGGACCGCGGGCTGGTGCAGGTGAGCCTCAACCTGGTGGACCATGAGCGCAATCCACTCTACCGCGTTCTGGAAACCGTGCGCATGGAGGCCCGGCGCTGGGGGGTGGCGGTGGCCGAAACCGAGGTCTATGGCATGGTGCCGGCTGCGGCCCTGCTCGGCAGCGCCGCATACTACCTGCAGGTCGCCGGCTTCGACCCGGCCCAGGTCCTCGAGCTGCGTCTGCTGGAGATGATCGGAGACGGCGGATGACCATCAAGCTGTTTCGCAATGCCCGGATTTTCACCCCGCGGGATTCCGGGGCCCCGCATGGGGGCGCGACCCAGGGCCGGGTCCAGGTTTATGAAAACGGTGCGCTGCTGGTTCGAAACGGTCGGGTTGAACAGCTCGGCCCCGCCGCCGGCGTGCTTGGGGAAATCGTTCGCGCCGGGGCCAAAATCCACCAGGAGATCGACTGCCAGGGCGCCTGCCTGGTGCCCGGGTTCGTGGACCCCCACACCCACATGTGTTTTTTAGGGCGGCGGGAGGCCGAATTCGGCCTGCGCCTGGCGGGCACTTCCTATCTCGAGATTCTGGCCCAGGGCGGCGGCATCCTCTCCTCGGTGCGCGACGTGCGCGCCGCCGCCGAGGCGGACCTGCTGGCGGCCACCCGCCGGCGGGTGCTGACGGCCCTCGGTCTGGGCACGACCACCGTCGAGATCAAGAGCGGCTACGGCCTGGACACCGCAAGCGAGCTGCGCATGCTGCGGGTTATCGCGCGCGTCGGCCGCGAGCTGCCGGTGGACGTGGTGCCGACCTTTCTCGGCGCCCACGCCGTGCCCGAGGAGTTTCGCGACGACGCGGACGGGTTTGTCGCGTTGATCGTCAATGAGATGATCCCGGCGGTGCGGGAGCAGGGCATCGCCCGCTTTTGCGACGTTTTCTGCGAGCAGGGCGTTTTTTCCATCGCCCAGACCCGCCGCATCCTGCAGGCCGCCCGCAGCGCCGGCCTGCAGCTCAAGCTGCATGCCGACGAGGTCCACGACCTCGGCGGGGCCGCTCTGGCCGCCGAGCTGAAGGCCGTTTCGGCCGATCATCTGCTGGCCGCAAGCGATGAGAATATCGCCCGCATGGGGCAGTCCGGCGTCGTCGCCAGCCTGCTGCCGGCCACGGCCTACAGCCTGCGGAAACCATACGCGCGCGCCCGCCGGATGATTCAAGGCGGTGTCCCTGTGGCGCTTGCCAGCGACTGCAACCCGGGCTCGAGCTACACCGAGTCGATGCCCTTTGTCTTCGGCCTGGCGGTGATGCAGATGGGCCTCTCGCCGCTGGAGGCGCTGACGGGGATTACCCTGAACGCCGCCTACGCGCTGGGCATGGCTGAGCGCGTGGGCAGTCTGGACCCCGGCAAACAGGCCGATTTTCTGCTGCTCGACGGCGAAAGCCCGGCGATCCTGGCCTACCATGCGGGGGTTTCGCCGGTGACGGCGGTCTACAAGCGCGGCGAACTGGCCGCCGGAAGGGAACAGCCATGAAATTTGCGCAACGCTCCTTGACCGAATTTGTGCAGGACCTCGCCGGCGACGCCCCCGCCCCGGGCGGCGGCAGCGTGGCGGCCTATGCCGGCGCCATGGCCGCCGCGCTGGTCGCCATGGTGGCGCGGCTGACGGTGGCCAAAGCGGGCGCTCCGGAGGCGCGCGTCCGCCTGGCGGCCGTGATCGTAGCCGCCGATTCACTGGCGGCGCGTTTCCTTGCGCTGCTGGACGCCGATACCGCGGCTTACAACCAGGTGGCCGCAGCCTTCAAGCTGCCCAAGGCCGACGAGGCCCAGACGGCGGCCCGCAGCGCGGCGCTGCAGGCGGCCCTGCGCCATGCGGCCGAGGTGCCCCTGGAAACCTTGGAGGCCGCGGCCCGGCTGGTGGGGCTGCTCGAGACGGTGGTGGCGGACGGCAACCCCAATTGCATCAGTGATGCCGGCACAGCCCTGCACCTCTGCCGCGCCGGCGCGCAGGCCGCGGCCTGCAATGTGCGCATCAACCTGATGGCCATCCGTGACGGGGCATTTGTCGAAACCTGTGGCCGCAACGCGGCGCGCTGTCTGGAACAGGTAAACGGCGCGCTGGCGCAGCTGGAAAAAGCGGTCGCGGCCAAGCTGGTCTAGTACGCAACACAGGGGGATGGGGCCATGCAGGCGGTGTATCTGGACGGACCGGAGCTGAGCATCGAGGACCTGGTGGCGGTCGCGCGCCACCGGGTGCCGGCGGCCTTTTCAGACGCGGGGGTCCGGCGGGTGGAGCGCACCGGCGAGCTGATCGCCCGCTGGGTCGCGCAAAAGCGCGTGATTTACGGCATCACCACGGGCTTCGGGGCCCTTTGCAACGTGACCATATCCGCGGGCGACACCCGCAAGCTGCAGGAAAACATCCTGATGAGCCACGCCGCCGGGATCGGCACCCCGCTGCCCGAGGAGGTCGTGCGGGCCATCATGGCGCTCCGGGTGCACGACCTGGCGCTGGGCTACTCGGGCTGCCGCATGCAAACCCTGCGCTACCTGCTGGCCTTTCTCAACCTGGGGATCTCGCCGCTGGTGCCTGCAAAAGGGTCCGTTGGGGCCAGCGGCGACCTGGCCCCCACCGCCCATCTGGGTCTGGTCCTGATCGGCCGCGGCGAGGCCTTTTACCGCGGCCGGCGCATCCCGGGGGCGGAAGCCCTGCGGATCGCGGGCCTGCCGCCGCGGCAGCTGGAAGCCGGCGAGGGGCTGGCGCTGATCAACGGCACCCAGGTGATGACCGCCATCGGCGCCCTGGTGGTCAGCGACGCCGTGCGGCTCTCCAAGACCGCCGACATCGCCTGCGCCATGACCCTGGAGGTCTTGATGGGCAGCTACTCCGAGTTCGACCCCCGCATTCAGCAGGTGCGGCCGCACCCCGGCCAGATCGCCACCGCGGACAACATCCTGCGTCTCACCGCCGAAAGTGCCATCGTGGCCTCGCATGAAGGCTGCGCCCGGGTCCAGGACGCCTACACCCTGCGCTGCGCCCCCCAGATCCACGGTGCCAGCAAGGACGCCGTGGCCCACGCGCGGCGGGTGATCGGGATCGAACTCAACGCCACCACCACCAACCCGTTGATCTTCGCCGATACCGAGGAGGTGCGCCTGGGCGGGAACTTTCACGGCCAGCCGATCGCCATGGCGGCCGACTACCTGTCCATGGGGCTGGCGGAGCTGGGCAGCGTCTCCGAGCGCCGCATCGAGCGCATGGTCAACCCGCAGCTCAGTGAACTGCCGGCCTTCCTGGTCAAAAACGGCGGCCTCAACTCGGGCTACATGATCGGCCAGTACGCCGCCGCCGCCCTGGTGTCCGAAAACAAGGTCCTGGCGCACCCCGCCTGCGTGGACTCGATCCCCACCTCCGCCAACAAGGAGGACCACGTCAGCATGGGCAGCATCGCCATCCGCCAGACCCGCGAGATCCTCGACAACGTGGAGCACGTCGTGGCCATCGAGCTGCTCTGCGCCGCCCAGGCCTACGATCTGCTGACCGAAAACCAGCCGCTGAGCTCCGGTCTGGGCACTCGCGCGGCCTATGCCGTCATCCGCCGGCATGTGCCCTACCTGGCGGCCGACCGCGAACTATACCGCGACATCGCGGCCATCGTGGCCGTGCTGCGTTCGGGGGAAATTATCGCCGCGGTGGAAGCCGCGGTTGGCGAGATCAAGGGGTAGCCGGCCGATGCGCCCCGCTGCATGCGCCGCACCTGAATTATCCGTCGGAACGCTTGGCGCCGGTGATTTCCAGAACCTGCACGAGGCCACCCTGGAGATCCTCTCGAAAACGGGGATGTGCGTCGGTTCCCCAGAAGCCCAGAAGATTTTCAAGACCCACGGCTTCAAGACCGACGGGGCGCGCGTGCGGCTGGCGGCGGGGACCGGAAAAATCGCCCAGCCCCCGGCGGAGGGTCCCGGCTTTGAAGCGGGTGCCCGGAAGGATGAATAAGGAGGTTTGTGGCATGCAATACCGACGGTTGGGTCGAACCGGCTGCCGGGTCTCGGCGCTGGGCTTCGGCTGCATGCGCCTGCCGGTGATCGGCGGGGACGACGGCCGCATCGATGAGGCGCACGCTGCGCGGCTTCTGCATGGGGCCATCGAGCGGGGCGTCAATTATGTCGACACCGCCTACCCCTATCACCAGGGTGGCAGCGAGCCGTTTGTCGGCAGGGCGCTTCAGGGCGCCTGGCGGCAACAGGTGATTCTGGCCACCAAGCTGCCCTCCTGGCGGGTGGAGAAGACGGCGGATTTCGATAAATTTCTCGACGAACAGCTCCAGCGGCTGCGGACCGACCGCATCGACTGCTACCTGGTCCATTCCCTCAAAGCCGACTGGTGGCATAAGCTGGTGGGGCTGGGCGTGCTGGAATTCCTGGAGCGGGCGCTCAAAGACGGGCGCATCCGCTACGCGGGCTTTTCCTTCCACGACGAGCTGGATGTCTTCAAGCAAATCGTGGACGCCTACGACTGGCATTTCTGCCAGATCCAGTACAACTACATGGACGAGGAAACCCAGGCCGGCACCCGCGGGCTGGACTACGCCGCCGGCAGAGGGCTGGGGATTGTCGTGATGGAGCCCTTGCGGGGCGGCGCCCTGGCGGCCAAGGCGCCGGAGGATATCCGCGCCCTCTGGGACACCAGCCCGGTGAAGCGCACCCCGGCCGAGTGGGCCCTGCGCTGGATCTGGGATCGACCCGAGATCGGTGTGGTACTCAGCGGCATGAACTCCCGCGATCAGGTGGAGGAAAACTGCCGCATCGCTCACGAGGGGCTGCCCGGCTCGCTCTTGCCCGCGGAACGGGAGCTGATCGGCCGGGTGCGCGACCGCTACCGCGAGCGCATCCAGGTTCCCTGCACGGCGTGCGGCTACTGCCTGCCCTGCCCGCAAGGGGTCAACATCCCGCGTATTTTTGCCCTCTACAACGACGGTTTCATTTTTGGCAGCCACGCCTGGGCCTGCATCATGTACACCCAGGTGAGCAACGCCGCCGAGATGGCCTCCAACTGCGTCGCGTGCGGCCAGTGCGAAGAGGCTTGCCCGCAGCGGATCGAGATTATCGCAAAACTGCGGCAAAGCCACGCGCGGTTGACGGCAGCCAACGGTGGGTAGGCGAGCGCGGCGGTGGCGATGTCAGCGCGAAAAGGGACAGAAGGGTGAGGAGCGGGACGATGGCTGAGGCTCAGTGGCAACCGGCGGATCCCAAGGTGACGGCCCAAAATCGAAACCAGGCCGCGATGCTGGCCAACAAGGTGACGAGGCGCTACCGCCACATGCGCAAGCGGTTTGCGCGGCAGAACATCGAGGTCTTCAGGCTTTACGACTGGGATATCCCTGAAATACGGGCCGTGGTCGACTGGTATGCCGGGCATCTGGTGATCGGGGAGTACACCCGCACCCAGTCCACTCCCGAATGGCTGCCGCTGATGGGCGCCGCGGTCGCCGAGGCGCTGGGGGTTCCCCGTGATAAATTGCACCTCAAGGAAAGGCGCGCGGGCTTTCAGGGGGGAAAGCGCTACCAGCGCCTGGATTTCACCAATCAGAAGATCATCGTGTCCGAACGGGACTTTCGCTTTTATGTGAATCCTTTCGATTACATCGATACCGGTCTTTTTGCCGACCACCGCGATACCCGCCAGATGGTCAGGGGCGTGGCGGCGGGCAAGGATTTTCTCAATCTCTACTGCTACACCGGCACCTTTTCCTGTTATGCGGCCAGAGGCGGCGCGCGCTCCACGGTCTCGGTGGACCGGGCCGAAAGCGCCATCCAATGGACCCGGGAAAACATGGCGCTCAACGCCATCCCCGCAGCGGGCAACAGCCTGGTGCAGGCCCACGCGCTTGATTTTCTGAAAATGGCCCAACGCCGGCATCGGACCTTCGATCTTGCGGTGGTCGACCCCCCGTCGTATTCCACCACCCGCGAGCGCCAGGACGATTTCGACATTCTGCGGGATCACCCGCTGCTGCTGGCCGCCGTTGTGGCGGTGATGCGCCCCGGCGCCACCATCTGGTTCTCCACCAACCACCAGAATTTTATCCCCTGTATGGACCAGCTGCCAGTGGCCGACGTGACGGAAATCACCGCGGCCACCATTCCCGAAGACTACCGCAGCAAACGCAAAACCATCCACCGCTGCTGGAAAATTACGCTATAAGGATCGCGGCGACGCATAAATTCGCGCACCTGCGCGGGCTGTCGGGCCCCTCTGGCCGCAGGCGGCGGCAGCCGCTGCAGAGGATGATTTTGTCAGATGCCGGGAATCATGATAAGGGGCTGTGAACCCGATCGTTTTCAACGGGCTGGACCCGGGCGCTCCAGCTGCCGGCTGCACACCGAAGGCGATCATCGGCGAAGCCCTGAAATCCAAGGAGCCAGGGATGGCAGCAGCGCCCCGTCGAGCAAAGATCCCCCCGCGTCTGCGCAGGCTGACCCGCCCGCTGATCTGGCTGGTGGGGGTTTTTCTGTTGGTGACGATCCTCCAGGTGGCGGCCTTGCGCTTCGTAAACCCGCCGGTCACCGTGAGCGTCTTGTGGGAATACACCCGGCAGCGCATCAAGGCCAAACCTTACCGTCCGCCCGCCTTTGTTTGGCAGCCGATTGAAAAAATATCCCCGCACCTGCGCAGGGCCGTGCTGGCCGCCGAAGATCAGCGTTTTCCAAAGCACCACGGGTTTGATCTGATTGAAATCCGTAAAGCGGCCCAAGACATCTTCTTCGAGCAGCGCGTCCGGGGGGCCAGCACCATTTCCATGCAGACCGCCCGAACGGTCTACCTGCTGCCGGTGCGCAGCGTCCTGCGAAAAGCCCTCGAGGCCTATTACACCGCTTTGATCGAGCTTTTTTGGGGCAAGCGCAGGATCCTGGAAATGTACCTGAACACCGTTGACTGGGGAACGGGTGTGATGGGGGCCGAGGCGGCTTCCCAACGCTATTTCAAAATATCCTCGACCCGCCTGAACCCGCGCCAGGCGGCTCTCCTGGTGGCCGTGCTGCCCAACCCGCACCGTTTGTCGCCGCTTCGGCCCAATGGCTACGTCCAGGAGCGGGTCCGGCGGATTCTGGCCGACATGCATCTGATGCCGCTTTTGTAGCGGCGGTCGAGGGCCCAAGCAGAGAACCGGGTCTGGGAACGGCGCATCACGGCAGCACCTGGTGGCACCCGTCCAGCGGCCGGCACATCACCCTCTGACTTCCGGTCCAGGTCCGTTTCAGCCGCGAGTCTTGCGCCTCATAACGGCCTTCTGCTTCTGTTTGTTGTCCGCATTTTTTTCAACGAAGATCGGCTGCCCGCTGAAAGGGTCTTTTCCCGTACGGTACATCAGCGTGGACCAGGTGGCCGGGGTGGGGGTGAAAATCTGGACCTGCTCGGGCAGCAGGTGCAGCTTGCGGACAGCGAAGGTGCGCAGCTGCTGCATGTCCGCCAGGGTGCAGCCGGGGTGGGCGGCCATCAGATAGTAGGTTAAAAAGGCCTTGAGGCGGTGCTTCTGCCGGAGGGTTTGAAACAGCCGGATGAAGTCCTCCAGATCCGTGCGCCCGGGTTTGCCCATCAGGCGCAGCAGCGGGTCGACCACGTGCTCGGGCGCGATTTTCAGCTGTCCGGAGACGTGGTGGCGCAGGATCGTCTCCAGATAGCGGGCGCCGGCGTCGCGGTCTTTGAGGATCAGATCGTAGCGGATCCCGGAGCCGACGAAGACTTTGCGTACCCCGGGCAGCCGGCGCAGCGCCTCCAGCAGCCGGATTTGGCGTCCGTGGTGGACCGCAAGGTGGCTGCAGGGCTCGGGAAAGAGGCAGCCCTTGCCCCGGCAGGCTCCCTGGTCTGTTTTACGGCGGCACTCGAAGCCGTACATGTTGGCCGTCGGGCCGCCCACGTCCGCGATGATCCCCTTGAACGCCGGGTGTTGCGTAAACCCGGCCGCCTCGCGCAGCAGGGAGTCCTCGCTGCGCGAGATGACATGCCGCCCCTGGTGCACCGCAATCGCGCAGAAACGGCATTCGCCGTAGCAGCCGCGGTGGGAGGTGAGCGAAAAGCGGATGGTCTCGAGGGCTTTGACCGGACCGTCTTTTTCATAAAACGGGTGGACCGCGCGGGCATACGGCAGTTCGTAGATCCGGTCGAGGGCTTCCGGGGACGGGGGCGGCTGGGGCGGGTTCTGGACGATGTAGCGGGTGTCCTGGCGCTGGTAGAGCCGGCGGGCCGTGAAGGGGTCGGCGTTTTCGTAAAAGGTTCGGAACATCGCGGTCAGCTGGTCATCGTCACGGGCCACCCGCTCGTGGGGCGGCAGCTCGATGTCCGGCCCTGGAAAATCGGCCACCGCCGCGGGCGGCTCGCGGCTGATGTAACAGATGCCGCGGACTGTGCTGATGTCGGCCCCCCGGGCCAGTGCGGCGGCCAGTTCGAGGACGGTCCGCTCGGCCATGCCGTATACCAGCAGGTCGGCCTTGGCGTCGAAGAGAACGGCGCGCCGCACGGCATTCGACCACCCGTCATAGTGCGAGATGCGCCGCAGGCTGGCCTCGATGCCGCCCAGCACAATCGGGCGGGTCGCTTTGAAAAACCGCCGGATGAGGTTGCTGTAGGCGATCAGCGCCCGGTCGGGGCGCTGCTTGTTGACCCCGCCGGGGGTGAGGTCGTCGCTTTTGCGCCGCTTGCCGGCGGCGGTGTAGTTGGCGACCAGGGAATCGACGCAGCCGCCGGTAACGCCCCAGAAAAGGGCCGGTTGCCCCAGCCGGCCGATGTCACGCTCGCTGTGGATGTCCGGCTGGGCGATGATCCCGACCCGGTAGCCGGCAGCCAGCAGCACCCTGCCGATGACAGCCACCCCGATGTAGGCTGAATCGAGATAGGCGTCCCCGGTCACCAGGATCACGTCCAACTGCGACCAGCCCATCTGCCGGACCTCCCCGGGGGTGGTGGGGATAAAGGTCGGGGTGCTCGGGGAGGAGGCGGCGTGCTCGGTCATGGCGGACCCTTATCCTATTTCGCTTTCGAAAGCGCGCGAATAGCCGGTTGTTTGCAGAAAAGCCCCATCCGGCCGACTTCACGGTCCGCTGCCCAAGCCACAAGGAGCTGTCCGGTGTCTGAAAAGAAGAAATTCTATGCGGTCGCCAAGGGCCACAAGCCGGGTATCTACCTGGAGTGGTACGGCCCCAATGGGGCCCAGGTGCAGGTTGACCACTTTCCGGGGGCCGTTTTTCGCGGGTTCGCCACACGGCCTGAGGCCGAGGCCTTCCTCGGGCAGCCGCGCGCGGCCCGGATCAAGCCGAGGCCTTCAGCCGGGGAGGGGGCGGCAAGCCCGGCGCCGACAGGCGGGGTGATCATCTATACCGACGGCAGTGCCCTGAACAACCCGGGGCCCGGCGGATACGGCGTGGTGATTCTGGAAGGGGGGCGGCGCACCGAGCTTTCGGGGGGGTTCAGAAAAACCACCAACAACCGCATGGAACTGCTGGCCTGCATCAAGGGGCTCGATGCCCTCACGACACCCGCCACGGTGACGCTCTACAGCGATTCGGCCTATGTCGTCAACGGCATTACCAGGGGGTGGGCCAAATCCTGGCAGCGCAAGGGCTGGCGAAAAAGCAACGGTGAGCCGGCCCTCAACCCGGATCTGTGGGAAAAGCTCCTGGGGCTCTGTCAGAAACACGCCGTTCGGTTCGTCTGGGTCAAAGGCCACGCCGGCAACACCGGCAACGAAAGGTGCGACCAGTTGGCCACCCGGGCCGCTGCGGGCGCGCAACTGCCGCCGGACACGGCCTATGAGCAGGCCCTTCGCCAAAAATGACGGTTCCGCAAAATTCCAATTTCTGGGTTGCGCTGCATCTCGAAGTCGCTGCGGCCTACCATTCCATTTTTCGGGAACAAAAAGGGCATTGCCCCGTGCTGGCCGGCAATGCCCTTTTTAGGCTGTGAAATGGACGGTCAGATCACCGTGACATTGACTGCAGCGGGGCCCTTCTGACCCTGCTCGATCTCGAACGTCACCCGGTCACCTTCATTCAGAGACCTGAAACCGCTTGAGTTGATTGCGGAATGATGAACAAATACGTCCGGACCGTTTTCCTGCTCGATGAAACCAAACCCTTTACTGTCGTTAAACCACTTTACTACGCCTTCTGCCATGGTGACTCCCTCCTTGTTAAAAAAATTCTCTAAGTTTCAGACTGCAGGTCGCCACTTTGGCAAATGGTTTTTTTCACCTTCAGTAAGAAACCGGCTCAGTGAAAACCCGAGCCTTTATTTTCGGATAATCAATACCATAATTTTAAAAAAAAACAAGCGCATTTCAGGAAAAAATTGACCTTCGGGATTTTTTTCGCCCAGACCCTCGTTGGGCTTGCAGCCAAGCAAGGCCGGAGGGCACGGTCAAATCCTCAACCGCAGCGGCTTGGCGGGCATGACCGATCCCACCGCTGGCGGCAAAAGCGACGGCCGGGCAGGGGGATCTTGCCCTCTGCCCGGCCGCAAGGTCCGCCGTGCGCTTCCTTAACTATCGGGGGTTTCGGGAGTGCTGGCGCTCTGGTGCGCGTCTGGCCGTGGTCCGGCCGGCCGGCGTTGGCCGTCGGCTGGAAGTTTCAGCCCCTGAAGGTGACATCCAGGCAAAAGCGCCCGCCTGCGAACGCCCGGGCAGGCTTGCCGCGGGCCTTCGGGTGCG
>JAWOJK010000045.1:0-5934 GCA_046481705.1 Desulfobacterales bacterium | reverse complement strand
ATCTGCGTGAACGGCCGCCCCCTGGCGGTGGACGCGTCGATCATCCTGGCGGACTGACGCGGCTCCGGGGCGCCCAGGGCCTTTCCAAGCCGGCGTTTTGGACCCTGACAAGCACCCGACCGTGGGCGCCAGACCGTAAATAGACCGCCGAGCCCGGTCCAGCCGGCGGTCGCGTGGCGGCATTGATTCAAAACCCTGCCTGCATAGGCCATGAATTGCTCGTCGGACCATCGAGGAAAAGCATGACGAAGCTTAGCCCGCTCGGCCCCAAAAGAAACGACTTCAAAGACCATGAGTTGGTGTGCTACTGTTTCCGGTATACGAAAAAACAGATCGAGCAGGATTACGTCGAAAATGGCCGCTCCACGATTCTCGAAAGAATTACGGTCGAAAAGAAAGCCGGTGGATGCGATTGCGCTCAGAAAAACCCGAAAGGCCGCTGATGCCTGGCTGATGTCCGCCAGGTGGTGGAGGATATTGCAAAGAAAAAAACCAAATGATGATGAAGGGGAAGTGGGGACGCCCTTAACTTATAAACTTAACCCAAAAGGCGTGAGGCCTGTCGGTAAAATTTTTGATGCCAGCGGACATCCCCATCCGTTACCTCCGGGCATCTACCGGGAAGCCTCCCGCAACCACCGCCCCAAGGGCCAAGTGAATCGGATCACGAAACGAATGATTGCTGATTGGGATGTGGCCCCCTCTACGACTCCGCTATGACCTCTCTGTGTCCTATGGTTCGACCCCGCCTTTGAAGTCCATCCAAAATTTCTATGTTTCCTTCAATTTCACATAACCAATATCGATTGGATATTGTTTGTTTTTTATTTTAATAGTGAATGCCAATTAGCCGCAAGCGGCAGTGGGATCCACAAATCGTTTGATCGGTTTTGATTGGAAGCCCCGACCACCTGCAATTTTGGTAGTCAAGGCGTATTTTTGTCCTTGAAAGGTGAATCTCAGCTGACCGGTTGAATCGATCAGGGGGCAGTTTTCATCGGGCTTCAGCGTTGTGGATAGCCAGATCCAGAGAATGAAGAATCAAATGGAAAGCCGGTCGGTGAGGATTATCCGGCGCAAATCTGAAAACATGGAGGTGAAAAGACCGTGATGAGCAAAAAAGGATTCTCTTTGTTGGTGATCGCCCTGGCTTTGCTGTTGTGCAACGCGCCTGCCCTGGCCGGAGATTTGGACCGCTTCGCCAATCTCGAGGGCACCCTGGACATTGCCGGCGGCACGGCCCATATCCCGGTGATGAACGAGGCGGCCAAGCGGATCATGTCCTTCAATCCGAAGATCCGGATCACCGTGGCCGGCGGCGGGACCGGCATCGGCGTGCAGAAGGCCGGCGAGGGGCTGGTGGATATCGGCAATACCGGGCGCCCCCTGTCCGAGGAGGAAGTGGCCAAGTTCGGCCTGCAGTCCTTTGATTTCGCCATTGACGGCGTGGCGCCCATCGTGCACCCGGACAACCCCGTGACCGGTCTCACGGCCCAGCAGATCCGGGATATCTTTGCCGGGCGGATCACCCGCTGGAGCGCGGCGGGCGGTCCGGACGCGGCCATTCATGTCTACGGCCGCGAGGAGGCCAGCGGCACCCACGAGGTCTTTTGGGGCAAGCTGCTCAAAAAGGAACCTATCGTCGCCGGCGCGAACATCATCCAGTCCAACGGCGCCATGAAGGTGGCGGTTTCGCAGGATGCCAACGCCATCGGCTACATGAGCATCGGCCATATCGACGACACGGTGAAGCCCCTGGCCGTCGACGGGGTCACCCCCTCCCAGGAGACGGCCGTTGACGGCAGCTATCCCGTGGTTCGGCATTTGTTCATGAACACCAAGGGCGACCCCAAGCCCGTGGCGCGGGCGTTCATCGACTATATCCTGAGCGCGGAAGGCGCGGGCATCATCAGCGCCGCCGGCTACATTCCGGTGCGGTAGCTTCTCCCGCCTGATTTCCATGCTTTCCGAGATTTGGATTCGACGCCTGCTGTGCACCGCCGCGATGGTTTCCACCGCGGCGGCTTTCTGCATTCTGCTGGTCCTGGTCACCCTGGTCCTGCCGCTGTTCACCGCCGGTGGGATAGGGACGGTGCTGTCCTGGCAGTGGCTGCCGTTTCAGGGAAAGTTCGGCATCCTGCCCATGGTCCTGGGCTCGCTTTTGCTCTCTTTGGGCGCCCTGGCCGCGGCCACGCCGCTGGCCGTGGGCCTCGCGTGCTTCGCGCAGGTCCTCGCGCCGGGCCGGATCAAGGGCCCCTGTCTGGCCCTGGTGCACTACATGACCAGCATTCCCACGGTTATCTATGGGTTTGTCTCGGTTTTTGTGCTGGTTCCGCTGATGCGGCAGTGGTTTGACCGCGGCACGGGCTTTTCACTGCTGACGGCCATAATTGCGCTGACTTTGCTCATTTTGCCGACCATCGTGCTGGTTTTTCAGGCCACCCTGCGCGAGGTGGACCGCACGGCGCGGGCCACCTGCGCCGCGCTTGGTTTTTCCAAGCCGTCCTACATCCGGCATGTGCTGCTGCCGCTTTCCAGGCGCGGCTTGCTGGCCGCCGTAATCCTGGGGTTCGGGCGAGCCGTGGGGGACACCCTGATTTCCCTGATGCTTGCCGGCAACGCCCCCATGGTCCCGGGCTCCCCGTTGGACGCCATTCGCACCCTGACCGCGCACATCGCCCTGGTCGTGGCCACGGACAGCCAGAGCACGTTTTACCACTCGGTGTTTGCCTCCGGCGTGATCCTGTTTCTGATCATGATTCTCATCAACCTGGCCTTGCGCAGGCTGGGCAGGTCCTTTGCGCCATGACCGCCGCACAAAAACGCAGACTCGCGGACACGGCAACGGTCGCCTTCTGCTGGAGCGCCGCCGCGGGCACGGGCCTGGCCGTCCTGGCGGTCATGGGCTTTCTGATCTTTCGCGGGGCAGACACCCTGGGGCTGGAGCTGTTCTTTGGGCAAACCCACTGGTGGGATGCCGTGACCGGGGCCCGACCGGTCTTTGACGGGCTCTGGTCGGCCCTGGCGGGGACCCTGATTCTGGTGGTCCTTTCCTGCCTGATGGCCGTTCCCGTAGGCATTGCCGGCGGGATCTATCTCTCCGTTTACGCCACCGAGCGCTTCCGAAGCGTGGCCGGGTTCGCCGTGGACCTGATGGCCGGCATCCCGTCGATTGTCATGGGACTTTTCGGGTTCAGCATGATCGTGGTCCTGCGGCATGCCTTCTTTCCCCAAGCCAAGACCTGCCTGCTGCTGGCTGCGGTCTGCATTGCGCTGCTGATCCTGCCCTATCTGGTGCGCACCACCCAAAACGCCCTCTCCGGGCTGCCGGAGCAGCTGCGCCTGCTGGGGCCAAGCCTGGGGTTCAGCCCGTGGCAGAACACGCGCCACATCCTGCTGCCCTCCGCCGGCCGGGGGGTGCTCAGCGGCGTGATCCTGGCCATGGGCCGGGCCGCCGAGGACACGGCCGTGATCCTGCTGACCGGCGTGGTGGCCCAGGCCTTTCTGCCCCGCAGCCTGTGGGACAAATTCGAAGCGCTGCCCTTTCGGATCTTCTATCTTGCCGCGGAGCACCGCTCCGCGGCGGAACTGGACCTGGCCTTCGGCACGGCCCTGGTCCTGTTGATGCTCACCGGTGCACTGTTCTGCCTGGCCTTTCTGATTCAGCGAACCCTGGAGCAGCGCTGGAAAAATCAATGACTCTGCCGGAATCCATTCTGGAAATGCGCGATGTGACGGTCCGCTTCGACGAAAAGATCGTTCTGGAGCGCATCAATCTGCGCCTCGGCCGCGGCGAACTGGTCATGGTCGTGGGGCCGTCCGGATCCGGCAAAACGACCCTGCTGCGGGCCGTAAACCGACTGAACGAGGAATACCCGGGGTGTGCGACGCAAGGCCGGGTGCGGGTCCGGCTGCAGGACAGCTGGCTGAACTGCTACGCTGAAAATTTTCCCCTGACCGATCTGCGCCTGCGCGTGGGCATGGTCTTTCAGCACCCCAATGTCCTGCCTTTTTCCATTCGCAAGAATCTGACCCTGCCCTTGCGCGTCGCCCTGGGCATGGGCAAGCGGGAAGCGGAGCAGCGGGTCCGGCGCGCCCTGGAGGACGTCTGGCTGTGGGGCGAGGTCAAGGACCGCCTACGCGACAGCGCCCTGACCCTTTCCGGCGGCCAGCAGCAGCGGCTCTGCCTGGCCCGGGTGCTGGCCCTGGACCCCGCCATCCTGCTGCTGGACGAGCCCACAGCTTCCCTGGATTTCAAGGCCACCCGGAAGATCGAGGCCCTGTTTCAGACCCTCAAGTCCCGCTACGCCATTCTGGCCGTGACCCACAGCCTGAGCCAGATGCGCCGCCTGGCGGACCGGGTCCTGGTCCTGCGCGGCGGTCAACTCATTTCGCAGCTCTCCCGGGAGGAATTCCAAAACCAGGCAAGTTGCCTGGGGATCATGGAGGAGTTTTTCTAGCGGTACTGCCACAACAATTACAACAACCAAGCGGTTAAAGAAGCATCCCACAGCCGACGCACCATGGGATTCGATCATGGGGCCCCACGGTGTCGCATCGCAATTAGCCGATAATATTCGTTGAGCTTGATCCACCTCCCTTGACTTGACAAAAAAAATCGATGTAATCACAATGTATGTACTTATGCTTGCGAGGAGGCGGCGTTATGAGAGCACGAGTAATTAAAATCGGAAATTCACGGGGGGTGCGCATTCCAAAACCCATTCTCGAACAAACAGGGATTATGAACGATGTTGAAATAACGGTTGAAAAGAATCAAATCATCATTCGGCCTGTAAAAAATCCTCGGGAGGGGTGGGATGAGGCCTTTTCGCTGATGGGGCAAAAAGGCGATGACGAATCGGTTATCGATGCCACGAACATCTCACATTCATGGGATGAAGAAGAATGGCAGTAATAGTCAAGCGCTTCGACGTTTATCTGGTGAGTCTCGATCCTGCTGTCGGGTCTGAAACTCACAAAACCAGACCATGCTGGTAGTCTCACCCGATGAAAGGAACCTAAACATTCGAACCGTTATCATCGCGCCGATGACAACTGCAGCCAAAGATTATCCCACCCGGGTCTCTTGCATGTTTAAAAAAAAACAGGGCCAAATCGTGTTGGATCAGATTCGGACGATCGACAAGTCACGACTTGTCAAAAGGCTTGGAACGATTGATCCAAAATCCCAATCCGACGTTGTATCCATTTTGCAGCGGATGTTTGCATTTTAAAGTCAGCCCTTTCCATTGGGATGATTTTGAAATTGACAGCCGGGCAATACTGTGGCACCAAGGATTCTTTGGAAAAAGGACCTTTATTGAACAGGCTACCCCAAAAATTCAGCCGGTTGATCACGGTGGTCCTCATCGCCGGGATCGTTGTCTCCGGGATCGCGGATGCGGCGTCGCAGTGCTGCTGCGCGTTGCCGGAGACCCGCGCCACATCGTGCGACACGGCCGCCGCTGCCGGCGACCCCGGCTGCCATCCAGCCCCACCCGTGTGCCACGCGCCCCAAACGGCAGCGGCGGAATTTCCCGCGGCGCCCGCCGCGGATGATGACAGCCGGGACACCTGCTGCCAGAGCGACCGCTGCGGCACATTCAAGCCGGCCGAATTCCTCCGCAACCCGTCCCCGTCGCCGCTCCTTGCCTTGGCCCCACAGTTCATCGAACTTCTTTGCCTGTATCAGTTCTTTGGTCGCTATCCATGTGCCGCCACATGCAAGGACTTTGGCAAATTGCAGATAATCAGCAACGTTTTTGGCGTTTATTCCACCGGTGGGTATAAAACTGCACATGCCATATGGCGCACTTATTGCCTTTAATGCTTTCAGGCCACCCAATGTTTCGGCAGGGAAAAACTTTAGTACTTCCAGCCCGAAATCAAGCGCTCTTTCAATATCGCTCGGCGTTACCACACCGGGAGTTA
>JAWOJK010000069.1:0-26568 GCA_046481705.1 Desulfobacterales bacterium | reverse complement strand
CTCTTCCGGGCTGCGGCCGAAGCCGAAACCGTGCATGCCCACACGCACCTGAAGACCCTGGGCGCCGTCAAGTCCACGGCTGAAAACCTGAAAGAGGCGATTGCCGGCGAAACCCACGAATTCAAGAGCATGTACCCCGACATGATCGCCGAGGCCGAGGCCGAGGGCAACAAGGCCGCGGTGCGAACCTTCAATTATGCCAATGAGGTCGAGAAGGTGCATGCAACGCTCTACCAGAAAGCCCTCGACAGCCTGGACACGCCGGAAACGGTGGAATGCTATTACGTCTGTTCGGTATGCGGGTTCACCTGTGAGAACGAACCCCCCGAGATCTGCCCGGTGTGCAAGGCCGCCAAAAAGGCGTTTTTTCGGGTGGATTGAAGCTGCAACTGTCAACCAGCAGCCGGGGTCCAGGGATTCCGGCCGCGGGAGTGCACCCCATGACTGATGCCAAGTGCCCCGTCTGTGGATCTTGCAGGTTCTACGTTAAAGACCCTGACGATGAATTTGAATGCCACGAATTCGAATGCCGCGGGGGAGAAATCTGTTTTGACCCGGCCCTGGCCTCCGCTGTGGCCCCCGAAATCCAGGCTCAGACGGAAACCTTCTGCCACAAATGTACGTGGCGCGGTGCGTTTGGGCGCTTAACCCAGGAGGAGAATGCAAAATGAGTAGATGGGAATGCCCCTGTGGGTATGTTTACGACCCCGCCGAGGGGGACCATGAAAACAATATCCCCCCGGGAACCGCCTTCGAAGATCTCCCCGACGATTGGGTCTGCCCCAAATGCGGCGCGGAGAAGGAGTTTTTCGAGAAGCTCGACTAGCGCGCTTCGCCCCGGTTGGGGCCCGGCTGCCAAACCCGGGCCCCAACCGGCCGCGCTATTCCGGATTTGCCGCCGGCGTCGCGGGGTTTCGAAGCACCCGCTTGCGCCACCACCCGCCCGCGTTCCAGCAATCCCATCCCCAGCGCAGCCACTTCAGAAGACCGAACGCCAACCACAACGACCACGCCAGCATCAACACGCGGTAGACCCATAGGGGCAGCGACAGGACCCAGGGCTCGGGCATCTGGGCGCCGATACGGTCCTGATACCAGTTGAGTTCAAACAAGCTTGAAAAATTGCCGCCGACCTGCATTTCAGGGATCCCCAGAAGCCCGTTTTGAATGGCCAGGTAAAGACCGCCAAGCGCCAGCACGGTCCATCCGGCCACCCCCAGCTGCAGGCCGTTGAAGACCGCCCAGTTATCCGGCGGCGGGAATTTCCGGCGGAGGCCGAGGGCCATCAGCCAGCCGACAACGGTCAGCGCCACCGGCACGGGCACCTGGGTCAATCCAAGGATCAGCAGGATCCAGTCGCGGGTTTTTAGCGGGGTCAGCCGGAAACGCCCCAAACCGATGGCCATCAGCACCGCCACGACCAGGTAGCTCCAGAAGAGGACCGCGGGCCCCAGCCGCGGCCCACCGGCCCAGAGCAGCCAGCGGTTCTGCGGCAGGCGGATCGTCACGGCGGCATTGACGGCCGCATCGCCGATGGCGACCGCCGGACTGCGCTGCAAAAGCCGCATGCCACCCTCCTGGTGCCAGGCCGCCGTCACCGTCTGGGCTCCAGGCCGCAGGGGTACGATAAGCTTGCCGTGAGCTGCGGTCAGCGGCAGGCTCTGGCCGTCGATGCTGACCTGCTGCAGCTCGGCTGCAGGCGGCAACTGCAGCGCATGCTGGCCGCCGCGGCTGGATCGGACGTGCAACACCAGTTGGGATCGGTCCAGACGGTTGCCCGGGGTCCACTCCAGCCGAACGGCGTCGACGGTCACCTGGCGGCCCGCCACCGGCTGCGGTCGGGATACACTGATCAGCACCTCTTCGCCCGGCCACGGGCGCCACTTGGGGCGCCACTGCCCGTCCGAATCCTGGTGGTGGACGACGGCGATCCCCGCAAGACGACAGTCCCACACCGGCCCGGCGTCCAGAACCCAGGTTTCCGACCAGGGGACCCCGTCGGGGGCCTTGAGACGAATCTCGTCGGCGACGGGCAGATCGGCTGAAAACGCCAAGCGTCGGCTGCCGGCGGGCAGAATGATCTGGGCGGTTCCGTTTTCAACCGGGATTCCGGGGGTCACCACCGCTTCCCCCGAGATCAGGGGCAGGCTCAGACTCACCGGAAAATCGGGCGCGGTCAGGCGTTCGACCGTGGTCAGCACCTGCCAGCTCAGCCCCAGCCGCAGCTCCCGGGTAACATGCAGAAACGGCGGCAGGAAACGCTCCGCTTCCGCCGCGGCGGTCGCCGTCGGCGGGCCCTCGCGCACCAGCTGAAGGCCGTTTTCGACCCGGCCGTCCTTGCCCACCCCGCGCACCGACCAGCCGTCAAGGTCAAAGCTCACCGCCCGCGGTGGCAGCGGCAGGGGCAGCTGGATCGAATCCCGGCTGCCGACGGGGCCGGTCAGCACGACCCGCTGCACCCCTTCTTTTACCAGTGTCCACAGATTGCCCTGATCGCCGCGGATGATGCCGGCGGCCGGTTTTTCATCGACCAGGACCGTCTGCGGCAGCCAGGACGCCGCGGTTGCCGGTAGGGGGACCGCGGCGTCACAGCCGGCGTGCATGGAAAGCTCCAGCCGCAGGTGGCCGTCGCGGGCCGTCAGGTCCAGGCGCTCCAGGGTGGCGCAGAACGGCAGGCAATCCGGTTTTTGCAGCAGGCGGGTTTTGAGCTCTTCCAGCAGGGGTGCCGGCGGAAACCCAGACGGGTGGGCCTCCGCCCGCACCACCGCCGCGGGCAGGGCCACCCCCAGCAACAGCCCTGCGGCCATCGAGCGGGCCCATTTTTGAAAATTCAGCCGCTGCTGCCAGAAGCGCCGGTCGAACAGGGCGATGCACAGCCCCGCAAGGCAAAACACGCGCAGAAATGCGAGCGCCAGGTTGGCGCCGGGCGGCACAAGCCACAGGCGGATTTCCTGGGAAGCCGTCACGGGGCCGTTCCACTGCAGCGCGAAGGTGCGCCACTGCCAGGTGGGAAGCCCCGGACCGGTCTGGACCAGGGCCTGGGGGTCATCCACCGCGGTGCTTTGCTGCGGCACGCCCGGCAGGGGTGTTTTTTCGGCCGTTGTCGCCAGCTGTTTGCCGGCCCGCGGGGTTTCGCCGCTTTTCTCCACCCGCGAGGAGAAATCAACCGCATCCATCATCCGGACGCGGTTGGCGGCGGGCCCGTCATGATCGGCCAACTGCGGATAAAGCCCGCCGCGGACCTGGCTCACCATGAACGGCACCACCAGCACCACCAGTACCAGGGCCGCCGCCAGCAGCCAGGCGCCTACCAGCCGCGAGCCCCAACCGGGCGGCATCACCTTCAGCAGCGCCAGGGCTGCCAGCAGGTTCAGCCAAACCAGCCGCGGGGCGCCGGGCTCGTGATAGATCAGGGCCATCGTCGCCAGCGCAAGCCCCCCCCAGCCCCAGCCGCGCAACTTCAGAAATGACAGCGCCACAATCAGCACCAGGAAAAAGTCCAGCAGCGTCCAGCGCTGAAGCCAGGTGCCGGTGATTTGATCAACGCCCCCCGCGCCCAGCAGCCGCCAGCCGGGCGGCAGGTTGAGGGTCGCGCGAACGCTCTGGAAGCCGTGATCCCATCCCACGGCGGCGAGTCGGCCAGCGGGGGCCTCGAGACGCGAGACCGCGGTCAGGCCCAGCTGGCCGCGGCGAAGGCTGACGCCCGGCTTTTGGCCGGGCCCCTGGGCCGTGATCAGACGATCCTCGCCGTCCACCGTCACCCGCCCCAGGGCGGCGGGCGGGTTCATGGCCAGATACCACTGCCGGCGCATGCTGCCGGTGATCCGGTCCTCGGCCGTCAGCCCCCCGCCGTCGAAGTCCAGCCACCAGGTTCGCTCCAGGCTGAGGCGGTCCGGGGCAGGCTCCGGATCACCACGCCGGGTTTCGGTGATGGACAGCACGCTGCCCGGATCGATCACAAAGGCCGGCAGCCGCTGCCATTCGGCGGGCAGTTCGGTCTGTCCCGGATCGATCCCGCTGGCCCCCGAAAGGTCCACCAGGCGCAGATTCGGCTGGGCTTCAAACGCCCAGATTTCGCGCCCGTGGGTGCCGGCCAGCGGGCCAACAGCCGATAGCGGGCCCTGGAAACGGGCCTCCAGCCGCAGCTCCCATTTTCCCGGGCGCACCTGCACCGTCAGCCGCCCGTCCTCCCGAAAACGCGCCGGCAGGGGGCTTGAAATCGCCATCGGGACCGTCTGGGGCGGCAGGAGCCCGGCGAGTGCGACCTCCCGCGAACGACCGGAGACGTTCAACTTCAAAAGGGTCGTCAGGCGCATGGGAATATCGTCCTTCAGACGCCGCAGCAGCGTTACCCCGAGCTGGTCCTCGCGGTCCGGTCGATCCGCCTCGCGCGCCAGCCACAGGCGCCCTTCGCCGTCCACCAGGGGCAGGGCCACCGGTCGTCCGGCGACCGCCAGCCGCACCAGCCCGACGGCCGGCGGAATTCGCAGGGTCTCGGGATGTTCGCGCCACTGGAAGCGGCCGGTCACGGTGTGGGTCCCGGCTGCAACCAAAACCGCCGGCCCGCCGGCGCGGGCCATTACCGGCAGGGGCCTCCCGTTTACCGCCACGGCCTGCGGCCAGCGTGTCGGGTCCCCGGGAAGGGGCAGCCAGTCCTCGGCAAACAGAACCCACTCCTGGCGAAACCGCCCTTCGGTTGCCAGCACCTCGATTTCCAGCGGGCCGGGCCAGGCGCAGTGGCGCCGGGCGCCGTCAAATGCCGGCGGGCAGCCTTCAGCCTCCAGCCCGTGCAGCACCCACGGCACCCAGGGTGCCAGCGCGGGGGGAACCGCGATCTGGCCGAGTTTGGCAGCGGCCGGCAGCGTGGCCGCCGCCAGCAGCCCGGCCGCGACGGCCAGCACCCGCATCCAGACAGACAGTTTTTTGGACATCTCCCCTCCTTTTGTCGATTTGGGTTTGCGATGGATTCGTTATCGGTCGCGGTCGTGCGCCGGTAAAACCACGGCGACCGTTTCGACCCCGGTCACGTCGTTTGATATCAAACCTGGTGGGTATCGGCCTATTTTTTTAACGCGCACCCCGCTAATGAAAGCTTACAAGACGAAATTCGTAAACAATGCCGTCGTACTCGGGTTTGACAGCCGCGAACAAATGTGAAAAGAGCATTCCGATGAAGCAAGAACGCCGAAAAACCAGTCACCGTGTCTTTCTCGAGAGCGCCGCGCGCATGGCCGCCATTCCCGCGCAAAGTGCTCACCTGGTGGTCACCTCACCGCCCTACCCGATGATCGCCATGTGGGACGAGGTCTTCACCCGCCAGGCGCCGGGCGCCGGCAAGGCCCTGGGGTGCGCAGACGGCTGGAAGGCCTTTGAAGAAATGCACCGGGTACTGGACCCCGTGTGGGACGAGGTCGTGCGCATCCTTGCGCCCGGCGGCCTGGCCTGCATCAACATCGGGGACGCCACGCGCACCCTTGGCGGCATTTTCCGACTGTACCCCAACCACGTCCGGATCCTGGAGGTTTTCCAGCGCAGGGGGCTGTCGGTGCTGCCGGCCATCCTGTGGCGCAAGCAGACCAATGCACCCAACAAGTTCATGGGATCCGGCATGCTGCCGGCCGGGGCCTACGTAACCCTCGAACACGAGTACATCCTGATACTGCGCAAGGGGTCACCGCGGCGGTTTACCACCGATGCCGAAAAGCAGGTCCGGCGCGAGAGCGCGTTCTTCTGGGAGGAGCGCAACGCCTGGTTTTCCGACATCTGGTTCGATCTCAAGGGCGCCCGCCAGAAGCTGCTCAACGGTGAGAGCCGCATGCGCAGCGGGGCCTTCCCTTTAGAGCTGGCCCATCGCCTGGTGTGCATGTACTCAGCCCAGGGGGACACGGTCGTGGACCCCTTTCTGGGAACCGGGACCACCCTGCTGGCCGCCATGGCGACGGCTCGCAACAGCATCGGGTACGAGCTCAGCCCGGAGTTCGCCCCCCTGATCGGGGCCCAGGCGACAGAAATCCGGGAGACCGCCAACGCCCTGATTGCCCAGCGGCTGGCGGCCCACGAGGCCTTTGTGGACGATCACACCGCGCGCAAGGGCCGGCCCAAACACACCAGCCGCCACTACGGCTTCCCGGTGGTGACACGCCAGGAAATCGAACTGCAGCTGCACCCCCTGGCGGCGGTGGAGGCCTCCGCGGAAAATGTTTTTGTGGTGCACTACGACGGCCCCCCGCAAGAGCCTGCGCGCCAAGCGATACCCCCGACGCCCGTAAAAAAGGGGCGCGAAAGGCCCCTGCCGGGGTTCGCCTAAGCGCCCCTGGGGCAGCGCTCAGCACGGAGAAAAAACATGCGCAAAAAGGTACTGGTTCCCATAGCAGACGGGGTCGAGGAAATCGAAGCGGTCTGTATCATCGACGTGCTGCGGCGGGCCGGGGCGGAGGTGACCGTGGCCGCCGTCAACACCCTGGAGGTCACCGCCGCGCGCGGCGTTCGCCTGGTGGCCGACTGCCGGCTGGAGGACTGCGCCGCGGAGCGCTTCGAGCTGATCGCCCTGCCCGGCGGGCAGCCGGGTGCCGAGCACCTGCGCGACTGCGCGGTTCTGACAGCCCTGCTGCGGGACCAGGTGCGCCAAAATCGGCTTTATGCCGCCATCTGTGCCGCTCCGGTGGTGGTCCTGCAGCACCACGGGCTGCTGGCCGGCCGGCGGGCGACCTGCCACCCGGCCTTGGCCGATCGGCTGGACCCCGCAGCGGGCCCCGGGGCGCGCGTGGTCGTGGACGGCAACTGTGTCACCAGCCAGGGGCCGGGAACCGCCCTGGAATTCGCCCTGGAGCTGGTGACGCGACTGTTCGGGCCCGAGAGGGCCGAGGCCGTGGCCGGCCCGATGCTGGCCCGCAGGCAGCCACCGCAGCTTCCAGGAGACCTATGACGCCTGAAGAGCGACTGGCCATCATTCAGCGCTACATCACCAAGATGCCGCCCCTGCCCGCGACGGTGACCAAGGTGCTGGCGATCTGCAATGACCCGAACGCAACCCCGGCCGACCTTAACAAGATCATCAGCCTGGACCCGGTCCTGATGGGCAAAGTGCTGCGCCTGATCAACTCGGCCTATTACGGTCTGGTGCAGGAGATCACCTCGCTGGTCAGGGCCATCATCATGCTGGGGATCAACACGGTCAAAAATCTGGTGCTCAGCACCGCCGTGCTGAGCACCCTGGGCAATCGCCGCAATTTTCAGGCCCTCAACATGGACGATTTCTGGCGCCACTCGCTCAGCGTCGGCGTGGCCTCCAAACTCATCGCCCGCGAGCGGGGGGCGCCCCGCAACCGCTTGGAGGAGTATTTTATCGCAGGCCTACTCCACGATCTGGGCAAGATTCCCCTCAACAACCGGTTTTCCCAAGACTACCAGGAGGTCATCCACCGCTCCCGCAGCGAGGCGCTGCCTCTCTACGCGGCTGAAAAGGCTTTCTTCGGGATCGACCACGCCGATGTCGGCCGTCTGATCACCGATAACTGGCAGCTTGGCGCGGACATCAGCGACACGCTCTTTTTCCATCACGCCCTGGAGGGCGTCGGGGGTAGCAACAGCGAGATCATTTTCTCGGTCGCGCTGGCCAATTATTATGTCAACGTCAAAGGCCTCGGGTTTTCAGGCAACTGCTGTCCGCAGCCTATCGCCGCTGAAAATCTCAGCGGTCTGGACATCACCCTGGACTACCTCGACAGCGTCGAGCAGGAAGTCAAGTCCGAAATCGAGCGGGCCCTGGTGTTTCTGAGAGTGGCCGGCTGAGCGGCCGCGGCCACCGAGGAGTTCGGTATGCAGGTGCGATTCTGGGGGGTAAGGGGGTCGGTGGCGAGCCCGGGCAGGGACACCGTCGTTTACGGCGGCAACACGGCCTGCCTGGAGGTGCGCCTGAACGGCAGCGACCGGGTGATCATCATCGACGCCGGCTCCGGCATCCGCAACCTCGGGGCGCATCTGATCCGCAGCCGCAGCGGCCCGATCGAGGCGGAAATCTTTCTGACCCACACCCACTGGGATCACATCATGGGGTTTCCCTTTTTCGATCCCATCTACCGGCCGAACACCCGTCTCAAGGTGTACGGGCCGATTACCTATGAAGACGACACGCTGGATCGGATCGTGGGCGACCAGCTCAGCTACCGCTACTTTCCCGTCCGCCACAGCGAGCTGTCGGCCGCCATCAGCTATCATCAGCTGCGGGAGGGGGAAATGCGCTTCAGCGACGGCCTGCGGATCAAAACCAAGTATCTCAACCATTCGCTGCTGTGCCTGGGCTACCGCTTCGAGTTCGGCGGCAAGGTGCTCTGCACGGGCTACGATACCGAGCCGTTCCAGAATGTTTTCAGCGACGACCCCGATTCCCCGGGCTACGACCCGGTGGTCTGCGAGGAAGGCGCGCAAGCGGTGGCGGATGCCAATGCGGCCCTGCTGGACTTTTTCGACGGCGCGGACATTCTCATCCATGACGCCCAGTATACTTTGAGCGAATACGCCGGCGGCAGGAGCGGCTGGGGGCACTCCCCGATGGAGCATGCCATCGAAACCGCGCAGCTGGCCGGTGTCAAAAAACTGGTCCTTTTCCACCACGACCCCGACCGCCGGGACGATGAGCTGCAGGCACTGGAGGATAGGTTCCGCGCCGCCCGGCAGCCGCCCGGGGCGCCCGAAATCCTCGTGGCCCGCGAAGGGATGCACCTGACAGCCTGACCCCACTCCTATGACCAGCCTTCCGGGCGCCGGCCCAGGCGCCCCTCAGGACCTGTTTTTGACCGCAGGCCGATGCCATCAGAAAAAAATTTCCCGCGCGCTCACGGCATCAGAAAGATAAAGTCGGCGACCGCGGCATCGGTGCGCCCCGGTGCGATGTTGCCCGGCACCTCCGGCAGGATCACCGCCGCCGGAAGGCCACCGTAGGCCGCGATCTGGGCCGGGATGCCCCGCTTCCAGGCATGGCCGATGCCGGTCAGGATCACCATCCGGGCGTCCGGCCGCCCCTGAAGATATTCAATCGCATGCAGGGCCATGCTTTTGTCCCACACCAGCTGGGCCTCACAGAAATTCGTGAAATCCAGGTGCCCGTGGGCATGGGCCCCGAAAGCCTGCCGGATGTAGGCCATATAGGCGGCGTCCACCTCACAGGTCACGGCCGCCGGCAACTGACCACGCTGTGCGGCCGAAAGTGACTGGAACCCGCCGCGGGCGACTTGGCGGGTGATGTCGCCGGCGACGTTCAGCCCCACCAGGGGCACCCCGTTTTCCCGGGCATAATCAAACACCGTTCGGTAGGCCGTCCAGGGGTAGTTCCAGTTTCGGTAATAAACCTTTTCAAAATCCGCCGGCGAGAGCTCTCCGGCCACCCAGCGGTCCAGGTCGGGCTGGCTCTCGCGTCGGAACATCTCCAGGCCGACGGCCACCGGCCCGCCGGCGGCATCCAGGGCTGCGATGACCTTGCGCTGCATTTCATGATGCAGCGGGTCGCTGTGCTGTTCGCCCACCACCACCAGGCGTTTTGACAGCAGCTCGGGCAGGGCTTGCGCGAGAGTCACGGTCACCCCGCGGTTGAGATCGTAGAGCCGATCGACGGCCGCTGCGGGGGCTGCCGCCAGCAGCCAACAGAGGGACAGGGCGAGGCAGGTGCGCTTATTGGGCATCGCTATTCCTTTCGCTGTTTTCGGATTTCAGGGCCAGGCATGCACCACGGGCGAGCGCGCGGCCGGCCAGGTGCCCTTGGCCTGATTGGCGCCGTCCGTAAAAACCAGGTAACTGTACTTGCCGTAGTGGGTGATCTTGCGGGCCACCAGGAGCGCATTGCGCTGTGCGAGCGGCAGGAAAACGGCCCCCACCGCCGCCGCTGCCGGGGGGTGGGGCCAGACCGCGAAGAGGCTATCCGCCGGGCCGGCATAGCGCCGCCCGGCGACGGCAAATTCACCGGGTGCCAGCGCCAGGTCGGGTGGCCGCCCGGCCAGCAGGCCGTCTGCAGGCGCCGCACCGACCCACAGCACCGATCGGTCGCGCCAGAGGTCAGGGTTGAGCGCAGCCGACCGCACCAGCCGCGGCTTTTGCAGCCCGAGGGAGCTCACGAGGAGGTTGGCGGCGGCCGCGAGCTCTGGCGCAGCGGCGTCCGGCAATACCACCAGCGGCTGTTGGGCGGCCTTGAGGGTGTTGACGGTCGGCGGAATTTCCTCCGCAGACAGCCGCCGAAACAGGTCGAAATCGGGGTCGGCGACCAGGCGCAGGGGGGGCTCGGGCACGTAAACCGAAAAAGGGGCGGTGCGGCCGGTCACGGTCAGACGGCGGGTCGTGTGATCGGTTGCCGTGAACACGGTCAGGGGAACATCCAGACGGTAATAGGGCGGCGTTTGGCTGAGCACCCCGGCCACCCGGTAGCCGTTTTGGGCCGGGGTGAGAGTGACGTTTGCCAGCGCCAGCTGCGGCCCGCCGGCGCGCCGCACCCACTGGTCGAAAAACGCCCCCAATGCCCCCCCGGAATGTTTTTCAAAAACCGTGCGCAGATCGTCCCAGCCGGCGCGCCGAAACCGATAGGTCTGGTAGAAGTCCCGCAGGGACCGGCTGAAGACGGCATCCCCCACCTGCCCGCGCAGCATGTGGAACACCAGGGCCCCCTTGTCGTAGCCCACCGTCTTGGAAAGCGGGTCGACCCGCTGGGTGAAGTCCGACAGGGCAAACTCCCGGTCCGGGCGGGCCAGAGTGGCGTAACTGCGCAGCAGCTCGCGGCGGTATTCACGGGCCGCTTCGGGCCCCTGCAGCTCCTTATAGTAATAATCGGCCACATAGGTGGTCAGCCCCTCGCTCCAGTTGCCGCCGCGGGGGTCCACATACACCCCGTTGCCCCACCAGCAGTGGGCGATTTCATGGCCCAGGCTGGTGGCGATGATAAACGGCAGGCGCAGCACCTGACCCCCCATCAGGGTGTAGCCCGGGAATCCGTAGCCGGTGGGAAAAAAGTTTTCCACAACGGCGAACTGCGGGAAAGGGTAAGGGCCGAAACGCTCCTGGTAGAATGCCATGAACTCCAGGCTGGCGCTCAGGTAAGCATCCGCCAGATCCAGGTTCGGGGCGAAGAGATAAACCGCTGCGTTGAGACCGCCCGCGGTTCGGCGCTCTACCCGGTAGGGACCGGCGGAAAGCGCCAGGCCCTCGAGGGGCTGGTCGATCTGCCAGCGCGACAGGCTGCGGCCTTCACGGGTCTCCACCCCCAGATCACGGCCGGCGGTCACGGCCAGCGTTCCTGCGGGTGCGTTGACCGTCAGCTCGAAGGTGTCCGCCCGGCCCGGCAGCCGGGGGTACCAGCCGGCGCCGGCCAGCAGAAAAGTGCCGTCAGGGGAAATGCTGCCGCTGACCCCGTAACCCGGGTTGTCGGTGTTGGCGGGCAGCACCGGCACCGGGTCGTCGAAGACCGCCGTGTAGTGGATCGCGACTTCCAGCGGCCCGCCCGCAGCGGCACCCGCCAGCGGCACCCGCAGGCGCCCGCCGTTAAAATCGACGGGCAGCGGGCGGCCGTCCACCCGGACGGCGGTCACGGCCGCCCGCGGCGAAAGGACAAAGGTCAGTGCGCGGGCGCCTGCCGCTGACAGCTGAATGCGGTCCTCGGCGGTCAACAGCTGCCGCTCGGGCGCCAGGTGAACGCTCAGGCGATGGTGCAGGCCGGTCTCGAAGGCCACCGCCGGTGATAGTCCCGTCAGGAAAAAAAGGAGCAGCGCCACCAGGCGCATGGGGGTCGTTGCCATCCGCAAAAGCCTCCACCTCGACGGGCCGCATGGGCCACCCACGGCCGGTCGTTTAGGGTCGCGGTAATAAATAATTCCACAAGATGGCTCCGGAAGACGGGCAAAAAGACAAGCAAGATGCGGAATTATTTTTTGCCGGGGGCCCCTAGTCCAGGGAATCGAGAAAGTCTTGGTATAATGAAACGGTTTGAACCGGCTTTTCAAGATACGGCACATGGCCGCAGTTGTCGATAATCGCACCCCGACTGCGGGGGATTTCTGCGACAAAGCGCGCCAGGCTGGCCACCGGCAGCACCTGGTCCTCCCGCCCCCATACCACCAGGGTCGGACAGGCGATCTGCTCCAGGCGGCCCTCCAGCAGTCCCATGCCCCCGTTCACCAATTCCGTCAGAATCTTGAGGTGCAGCGCATAGGCGTGGCTGTGGCGGTCAACCAGGTAGCGCTTGATCGGGGTCGGCACCCAGGGCGGGCGGTGGAAGAGCAGCCGCATGAAATCATTGAACTCCGGGAGGGTGCGGTAAAGCAGCAGCATGCGCCCCTCCCGCTCATAGGTCTGTTGCAGTTTGCCGACAGCGGGAGGCAGGATCCCGGCAGGCGCCATCAGCAGAAGGCTTTTGACCTTATCCGGGTGGTCGGCGGCATAGTACCCCGCCAGGTAGCCCCCCATGGAGGCCCCCGCCAGGTGAAAGCCTTCAAGCCCCAAGGCCTGGATAAACCCCTCGAGCCGGGCGGCCTGGCTGGGGATGTCGTAGGCCAGGGAAGCCTTGCGGGTGGATTCACCGAATCCCGGCAAATCCGGCACGATCAATCGGTAGCGGCTGCTCAAAGCGCTTAAAAACGCGCCGAAGTGGTCCTTGTCGGCGCCAAAGCCGTGCAGCAGCACCAGGGGGTCGCCCTGCCCCCCGGAAAGGTACGACCAGTCGAGGCCGTCCACCGTCACCGTCGCCGGCCGCAGGCCGGCGCGCCAGCGGCTGACGAAAACCGCACTGTCGTAAACCCAGCCGGGAAAAAACAAAAAGATGCCCGCCAGCCATATCGCCAGCAGGGCGACCAGCGCAATGCTGAGTTTGAAAAGTTTGGCCATGCCCGCCTCCGCAAAGGGGATCTCCGCAGGAAACAACGACTTAGTCTAACCCCCCCGGCTCAGAAATCAAACCTCATTTTAAGGGGCTGCTGCGGTTTGCGGCAGGCCCGCGATCCACACCGCCCCTGAGCAGCGCCGCAGCCTGAGAATCCGTCAGCAAACCGTTTTCAGCTGTTTTTGCAAGCCCGCGGCCGGGGAATTTGCAGTTTCGCCGCAACGTGTGGTAGATAGGCGCGACCGCTTAACGCATCGCGAAAAAGGCCGCCACCCGCTCTGGCGACGGACATGCAAAACGCCTCACGCCCCAAGCGGGTGCACCGCAGCATGGCGCTTGCCCTGAAATCGCCTGCATGCCGCCTTTTACGCGCCCGTCAGCGTTTGGCACAGACCGCGTCGGCCGCTGGGCAGTGACCGACTCTGAACTGAAAAACCCGAGCCTGGCGATCCCCATGCCATCCCCCGCCCCCATGACACTGTCGCCCCTGCGCGTTTGGCTGCTGGCCACTCGGCCCCGAACCCTGCCGGCCGCCGTCGCCCCCGTAGCGGTGGGCAGCGCCCTGGCCTTCGCCGCCGCGCAGTTCCGGTTCGGTCCGGCCGTGGCGGCCCTGATCGGCGCGCTCCTGCTTCAGATCGGGGTCAACCTGGCCAACGACTATTTTGATTTCCGGGCGGGGATCGATACGCCCGATCGCCTGGGGCCGCTGCGGGTAACCCAGAGCGGTCTGCTGGCGCCCGAATCGGTCAAGCGCGGCATGATCGCAACCTTCTGTCTGGCGGGGGTGGTCTGCCTCTACCTGATCGCGGTGGCCGGCTGGCCTGTGATGCTCGTCGGCGTGTTTGCCATCCTCTCCGCCCTCGCCTACAGCGGCGGCCCCTACCCCCTGGCATCCCACGGCCTGGCGGATTTCTTCGTGTTCCTCTTTTTCGGGCTGGTGGCGGTGGGCGGCACCTTTTACGTCCAGACGCTCCAATTGAACGCGCAGGTTTTCTGGGCCGCGACGCCGGTGGGGCTTCTGATCACCGCGATCCTGGTGGTCAACAACCTGCGGGACATCGCGACCGACGGCTGCAGCGGCAAGCAGACCCTGGCCGTGCGCCTGGGGCCCCAAGGGGCGCGGCTGGAATATGCCCTGCTGGTGGCCGCCGCCTACGCCGTGCCGGCGGCCGGTTGGCTGGCGGGCGAAACCCCTTTCTGGGGTCTGCTGTGTTTTCTTTCTTTCCCCCGCGCCCTGGGGCTGATCCGGCGCATCGCCAGCGCCCGCGGGGCAGCGCTCAACCCTGTCTTGGCGGCCACCGCCAACCTGGCGCTGGGGTTCAGCCTGCTGCTGGCCCTCGGGCTGATCCTGGCGGCCTGAAGCGCCTCCGGAAGCCGCTGCGGTCGGCACTCAGCGTCCCGCCGTGCGTTGTCGGTAAAGCTGCCCGATGTCCGCCGGGTGGAACTGGTAGCGGCTGCCGCAGTAGTGACAGCGCATTTCCAGGGGAAAGGGCCCGTTGCGGCGGATATCGGCCAATTCCGCAGCCGGCAGCATGCCCAGAACGTTGCGGGTCTTCTCACGGCTGCAGTGGCACATGAACTCCACCCGGTAGTCCGCTAAAAACTGCGGCCCGAAGGCCCCGAAGGCTTCGGCCACGAGGCTTTTGGGCGCCCGCCCGGCATTAAACGCCGCCCCCAGGGAGGGCATCGCCGGCACCTGCCGCTCGAGGCGCGCCATGGCGTCCTGATCGGCGCCGGGCAGTGCCTGCAGCAAAAGACCGCCGGCGCCCGCGACTTCCCCGTCCTGATCAAACTGGATGCTGAGGCTGAAGGCCGTCGGGATCTGCTCGGAGCTCAGGTGGTAATGGGCCAGGTCCTTGGCGAGGGTGCCGTGCTGGAGCGCCACCTGGCCGGTGAAGGGCTGCTTGGAAGCCTCCAGGCAGCGGGTCACCGAAAGGATGCCGGCACCGAAAAAAGGGGACAGGTTGAAGCTCTCCAGGGGTCTTTCGACCGCGATGACGGCGGTTTTGAGGTAACCGCGGACTTCACCGAAGGCATTGGCCTCCACCACCAGGCCCCTGATGGGGCCGGAGCAGTCGATCTGGAGGCGGATGCGGTCGTTGCCCTTGCAGTTGCCGGACATCAGCCCCGCACCCAGGTAGGCGTGCCCCAGCACCAGGGTTTCCAGAATCCCCAGGGCGTGGTTGGCCCGCATTTCGCTGATCATCCGGGTGCCGTGCAAAATCGCACCCCGGATCTGCCCGTCGGCCAGGATAAACGGGTGGATCCGGTCGCGCGCCGCGGCTTTGAGCTGATCCTTGAGGGTTGCACCGTAAGGCTTCTTTATCATAGGTCCTTTTCCACAGCACCGGGATTTTGAGCGACGCGCAGGGCGTCGCCTTCGGCGGGGCCGGCAGCCCCCCGCCCGCCCGGATTTCGCAGCACCACCAGCTGCCAGCCGATTTCCCGGCGACCGAGACGATCGGGCGTCTCGAGGGTCTTGCAGACCGCCAACCCGTGTTGCCGGGCAAGGCCTGCGAGTTCCCCGGTTTGGCAGGCATGCATCGGCCGATCGGCTTCCAGCGGCCCGCGGCGCAGGGTGACAACCAGAACCGCGCCGGGGGCCAACAGGCGCTTCAGGGTTTTGATGGCATGCTCACGCGCATCGGGGGCCACGTGCATCCAGACCGCGTTGACCAGGATCAGGTCGAATCTGCGGCCGCTGGCGCAGACCACCTCCAGCTCCGGCAGGCGGTCGTCGACCCAGCTGATCCCCGGCCGGGGATGCCGCCTGCGGGCCGCACGCCGCAGGGCCGCACACGGCTCCACGGCCACCACCGCATGGCCCATGCCCGCCAACCAGGCCGCGTCGCGGCCCGAGCCGGCCCCCACCTCGAGCACCGCGGCGGCCGCCGCCGGGCGGAATTCACGCCAACCCCGGTGGAGGCGTTCGGGATCCAGCGTTTCGTAGCGCGCCGCCAGGTGCGCGGCATTGCGGCTGTAAAAATCCTGACAGGACATGATCGCACGCTCAGGGGAATGCGGCCCTGCGTCCGCCGGGCGACAGGTCGCGCTGCAGGCAGCGTGCGGTGTGGGAAACCGCCGCCGCCGCCAGGATTTCCTCCGGCGAACCAACGGCCACCACCCGCCCGCCCCCGTCGCCGCCCTCGGGTCCCAGATCGATGATCCAATCCGCCGCTTTCATGATTTCCAGATTGTGCTCGATCACCGCCACCGTGTTGCCGGCATCCACCAGGGCCTGCAGCACCGCGGTCAGCTTCAGCACGTCCGCCCGCTGCAGACCGGTGGTGGGCTCATCGAGAATGTAAAGGCTGTGACCGTTGGCCGGCCGGGCGAGCTGTTCGGCCAGCTTGATGCGCTGGGCCTCGCCGCCCGAGAGGGTCGGGCTGGGCTGCCCCAGACGCAGATATCCCAGTCCGATAGCGTCGACGACCCTCACCGCTTGGCGGATTTTGGGAACCGCGGCGAAAAAATCGGCCGCCTCGGTGAAGGTCATCTCCAGGATTTCGGCCATGTTGCGGCCTTTGTAGCGCACTTCGAGGGTCTCGGGGGTGAACCGCCGGCCGTCGCAGATCTCGCAGTGCACGGTGACGTCCGGCAGAAAGCTCATGGAGGTCTTGAGACTGCCGTGTCCCTTGCAGGCCGGACAGTGGCCCTCGGCGCGGTTGAACGAAAACCGCCCGGGCCGATACCCCCGCGAGCGGGCCAGCGGGGTGGCCGCCAGCAGGTTGCGGATCAGGTTCAGAAACCCCACATAGGAGGCCGGCACCGACCGGGGGGTGCGGCCGATGGGGCTGTGATCCACCTCCAGCACGCGGTCGATCTGCTGCCAGCCGCCAAGGGCCCGGCAGTGGCCGGGCAGCTGCCCCCGGTTGAGCAGCTGGCGCAGGCCCTTGTAGAGCGTTTCCTTGAGCAGGCTGGATTTGCCCGACCCCGAAACCCCCGTGACACACACCAGCGTCGCCACGGGGACATCCACGTCAACCGCTTGCAGGTTGTGGGCCGAGGCGCCCCGAATGCCGATGGCGGCAACCCCTCTGACCGGGCGTCGGCGGGAGGTCACGGGGCGTTTCAGCTGCCGCAGGTGGGCGCCGGTAACCGATTCCGCGACGGCCGCAACCGCCGCCGGGGGCCCCACGGCCACAATGGCGCCCCCCAGGCGGCCGGCGCCGGGGCCAAGATCGATCAGGGTGTCCGCCGCCCGAATGGTTTCCTCGTCATGCTCCACCACCAGGATCGAGTTGCCCCGGTCGCGCAGCTCCTTGAGGGCCGCGATCAGGATGGCGCTGTCGCGCGGGTGCAGCCCGATGGTCGGTTCGTCCAGGATGTAGCACACCCCGGTGAGGTTGGAGCCCAACTGGGCGGCCAGACGCACCCGCTGGGCCTCGCCGCCGGAAAGGGTGTCGCCGCTGCGCCCCAGAGAGAGGTAGCCCAGGCCCAGACGCGCCAGCAGGGCCAGACGGGTGCCGATCTCGGCCAGGATCGGCTCTGAGATCGGCGCGGCGTCCGGGGCGAACCGCAAGGCCGCCAGGGCCGCGCCGGCGTCACCGGCCGGCAGCCGCACCAGGTCCCAGATGGAATGCCCCTGAATCTTGACAGCAAGGGCTTCGGGTTTGAGCCGACTGCCGCCGCAGGCCGGACAGCACTGCACCTCGGCTGTTTCGCGGCCGGCGCCGGGGGCGGCGGCGGTTTGCCCCAGCCCCTCGCAGGCCGGGCACTGTCCCTGGGGGCTGTTGAAGGAGAAAAGGCGCGGGTCCAGGGGGTTCAGTCCGATCCCGCACGCCGGGCAGATCCCCTCCAGGCTGAAAATTTCCTCATGACCATCGTCGCCCAGCAGGATCACGGCGCCGCGGCCTTCGTCCAAAGCGCGGAAAATCAGACCTTCCGGGGTCGGGTGCGGCAGCCGGCCGACAACCAGCTCGATGCTGTGCAGGTGGTAGCGGCTGAGCGCCAGGCCGGGTTTCAGCGCTGTCAGAACCCCGTCGATCCGGGCCTCGGCATACCCCTGCTTGAAAGCGGCGGCCAGCAGGTCCTTGTGAAAACCCTTGCGGCCGGCCACCTTGGGCGCCAGCACGACGGCTGCCGAATTTCGATACTGCTCCCGGGCGCGCGCCGCGATGCGCTCACGGGTTTGGGCGATCAGCCGGCGGCCGCAGCCCGGGCAGTGGCGTTCGCCCAGTTTGCTGAACAGCAGGCGCAGAAAATGATAGATTTCCGTCAGGGTCGCCACCGTGGAGCGCCGGCCTGCGTGGCTGACGCGCTGCTCGATGGCCACCGTCGGCGGCAGACCGCTGAGGACGTCGACATCGGGGCGCTCCAGGATCTTCATGTACTGCCGCACGTAGGGCGCCAGGCTCTCGAGGTAGCGCCGCTGGCCTTCGGCATACAGAATGTCGAAGGCCAAGGTGGACTTGCCCGAACCGGAAACCCCGGTCAAGACCACCAGTTGGTTGTGGGGAATGTCGACCTGAATGTTCTGGAGGTTGTGCTCGCGCGCGCCCCGCACCTGAATCGCGTCGCGGGGGCGGGAGGCGCCGTACGCTGCCGGCGCTTCAGCCGCCATCGGCAGCCCGGCGGCGGCGGGTTGCGGGAAGCTGCCGCCCGCCAGGTAGGCCTTGAGATACCTTCCGGTGTGCGAACCGGGATGGTCCGCCACGGTCTCCGGCGTCCCGGCGACCACCAGGCGCCCGCCCGCGTCACCGCCTTCGGGGCCCAGGTCGATGACCCAGTCGGCGGTCTTGACCACATCCAGGTTGTGCTCGACCACCAGCACCGAGTGCCCCTCGTCCACCAGGCGCTGGAGCGCCTGGAGCAGCTGCCCGATATCCTCGAAATGCAGCCCGGTGGTGGGCTCGTCGAAGACAAAGAGGGTCTTGCGGGCGCCGCCGGTCTTGAGGTGGCGCGCCAGCTTGAGCCGCTGGGCCTCACCGCCTGAAAGGGTGTTGATCGGCTGGCCGAGACGGATATAGCCCAGCCCGACCTCCGCCAGGGGGGCCAGCGCCCCGACAACCGCCGCCTGATCGCTGAAAAACCCCAGGGCCGCGTCCACGGTCATGTTCAGGATGTCGTCGATGTTGCGGCCGCGAAAGTAAACGGCCAGGATCTGCGGTTTGAACCGTTTGCCGCCGCAATCCGGGCAGGTGATGGTGACATCCGAGAGGAACTGCATCTCCACCCGTTCGAAGCCCTCGCCGCGGCAGGCCTCGCAGCGCCCGGCGCCCACGTTGAAGGAGAAGTGCCCCGGCCCGTAGCCGGCCGCGCGCGCTTGCGGGGTTTCGGCCAGCAGCCGCCGGATGGGGTCCATGGCCTTGGTGTAGGTCAGGGCGTTGGCCCGCGGCGTGCGGCCGATGGCGCGCTGATCGACCAGCACGATCGCGGCCAGCCCCTCCGCGCCGCTGATCGCCCGGTGGCGTCCGGGCCGCCCCTGGGGATCGTCCTGCGCCCACTTGATGCCCTTGAACAGAATTTCCTCGGCCAGGGTCGACTTCCCCGAACCGGAGACCCCGGTCAGACACACCAGCACCCCCAGGGGGATCGCCACATCCAGGTTCCGCAGGTTGTTCTCGGCGGCGCCGCTGATGGTCAACCAGCCGTCGGGCCGCGGCCGGCGGCGCTGGGCCGGCAGGGGAATGCGGCGCCGTCCGCTGAGGTACTCGCCGGTCAACGAGTCGTGCACATCGGCGGTGGGACCGAAGTAGACGATCTCGCCGCCCTGATCGCCGGCGCCCGGGCCGATGTCCAGGAGATAGTCGGCGCGGGCGATGATCTCGGGGTCGTGTTCGACCACCACCAGCGTGTTGGGCTGGTCCCGCAGGTGTTCCAGGATGGTGACCAGGCGACGGCTGTCGCGGGGGTGCAGCCCGATGCTGGGCTCATCCAGCACGTAGAGGGTGTGCACCAGCGAGGCGCCCAGGGACGAGGCCAGCGCCACCCGCTGCACTTCGCCCCCCGAAAGGGTCCGCGACTGGCGCTCCAGCGTCAGATAGTCCAACCCCACGTCGCGCAGGTACTGCAACCGCTTGAGGACCTCGCCCAGAATCATGGCCTCGGCTTCGTCCGGCGCTTTTTGGGGATCGGCGGCCAGTTTTTCGAAGAACGCCAGGGCCTCCCGGACGTTGAGAGCGTATAGCGCCGCAATGGTCAAGCCACCCAGGCGGTAGCGCAGGGCCTCGGGCTGAAAGCGGCTGCCCTGACAGTCCGGGCAGCGGTTGTAACTGCGGTAGCGCGAGAGAAAAACCCGCACGTGCATCTTGTAGGTCTTGCCCTCCAGCCACTTGAAAAACCCCCGCAGGCCGTAGAAGCCCCCGGGGCGGCCTTCGAAAATGGCCGTTCGCTGAGCGGCCGTGAGGCGCTCGAAGGCCATGTCGACGGGAATCCCCTGTTCACGGCAAAACGCCACCAGATCGTCGTACTCGTCGCGATGCGCGGCACGCCCGCCCCACGGTTTGACCGCGCCTTGGACGATGGAGAGCGACGGGTTGGGCACGATCAGGTCCGGGTCGATGTCGATCACCCGCCCGAAACCCCGGCAGGTGGCGCAGGCCCCCACGGGGCTGTTGAACGAGAAAAGACCGGGCGGCGGCGGGCTGTAGCTGATGCCGCAAGCGGCGCACGCCAAGGCGCTGCTGAAGGCCGCGTGGTGATCGGGGGGCGCCCAGACATCCAGACGCCCCCCGCCGAAGCGGAAGGCCTGTTCCGCGGACTCTACAACCCGCTGGCGCTCCTGCCCGCGCCATTTCAGACGATCGACCAACACGTGGGCGGTGTCTTGCGCATTCCGGGGGAGATCCGCCAGCGGGCGGATCGCGGCGCCGTCAAACCAGCGATCAAACCCCAGCTGGGTCCAGGTTGCGGGCGCCGCCGCCTCGCCGGCGGGCAGCGGAAAGGAGATCAGCACGGTAAGACCGCTGGGGATGCTGCGGCAGAACTCCCAGACCGATGCCGGGGTTGCAGTGTTGACCGGCCGGCCGCACTCCCGGCAGTGCAGTACGGCTGAACGGGCGTAGAGCAGTTTGACGAAATCGGTGATTTCGGTCATGGTCCCGACCGTCGAGCGCGACGTCCTGACGGGGTCCTTGCGGTCGATGGCGACCGCCGGCGGAATCCGTTCGATCTTCTCCACCCGCGGGCGGTCCATGCGGTCCATGAACTGCCGTGCGTATGGCGAGAAGGTCTCCACATAGCGCCGCTGGCCTTCGGCGTAGAGGGTGTCGAAGGCCAGGGAGGACTTGCCGGATCCGCTGACACCGGTCACCGCGGTGATGCGGTTGAGGGGAATCTCGACATCGAAGCCCTTGAGGTTGTGCTGGCGGGCGCCCTGGATGCGGATGGTGTCGGGTTTCATGGGGTCACGGCTGGGGCTGTGCGGCGGCCTCATTCGCCGATGCGGCTCACGAAGGTCTTCAGGATGCCTTCCACGGTTTCGTCGAAGGCCGTGTAAAAGGCCTCCTTTTCGTGTTCGGAAAGCGCCTGAAAATCCGCCACCCGGTACCCGCTAAGCAATTTGAGGAGAAACACCAGCTGGGTGACGAAAAATTCGCGCAGGGCGGCCGTCGCTTCGGGTTGACGGCGGGCCAGGGCTTCGCGGGTGACCGGAAGCGCCTCGCGGCCGGCCGAGCGGATCACCCGATCGGGATCATCCAAGAGACCGAAAAGGGCGGAGCGCACCAGGCGGAAAATCGCCTGGACAAGGTCCATCTGCAACAGCTCCGGATGATGGATGTAGGAATACTGGGGGGTGACCGGCAGATCGATGATCCGGTTGGCCGCGCTGCGCCGGAACCAGCCTTCGGTGTAGCTCACGATCTGCTCGCTGCGCCAGGTTTCGCGGGCCTTGAGGTGGACCCAGACCACCCGCGAGAGTCCGCGGATGCACTCCTCGGGCGTGCGGTAATCGAAGCTGCCCAGCAGTTGCCCGCCTTCGAAGATGTCAATCCCCGGTTTGTGCGCCTCCGAGGAAAGTTCTGCGGCGACAATGCGGCCGAAATCATCCACGCGTGACAGCAGCACCATGGCCGAAGGGGCCCCCGGCGCCACGCGCTGAACCTGTTCGGGAATCTCCCCGGTCCTGAAGCTGCGGGTGACCGCGGGCGGCAGGAATACGGCCACCACGAAAGGCGAGATATCGAGGGTCAGATGCAGGGCCTGAAAGAGGTTGACGTCACTCTCGGACAGATTCTCGACCGTCACGACATTGCCCGCCATCAGGTAAGTGCGCATGGTCACCAGGGTGGATTCCAGGGCCCCCTGCCAGCTGGCCATGACCGGTTCGCGCCCGGCACGCACCCATTGGATTACGCGCTGCCGAATGTCCTCGATGTGTTTATTGTTTTCAGTGTTGCTCATTTTTTAAACGATCGGTCTTAATCGGTTTGAGTGGCGGTTTACACTTTTTAAAATAGTGTTCGTTCGGCTTTTGGCAACACGTTGCAGGCGCCGATGGAGCACGGTGGCGGCCCGCACGCTTCGTTTTCAGCGATGCCGCCAGCCTTTCAACCCCCAGAGAAGGCAGCCGAGAGCCAGCAGGTTGGCGCAGGCGGACAGGGTTCCCGTGGCCCCGATCCCGCCCCACAGCCACACCGGGCCCCCCACCAGCGCCCCCGCGACGCGGCCGATACCGGCCGCCGCGAAAAAGCCCGCCATCATGGTGGCCCGGAAACCGGGCACCAGCTCGGTGGTCAGGGAAAGGGAAGCGACGATGGTGAATTCGAAGCTCAAAAAAAGGACGAAAAGCCCGGCCAGAGCGTGCCAAAGGCTCTGGCCGACGAACGGCAGGAGGGCGTAGCAGGCGGTGGACACGATGAGCCCGACCAGCACCGAACGTTTCAGCCCCACCCGGTCCCCCAGCAGGGCGATAAGGGCCTCGCCGCCCAGTTCGGCCACGCCGATGGCCACGGTGCCAAACCCCAGGGCGGCCAGGCTGAGGTGAAACGCCTCCTCGAACCAGGCCCCGAAAACCACGAACAGGTTGTCGTTGGCCAGGCTGACCCAAAAAGCGTAGCCGAGGGTCCCCAGGGCCTGGGGTTGGCGCACGAGCTGCTGCCAGAAGTGCCAGGCGCCGCCGCCGCCCAGCGGCCGCAGCCCGCCCCGGGGCAGCGTCACCCCCAGCGCCACCAAACCCGCCAACCCGAGACCGCCCAGGACAAAAAAAGGCGAGCGCCAGCCGAAATGCGCCATCAGCAGCCCGATGGCCGGAATGCCCAGCAGCGTGCAGCCGGACCAGCTGAACTCCAGCAGCCCGATCACTGCCCCGCGGCGTTCAAACGGCACCCGCTCGCCGACGAAGGCCTGAATGGCCGGGTCAAACACGGTTTTGCCCAGAGCCGCCAGCAGCAGCGCGGCCACGACGATGCCGTAGAACGGCCAGAGCCCCGCCGTCAGCATCCCGACAACGAGCATCGCCAGGCCCGCCAACATGACGCTGCGGTACCCCAAACGATCGGCCAGTGGACCGCTGAGGGCGCCCACCAGGGCGGTGGCCTGGGTGGCGGCAATCAGGGAGGTCACGGCCGTCAGGGGCACCCCCATGCCCCGGCTGAGGGCCGGTGCGAACGGATAGGGAAAACGGCGGGCGGTGTTCAGCACCAGCCGGCACAACACCGCAACGATCACCTGTGAGGCGAGCGACGGTCTTTTTGACGGCGCTGCGGGTGCGCCTGCAGACGATGCCATGCCATGCCTCGTTGCGGGTTGGAGTTGCAAACAGGCGGGCAGTTTACCCGGATGGCAGCGAAATGCAACCCCAAAACGGGCATGCCGGCACTGCGCTGGGCAGGGGGCCGGGGGCTCCGGCGGCGGGCGTGGTCACGGTGGGGCGCCGGCCGGTTTGCAGGCTATCCGCCTTCCATGTCAAACTCCTTGAAGTCAAACCAGTAGCCGGTGCCGCTGATGTAATCCAATTCAAACTGAACGGCGTCGATATGGCTGTTCTCGATCTCGAGAAAACGGGCGAACATCTCCCGGCCCGCACCGGGCAGCCGGGCCACCAGGCGGGCGTAAAAGTCGCTGGTTTCCTTTTCCACCCGCAGGGCCTTGGCGAGCATCTGTTTTTCGTCGGTGCGGTCCTCCTCCGCCAGGGTGGTGGCGATCCGCCCGGCCGCCTTGCGGATCGCCGCCGCCGGGGGAAGCACACTTTCAAGGGCTTCGACGGTGATCGCGCCGGATTGCCGCCACTCGGCCAGGCGCCGCCGCAGGTAGGCCACATGCCGCTGTTCATCGTCGCCAAGCGCCCCGAAGACCCGCTGCGCCACCGGGTCGGGGCTGCCCGCGACGGCGCCGCGATACAGATCGCGAATCCGGGTTTCGTACTCCAGGGCGGTGGTGATGGCCTCTTCCAGGTTCATGCGAACCTCCTTTCAGCGCAGGGAATTGCGCGTCGGCCGGTACAGGGGCTCAGCCTTGAGGGCGGTGATGAGGGCCTCGGTCCCCTCCCGGTCCACGGCCTCCCAGCGGGGCGCGGTCAGCCGGATGCCGTCCGAAAGAAAAGTCACCCGCTGATAGCTGGCGCCGAGGCGATACACCTTTCCAAGGCCCATGACGCGTTCGGGGTAATGTTCGATCCAGGTCAGCCCGCCCGGATCGAGAGCGAACTTCTGGATGACGATGGTGGCCAGGATGTCGGCCCCGCTGGCGATACTGATCCCCCCCTGCGGGTCCAGTTCGCGCTCGGTGACGACCACCAGGGCCCTTGGGCCGAGGAGAAACACGTCCAGGTCACAGCGGCTGGGAAACCCGCCCCCCGGGTGGATCCAGACAAATGGCTTGAGTTCAATGTGTTCCATCAGGGGTCACCGCCTCCTTCACCGCCCACGGGCGCTCCGGCTTCCATCTTTTAAATCCAGAACGTTCTAATTCCTTAAAACTATCACTGCGCCCCGCCAATGGCAAGGTGGCGGCCTCAAATATCACGCAACGCCGGTGGCCGGCGCAAACCCGGCCGATCGGGGGAAAGCACCGGAAGCCGCGCCGCGTGGACCGCCGCCTTAGACCGCCGGCGCCTGCGGGGCGCGATCCTTTTCCCCGCCATCGGACCGGGTTTTGACAGGCGCCGGGTTTTGGATTAGAAACTGGACCGCTGCCGCTGCCAGCATCAACCCGTCACCCCAGAAGGATACTCTCATGACCGATATCACCCCCCGGATCGTCGCGTGCTTTGGCACCATCAACACGATTCCACGGTGCTCCAAAAATGAGGCCCGCATCTCCGCCTGGCTCTGCCGCTGGGCAGCGACCCACGACCTGGCCTTTCGGCAGGACGGCGCCGGCAACGTTGTCATCCGGGTGCCGGGCATACCGCAGCCGGACGCCGGGCCCACCGTCGTTCTCCAGGGGCACATGGACATGGTGTGCGAAAAAGCGGTGGATTCGACCCACGACTTCACCACCGACGCCATCCAGATGACCACCGCAGGCGAGTGGCTGCAGGCCACCGGCACCACCCTGGGCGCCGACAACGGCATCGCGCTGGCCATGGCCCTCACCCTTGCGGCCGAAAGCCGGTCGCCGCGGCCGCCGTTGGAGCTGCTGTTCACCGTGGATGAGGAGACCGGGCTGACCGGCGCCAACCACCTGGAGCCCGGCTTTATCGAAGGCCGGATCCTTCTGAACCTCGACTCCGAAGTTGACGGGGTGTTCACGGTCGGCTGCGCCGGCGGCTGTGACAACGAGATCACCCTCCCGCTGGCCCCAGTCGATCTGGAGGCCGATCTGGCGGTTGTCAGCCTCGGCGTCGAGGGGCTGCGGGGGGGGCATTCAGGGGTCGATATTCACGAGCAGCGCGCCAACGCGATCGTGCTGCTGGCCCGCTGCCTGCAGTCGGCCGCGGCCTGCGGCGTCACCCGTCTGATCGGACTGGAGGGCGGCAACGCCCACAACGCCATCCCCCGCCGGGCCGTCTGCCGGCTGGCCTGCCGGCCGGAGGAGATTGCCGCCCTGACCGGGCTGGCGGGACGCATGCAGGCTGGGTTGCGGGCGGAATTCGGAGCGCTCGAGCCGGACCTCTCGGTCAGCCTGGCAGTCGAGGAAGGCCCCGCACTCGGCGCGAAAGGACTGTCGGCGGCGCAGAGCGCCCAGGTGCGGCACCTGCTTTCGGCCCTGCCCCACGGGGTCCAGGGGATGTCCCGGGTTTTCACCGGGCTGGTGGAGACCTCGGCCAACCTGGCGACAGCCAGTCTTCAGGAACGGCACCTGAAGGTGGTCACCAGCCAGCGCAGCAACGTGATGTCGCGCCTGGAGGAGATCAACGCCAAAATCGAGGCCGTCAGCGCCCTGGCCGGGGCGAATGGCAACCGCACCCATGCCTACCCGGCCTGGCAGCCGAACATGGCCTCGCCGCTGCTCGGCCGCTGCCGGGAGGTCTACCAGCGGCTCTACCGCCAATCGCCGGAGGTAGCGGTGATCCATGCCGGGCTGGAGTGCGCCGTGATCGGAGAGCGTTTCCCGGGGATGGACATGATTTCCTTCGGCCCCACCATCCAAAACCTCCACTCTCCGGCTGAACGCCTGCATCTGCCGTCGCTGGGCCGGGTGTGGGATTTCCTGACGGCGCTGCTCGCCGCGTTCGCCTCTGACGCCAAATAGGCCGGCCCGAGCGGAACGCCTGGACGGATTTTGGATATTTTAAAGAGGCAGCGCGCTTGGCGCCGGGGAAAGGGAAAAGGGCCGGGCGTGCCGACCCCGTAAGACGGCGCAAGGCGCCGCAAGGGCTGCCGCCGGGT
>JAWOJK010000034.1:0-12937 GCA_046481705.1 Desulfobacterales bacterium | reverse complement strand
CCGGCAGCAGCGCCCGCACTGGCGACAGCAGAAGGCATGCATGCCGGTTTCGATGCGGACCCCCACCTGCCCGGTTTCAGGCGCCACCACCGGGAAAGCACGGGTTTGAAAGACCCGGGCGCAGACCGCCGCCAGTTTTACCGGGTCCAGGCGGGCGCGCACCAGCGCCCCGCAGAGGTGCGCCACCAAGTACCCACCTTCCAGCCAACGCATGTTTTTGCGGCCGCAACCGCTGATCCAGACCCCCTTTTTGCGGGTATCCGGCCGGAGACGGGTTTCGCCGTCCGAGATCAGCCGCAGAACCTCGCAGAACAGCAGCAGCTGCGGACCATACTGCCGGAAATCAATGCACACCGCTTCCACGGCCTGATCGACAGTTAAAAAGACGCTTTCGGTTTTCATCGCGCTGCCCTCCGGAAAGGGTCAGGGAAGGCGGGCCTGGATTTTTCAGAATCGATGAGATCAGGGGTCAGGGAGCAGGCCGCAGATGCGGGAGGCGGTGCAGCCGAAAATTTCGGCAAACCCGACCAAAATCCCCTCCCCTCTTGTTTTTGTAGTCCACCCGTGGCATTTATACACCGTTTTTTTGATCCCCATTCAAACCCGGCGCCAATCTTGCGCCACATCCCATCAAGGAGGCATATTATGAAAGCATTGATTCGAACATCCCTGGCAGTTGTCTTCTGCCTGACACTGGCATCAGTCGCTGCCGGGGCGTCCCCCAAATTCGGCGTCGTCGACTTTCAGCGGGTACTGCAGAATTCCAAAGCGGGCAAGGCCGCCAAGGTTGAAATCGAGCAGAAAGGCAAGGCCTTGGAGGCGGAGCTCAAAACCAAAGGCCAGGACCTGGAGAACCAGAAAAAGCGGCTGGAGGCCGAAGCCCAGGTCATGACCAAGGAGGTCAAGGAGGAGAAAGCGCGCGCTTTCCACACGCAGGTAAACGACTTCAACGAGCTTCAGAGAACCTATGCCGGCGAATTCAAAAAATTCGAGGTTGAAAAGCTCAAACAGATCCAGGATGCGGTGGCCGGCCTCCTGGAAAAAATCGCCAAAAAAGGGGGCTACACCATCATCTTCGAACGCAGCCGGGTGCTCTACCACGAAGACGCCATCGACCTCACCGATGAGCTGATCACACTCTACGACAAGCAGTAAAAGAGGGTCGAGATCCGCGCATTTTACCCAAATCATCGTTTCCTCCTCCGGCGGGGCAGGAAACGATGATTTTTTTCGGCACCCCAGAACTGCCAACCAACCGGCTGGGCCATTTGACCGCCGGAGGGCTGGCCGAAAAGACCAGCGCGTCTGGGTCTGGGGCGGAAAAGCGCGCCGGCCATCAGCGGGCGCTTTGGCCAAGGGGTGCCACGCCCTGAGCGGTTCAAAAAAACGGGACGAATTTGCCGGTCAGTGAAACCCAGGATAGAGCTTTTTGACGCATGCGGGGCAGATGCTGTGACTGAACTCGGCCTCGGTGTGGTGCCGAATGTAGTTTTCAACGGGTTTCCAGCAGCCGTCGACATCCCGTATGCGCTTGCAGGCGGAACAGATGGGCAAAATCCCGCGCAACCGTTTGATCCTGCTCAGCCGCGCTTTCAGCGCGGCCAGATAAGCGTCTCGCTGACGTTCATAGCGGTAAAAAAACCAGCCGAAAAGGGTTACCGCAACCCCCAGAACAACCCCCACTAAAGTCTGGAAAAAGCGAAAAAGCCCCGCTTCTTTTTCAAATCTGTGTCGAAGTTTGTGCTGAAGCCCATCGGATGCGCCGGCAAAGTCCGCCAGGGCGACCCGGTAGGCCTCGTTTTCCGATGTATTGAGGCCATCGCGCTGGAATGACGCAAAGCGCTGTCCGGCAAGCACCCGAAAGGCCTCCAACTGCGCCATCACTTCGGCGATATCCGGGCGAACGGCCGGATCGGCGGATGGAATCACTTTGCCATCCGGGCTGATGCCGCCGACCAGTATGGCCGCGGCATACCATGCAGCGCTATCGAGGTGGTGCATCACATCTTCGGTTTTGCCCGAGCGGTTGCCGACCAGCATCTCTTCCAGAAATAAGTTGGCGATGGTGGCCTCCAGACGGATTTCCAAGGCGGCGTCAACCAGCGCCAGGTGTTCTTTCCGCAGCCTGTCGTCGACGCGGAAGCTGTAACCCAGGGCGCCTGTCAAGAGCACCACCGCAGCCAAGACCACCAAAAACATTTCCACGGGAAAGCGCTTGGTCTCGTCCGATGTTTCCGGCTTCTTCACGGCGATCCTTTTGGGACTAAGAGAGCAGATGAACTTCCACTGATGCACGATTGCGGCGGCTCGCTCTTCTGGAACGCATCCGCATGGCCCCATGGTGCGTGCCTGACATGCTATGGCCCCTGATCGGGGAGTTTTCCGCAACCCGTTTGGGATGACTATACCCAGGTTTCTGCGGCTGTGACAAGCTTCTTTTCAGATCGCTTTGGGGCATCGCTTTAAGCGCTTTCCAGGCGGGCTCTCTGGATAAAAACCTCATGCTCCGACCATAATTGCCCCCAACCGCGGCGCGCCCTCAACTCCGGAGCATGGTTCGCAGCCGGCGATAAAAATGATGGAAGGCGTCGCTTTCCTTTTTGCGGGGCCGCGCAAGCGGCACATCCACCGCGCTGCGAAGGCGCCCAGGGTGCCGGTCGAGGACCAGAATGCGGTCGGCCAGGGTGATCGCTTCGGTGATGTCGTGGGTGACGAACAGAATGGTGTGGGCGAATGTTTGCCACAACGAAAGCAGCAGGTTCTGCATCTCTTCCCGGGTTTGGGCATCCAGGGCGCCGAAGGGTTCGTCCATCAACAGCACCCGGGGATTTAGAATCAGGACCCGCGCCAGGGCGACCCGCTGTTTCATGCCTCCCGAGATCTCCCGCGGCAGGTAGTCGCGAAAAGCCTGCAGGCCCACCAGCGCCAGAAAGCGCTCGACTTCGGTGCGGACCCTCCGGCGGTCGCGCGTCCGCCCTTTGAGCCCAAAGGCGATGTTTTCCGCCACGGTCAACCACGGAAAGAGCGCATCCTCCTGGAAAACCACGCAGCGGTCAGGCCCGGGGCGGGTCACCGGGCGGCCGTGAACGCTGAGCGTGCCGCTGCTGCGAGGGGTGAAGCCGGCGATGATGTTCAAAAGGGTGGTTTTGCCGCACCCGCTGGGTCCCAGCAGGCAGATCAGTTCTCCAGGCGCGGCGCTGAAGCTGATGTCCTGCAGCACCGGCAACGGGCTGCTGCCCGAAGGAAAGACCTTGCCGAGGCCGTCGACCGCCAGCGCCGGGTTGCTGCCGTCGTCCGCCCGACGTCCGGTGATGACTTGAAAACGCGGCTTCATGGGGTTCTCCGCGCACTTTTGAAACACAGCCGCAGGCCGGCCTTGAGCCCCAGGTCGCTCAGGCGCCCGAAGACCGCAATGATGATGATGCCCACCGCGATGATATCGATGCGTCCCAGCATGCGGGCGTCCATGATGACCGCCCCCAGACCATCGGGCACCCCGGTGAGCTCTCCCAGAACCAGGTAGGCCCAGGCGATGCCCAGCCCCAGGCGCAGGCCGGTGATGATCTGGGGCATAGCCCCGGGAATCAGGATCGCGAACACACCCCGCAGACGCCCGACGCCCATCATGGCGCCGGACTGGTAGAGCAGCGGGTTGATCTGACGCGCACCGGCGGCCGCATTCAGGTAGACCGGAAAAAAGCCCGCCAGCGCCACCAGGAACACCGTAGTTTTGACCCCGATCCCGAACCACACCAGGGCCAGCGGCAGCCAGCAAATGCCCGGCACTGCCCGCAAGGCGTTGACCGGGGTGCTCATCAGGTCTCTGACAACCGTCAGCCGCCCGGAGAGGATCCCCAGCGGTATCCCGAGGAGGGCCGCCAGACCGAAGCCCAGGACGACCCGCAGCAGGCTGGCGCGGGCGTCGCCCAGAAAGCGGCCGGCATAGGTGCCCGCATCCGCCGGGCCGAAAACATAGATGTGGCCTGACTTGACGACGCTCATCGGGTGCGGCAGCAGGTAAGGGGGTGCAAGCCCGCTGGCGCTGACAAAGATCCAGGCCAGCAGCGCCCCCGCCGGAATGGTCCAGGGAAGCAGACGCGCGTTCAGGCGCGAGCTGTGGTGGGCAGAAAACATCGGCAACCCCAAGCTGGCAGGGTGAGCCCGAGCAACCTTTTCAGCCGCCGGCAAGGCGGTCGAGGGGCAAGGCCGTCGAAAGTCTAGTGCGCCATTGCCTGCCGGACCCGCTGAACAAAGGAGAGGTTAAAGAGCGTGTCGTAGTCAGGCTGGCGGTCGATCAGTTTCAAGGCCTGCATGCGGTCCCCCAGTGCCCGCGCGCGTGCGACAAAGGCGGGGTCCATCTCCCAGGCCAGTTCCATGTTGGGGGCGGCCGCGTCCAATACGGCGCGCTCGGTGCCGAAACCGGCCGCCTTCTCTAGCCAGCGGTCGGGGTTCTTCAGCAGGTATTGGGTCGCGAGGGCATGGGCCTTTACCAATTCAGCGACCCGCTCGGGGTTCTCCGCGATGGCCTTGCGAGTGACCAGCATAGCGGCGTTGATGGTGCCGACCGACTCGTCGAAATAGGGGTAGGCGAGAATCCGGCCATAGCCCTCACGGACCGCCAGGGCGGGAAAGGGCTCACCCGACAGAAAGGCATCGATCCCCCCGCGGGCCAGCGCCAGCCCCATGTCGAAAAAATCCACCCGGGTCAACTGCACGTCGGTTTCCGGGGTCAATCCGTGGCGGGTGAGGGTTTCGCGCAGCAAAATCTCGTGCATGGTACCGGGAACATACCCGATTTTTTTACCCTTGAGATCCGCGACGCCCTGAATCGGTCCGCCCTTCTGGACCACCAGGGCCGAACTCTTGTTGCACAGCGCGGCCACCACCACCACCGGCTGGCCCAAGACCGCGGAATAAATGGCGTGCGCCAGGGTGGTGCCGCACATATCCAGGCTGCCGGCCAGCAGGGCGGTCTTCTGGTCGGCCGGGTTGGTGAAGGCAAAGACCCGCAGGTCGGTGTCGGCGGGCATGAACTGCGCGTAGAAAAAGGGCTGAATAGTCTGGGGGGTTTTCCAGGTTCCCACCCGGATCTCGTCGGCCGGCGACACCCCGCCAAAGGAGAGCAGCACAAGAACCACGAAACTGCAGCAGGTCCAGACAGATGGCCTCATAAACGGTATTCTCCCGATGTTCAGCTGCAGGGTGCGGTGAATGCAGGCCATCGCTCAGGCCCCGAGGCTTCGCGAAGGCGCGGCGGCCGCCGCGGCCACAAAGCAGTTGGACGGCAGGTCCGGGTTCCAGCCCATCTCCTGCTGCATCTGGCGGCACTGTGCCAGGCTGTGCCCGCGGCCCTTGCCGGTGTCGGCCTCGCCGTCGCGCGGGCTGGCGCCGACCTCGGGGAAAAAAAGGTTGGCGCCGGCCAGCAGGGAGGCGCTGTGGGGCTCATGGGTGCAGTGCGCCCGGGGCACATCGCCCATCACCAGGCGCGAGACCGCCACCATGCGGGCCATCTCCAGCTCGCTGATCATGCCGTGGCCGGTCAGGGGGGACCCCGCAAAATTGATCCGGCGCATCACGCCGCTGTAAGTGGCGCCGTAGTCGCGGGCCAGAAACATCAGCCCCACAACCTCTTCCAGCGGGTGTTCGGGCCCCACCGGCTCGACGCAGTTCATCCAGCGCAGCCCCACGTCCCTGAACACCTGAATGGTGTGGATGCGTTTCTCCGGGTTCAGGGGCGTATCCCGTCCCTCCCCCAGCCGCACGGCGTGATAGGCACCCACGAACCCGGCATCCAGCAGGGCCTCACCCTCCTTGTGGCTGATATCACGGGTGTTGGCCACCAGCGGCACGGCTACCGTTTTTTTCAGCAGGCGGCCGATTTCCAGCAGCCGCTGAAAGGAGAAGGTGCCGGTGGTCATGATGTTCAAGCCGTCGGCGTTCTGTGCTTCGGCCTGGTGCGCCCAGGCGACGATCTGCAGTTCCTCGAATTCAACGGCCTCGGTGAAAATGCCGGCGCGCGCGGACAGCGAGCAGAACTTGCAGTCCAGCGGGCAGGGGGTCAGGTTGACGCCGATGTGAAAATGGTTTTCGCCCTTATCGCCGAACTGCTGCCGCGACATGCGGTTGGCGGTCTGCATCAGGGCGTAGACCTCGCGCGTGTGAAGCGGCAGGCGCAGGAGGGCGAGGGCCTCGTCGCGGCTGATGCCTGAAAAGCCCCCGCCTTTTTCAAGTATATCCCCGATCGCGGGGGAGATGTGCCAGCCCATCCGCAGTTCCTTTCATGAGGGTCATGGCCAGGAGGCTGCCGTTGCGGGGCAGGCCGACCCGGACTTTTTTGACTTTGTCGCGGGCAGGGCCGTTTCCTGACATGACGCGCCCGTATACGCCGCCAACCCTCTCGTAGATACCAGAAATTCGGGACAACCGAAACCGAATGATCACAACCAGCAAAGCGCGCCCGGGAGGGTGCCGGCCGCAAGGCTCAGGCCCCGCGCACGCCGATCCAGACGATGTGCCGCCCGCCCCGGCCTCCGCCCCGGGCCCGCACCCGCAGCTCTTCGACCGCAAAACCGATCTGCCGCAGACGCCGGGCGAAGGCCGGATCGGGCGCAATCGACCAGACGGCCAAAACCCCCGCCGGCCGCAGGGCGTTGTATGCCGCTGCCAATCCGGCTGTGGCGTAAAGGCGGGTGTTGTCTCTGCGGGTCAGCCCGTCAGGGCCGTTGTCCACGTCCAGCAGGATCGCATCGAAGTCGCCCGCCGCGGTCTGCAGCACCCGGGCCACATCGGTTTCACAAACGGTCACGCGGCGGTCTTCGAGGGGTCGTCCGGCCAAGTCCGCCAGGGGCCCCCGGTTCCACGCGACCACCGCCGGCACCAGTTCGGCCACCACCACTCGGGCCGCCGGGCCAAGGTGCCGCAGGGCCGCCTTCAGGGTAAATCCCATCCCCAGCCCCCCGACCAGCAGCCGGGGAAGCGGGCGTCCGGCGATTTTGGCGCACGCCAGCTCGGCCAGCGCCTCCTCCGACCCATGCAGGCGACTGTTCATGAGTTCACAGCCCGCCACCCGGATCGAAAACTCACCACCCCGCCGGTAGAGGCGCAGCGCGCCGCCCCCGCCCGGCACAGACGCGCAGGCTAAGAGTTCCCAGGGAACCATGACGGGTTACCGATTGGTTTTCAAGATAGGGTGATGAAGCTCGCTGGACTTCGGGTTTGAAACGCGCCAGTTCGGGTTGCGCGGCGGCCTCGAATCCCAATCAGCGAAGCCGAACTATAATCCAGGCAAGGTTGGAATTCAATGGACCTTGTAATCCGGCGGCCGCCCACTGTTTGTTGCCGGCGGCCCCTTGCGGTCGCCGCCGAGCAGATCTACTATGGTGGTGACGGCCGGCGGCATTTCACCGGCAGACGTGATGGAAGCCTACAAGAGGGCGTGACTCATGAAAAAAGAAGACCCGCACGCCTCCAGCCGGACCTGCCGAAATCAGGCGGACAAGGCCATGGCGTTCAGGGAACGGCTACCCGACCTGGTGGAGGAGATCCTCAGAAACGGCGACGCGCCGCCTGATCACCACCACATCACCTACGAGCCGATCCCCGCCCGGGAGTCGGTGATCGAAATCCTCCAGCTGATGCGCGAAATTCTCTTCCCCGGCTTCTTCTCACCGGAAAAGGTCGATCCGGTCAACCTGCGCTACAGCATGGGACGCAGCGTGTCGATGGTCTATGATCTGCTCTGCGATCAAGTCTGCCGCAGCCTGCGGCACGACTGCTTCCGCTACGACCAGGGATGCAGCGACTGCGAAGGGCGCGCCTGCGAAATCAGCCTCAATGTGATCCGGGCCATCCCGGGCATTCAAAAGCTGATGGCCGCAGACGTGGCCGCCGCCTATGAAGGCGACCCGGCGGCCAAAAGCTACGATGAAATCATCTTCTGCTACCCCGGCATCTACGCCATCTGGGTGTACCGGGTGGCCCATCAGCTCTACGCCCAGGACGTCCCGCTGCTGCCCCGCATCATGACCGAACATGCCCACAGCCTGACCGGCATCGACATCCACCCCGGCGCCAGAATCGGGGAGCGCTTTGTCATCGACCACGGCACCGGCGTGGTCATCGGCGAGACCACCGAGATCGGCAGCAACGTCCGGATCTACCAGGGGGTGACCATCGGCGCGCTGTCGCTGCCGAAGGAGGCGGTGACACGCCTGCGAAACCAGAAGCGCCACCCGACCATCGAAGACGACGTGATCGTCTACTCGGGGGCCACGATCCTGGGGGGTGAAACGGTGATCGGCAGCCGCTCGGTGATCGGCGGCAACGTCTGGATCACCGACTCGATCCCGCCGGACACCACGGTCCTGATGGAAGCCCCCAAACTCAAGTACCGTTGACCGGCGGCGGATTCGGGGCAACCCGCGCCGCCAAAAGATGAGAGAGCCTATGAAGATTTTTGCCAATGTGCAGGGCACCATCGGCGGCACGCCGCTGGTTGCGCTCAACCGCATCACCCACGGAGTAAACGCCCGCGTCCTGGCCAAGCTGGAATTTTTCAATCCCCTGGGCAGCGTCAAGGACCGCATCGCCGCGGCGATGATCGACGCCGCCGAGGCCGCGGGCCAGATCGGGCCGCAAACCCTGATCGTGGAGCCCACCAGCGGCAACACCGGCATCGCGCTGGCCTTTATCTGCGCGGCCAAGGGCTACCGCCTGTGTCTGACCATGCCGGACACCATGAGCGTGGAGCGCCGCAAACTGCTCAAGCACCTGGGCGCCGAGCTGCTGCTGACCCCGGGGGATAAGGGTATGGGTGGCGCGATTGCCGCGGCGGAACAGATGCTGGCCGAAAATCCCGGCGCCTTCATGCCCGACCAGTTCAAAAATCCGGCCAACCCCAAAATCCACCGGGAAACCACGGCCGAGGAAATCTGGCGCGACACCGAGGGCCAGGTGGACATAGTGGTCGCCGGGGTGGGCACAGGCGGCACCATCACGGGCGTCGCCCAGGGGATCAAGGCCAGAAAACCATCCTTGCGGGCTGTGGCCGTGGAGCCCGAGGCCTCCCCGGTGCTCTCCGGCGGAGCGCCCGGCCCCCACAAAATCCAGGGCATCGGGGCGGGCTTCATCCCCGAGGTGCTTGATCGCAGCGTCATCGATGAGGTGCTTACGGTCGGCAACCAGACGGCGTTTGAGACGGCCCGGCAACTGGCCAAACTGGAAGGCATCCTGTGCGGCATTTCCTCGGGCGCCGCCGTCGCCGCGGCCCTGGAGATCGCCCGCCGGCGGGAGGCCGCCGGCAAATGCATCGTGGTGATCCTCGCCAGCACCGGCGAGCGCTACATCAGCACCGAGCTTTTCCTGACCTGACCGCGGCCGCAGACACCCGCCGGCCGCAGTCTCCGACCGTATCGGAATCCACCTGACCCCACGGACAAGATCCCAGAACCACACCCCGTGGGGTGTACGCCAAGCGCTCTCATGAAAAACCTGCGCCGCACATACCTGCTCCTCGGCTTGGGCCTGCTCGTCGTGCTGGTCGTCGGAGCCGGCATCTGGCAATCCGAGCGGGTGCTGAATGACCTGCTGCGGCCGATGACCGAGCGGGCGCTTGCCGCCCGGCTCTCCGCCGAGGTCCACATCGGGCGCATCACCCTGAAGGATGCCGTCCTCACCCTCTCCGACTTTTCCCTCGACCGCCCAAGCCAGTACAGCCTGTTGCTGCCGCACACCGAAATCGGTCTGTCGCTTGCCGGCCTGATGACGCGCCGCATCGACCGCCTGCACCTGTCCGACCCCACGCTGAACCTCCAGGCAGCCCGGCAGCCGCAGCCTACCGGTGAGCCGCTCCAGGCCCCGGACTGGGGGGTAACACGGCTTGAAATCGCGGGCGGGCGTTTTTCCTACCAAACCCCCGACCGGCGCTACACGATAGGCCAGATCCGGGTTGAAACCGACGGGGGGACCCTCTTTCCGTTTCGGGTTGCGGCTTCTCTGGGTGCGGCCCCGGGCCTTGCCCTGGAAGTTCAGGGCAGGGGCACGTGGGGCGCCCGGCAGCTGATCACCCTGGAGCGCGTCCAGGTAGGCGGCCACCAGCTGCTCGCCGCACCCCTGACGGTTACCCTGCCCCAGGCCGACGGCCCGCTGGTCAGCGGCACCCTGGCATTGGAGCGCTTCGACAGCAGCGATCTGGCGAAGATCACATCGACCCTGGGGTTGCCGCCCGCCCCCGGCGGCTGGTCTTTCGAGCTCCTGCAACCGGCAGCGGACTTTCATATCGATACCCACGGGGCGACGATTGAACTGCGCGCGACGGCAGCCGAAATCCGCACCCCAACGCTGCGGGTGCCGCTGGCGACGGTGACGGCCGCCCTGACCAACCCAACGGGCGGCGCCTGGCAGGCAGAGGCCCGCTTTCTACTGGCCGGTATGGCCCCCGGGCATTTCAACGCGCGCCATGACGCCGGCGACCTGCGGGGCGGCTTTACGCTGCAGGTTTCCCAGGCCGAGCCGCTTCAGCGGCGTCTGCACGACGTGGCGGTCCCTGTGCTGGCCGGCGGCCTGGCGCTCGAAGCCGAATTCGCGCTGGCAGCCGGTGCCCTTTCGCTATCGGCCGATTTAAAAGGACTGCCCGCGAATCCAACGCCGGCGGGCTATGGTATCGACTTGCAGCCGCTGGCGGCGCAGCTGCGGGTGCGGCAAAGCGGCGGCACATTTTCCGGGGATATCCGACTTCAGGTCAACGCCCGCGAGGTGTTCAAGGCCGAGGGCACCCCGGCGACGCTGCACTTCCACCTTCTGCCGACCCCCTGGCAGTCCCTGGCCACCGTTATCGGCCCCTCGCTGCTGCCGGCGCCATTGCAGGCAGCCGGCGCAGGGGGCTTAAGCGGCGTTTTCTCCGCCGAAGGCGCGCTGTCGAACAGCCCAAACGGGATCCGGCTGCGCCTCGACACGCTGGCCGCACAGGAGCTGGAATTCCTTTCGACCGACGGGATGACTGGTCTGACCGGCGGCCGGTTCACACTGCAGGGCAGCATCGATGCAAAACCCGGCGGCACGCCGCTGCAGCTCAGCCTGAAGGCCCAAACGGCTGCACGGGAGGTCCTGCGGGGAAGTTTCTACGCCGATGTTTCCAGACTGACGGCCAGCGCCGACCTGCGCGCAACGCTTGCACCAGGAGAGCGCCGCCTGCAGGCGCAGCGGATCGGTCTGGCGATCGACGGCCTGGGAAGCGCGCAGCTCGAGGGCCGCATCGCCCCCGGGGCAACCCGGATCGCCGGTTCTTTTGCCGCGCCGACAATGGCGGGCCTGTTTGCGGACGTTCTCAGATCCGTTCTGGGCGAAACCGTCAGCGGCATCGAGACCCTTGCACTTTCCGGGGCCGCGGCCGGCGACTTCAGCCTGGAGCAGCGGGACCGCACCTGGCACGCCCGGGGCGCGCTGCGGGCGGACACGGTAGATCTCGCCTGGCCCCCGGCAGCCCTCAGGCTGGAAAACGCCAGCGGCATCCTGCCGTTTGCCTTAAGCTCTGATCTCACGACCAAGGCCACGGCGGAAGCGGCGTTGCCGCCGGGAAATTTGACCTTTAGCCGCTTCGCCGTCGGCCCCCTGATACTGGAGCCCTCCCCGATTCGGTTGCGCGCGGGGGTCAACCGCCTGGCCGTCGACACTCCGCTGGTGTTCCGGGTGGCCGGCGGGCGTCTCGAAATACAGGACAGCGCCGCCGAACTGACGGACAGCGGTGCGGACATGCTCGCCCGGATCCGCATATTTGACGTGGATCTGAACGAACTCACCCAGGCCCTGGGCGTTCTGCCGCTGCAGGGCCGACTGGACGCCGATCTGGGAAAAATCCGCTATGCCGAAGGGGTCCTAAGCGCCAGCGGCACGATGGAAATCAGCGTATTCGGCGGCGGTCTCCTGATCCGCGGGATGCGCGTTGAATCCCCGCTGACCCCCTACGCGAGCTTTTTTGCCGACATCGATTTCAGCGGCCTGGATCTCTTCCAACTCACCGGGACCCTGGCCTTCGGTGAAATGAACGGCATCGCCGACGGCCACGTCCACAACCTGCGGCTTTTCGGAAAAACCCCCGCACGCTTTACGGCCGAATTCGCCACTCGCGAGACCGGCAAACGTAACATCAGCGTCAAGGCCCTCAACAACCTGACGGTCATTAGCCAGGGGGGCGTTTCCCAAGCGCTGTCCCAGGGCATTTATCAATTCATCGATTTTTACCGCTATCGCAAAATCGGTATGGCCTGCACTCTGGAGAAAGACGTTTTCCGCTTGGAGGGCACGGCGCGCCCCGGCTCGCTCAAATACCTGGTCGATGGCGGCATTCTGCCGCCGCGCATCGATGTCATCATTTCCAGCCCCAAGATCTCCTTCACGGAGATGTTGCGCCGCCTGCAGCGCATCGAACGCGCGGGCGGTTAGCCCCCCTTGCGGCTTGATTTTTCGCACAAGGGGGCGATATAGAGAAGTGCCATCCAGCGTTTGGCCCGTTTGCCGCGACGGCAGGCACCCCCCTGCCGGGGCGTTGCAAACGATGCCTGCGCTCCGACAGCAACCATACAGACAGGAGGCCCGCCATGCGAAGGGTTGCCAGGATTCTATCTGCTCTGGCCGTCATTTCGATCATCTCGTGCGTTACGATCAACATCTATTTCCCGGCTGAAGAAGTCCGCAGCGCCGCCGACAAAATCGTCCATGAGGTCTGGGGAGAGCAAAGCGGCGCCCCCGATGCGCCCCAATCCGCGCCCCCCGCCGAGGGCGGCAAGACCAGCCACTTGATCCGCTCCCTGTTCGAGGTCCGATCGGCCTGCGCCGCCCAGGATATCGACGTCAGCACACCCGCTATCCGGGCCATCAAAAATACGATGAAGCAGCGCTCCCAGGAGCTTTTTGTGTTCCTCGATTCCGGTCACGTGGGCAT
>JAWOJK010000385.1:0-2804 GCA_046481705.1 Desulfobacterales bacterium | reverse complement strand
CGCGCTACAACTCCGCCCTGCGGTTCTCGGCCGAGCACCCCCGACTCATGGTGGTGGTCGTGTCCGCCGACCACCCGGTTTCCCTGATCTGCGAAGGGGTCGAACTCAACGCCCAGTGCGAGTGGAAGCCGGTCTCCGGCTGCGCTCTGGAGCTGCCGAGCCTGGCGGATTGGGTGGCCAGCGGTCTTTCGACCTAAAATTGATGAACCGGTAAAAAGTCAAAATCCAGACAGTTTCGTAAAATGGCCAAGTTACGGCGCGCAAATCTCGAGGAGTGAGGCGTACTTATGTACGCCGCAGCGACTTCGAGATGCGGCGCAACGCGGAAATTGGCCATTTTACGGAACTGTCAAAATTGGAGTCACCGCCCCGGTTGGGGGCGCAAACTCAGGGGAAAGGGATCCCCGTTGATCAGGAGCGTCAGCCGGTTGCCGGCGGACCGCACGATCTCCACCCTGTCGCTCTGGCCGCCGGCCAGCGCCGTGTGGGCGGCCCGCAGCTTCGGAAAATCCAGGGTTTCCAGCGCGCTGCGCAGTGTTTCGACCGTCGCCGCGAGCGCCTCGGCGCCGGCGGGAGACCGCAGACAGGCCGCCAGGCTGCGCTCGTACTGCCGTTTGATTTCGGTTTGGATACAGCGCCGGGAGAGATCCAGCCGGATGGGCGCGGGGGGCGCGGCGATGACGCGCGGGGCGTTCACAAATAGGCCTCCTCTGTCCTGCGCTTGCGCCGGGTGGGCCGTTTTGGGGCACCCGGCAGTTTTCGCGCGTTATAGGCGGAAGGCGGCGACTGTCAGCCCCTGCCGCGACGGCCGGAACGAGCGGCCAGCCGCGACCCGCCATCACTTTTTGGTTGAGAATCGCCCATGCGTCACCGTGTAACACTGACGGCCGCCCCGCGGGAGGCTGGCACCCAAAACCTGTACCTCACCCTTGCCGCCCGCAAGCTGGGCATTCCGCCCGGGGAGATCACCGCCGTCCGACTAACCCGCAGATCCATCGACGCCCGCTCCCGGCGCATTCGGGTGAACCTCGAACTGGAGGTCTCCACCGACCCCGCCGGGTTCTGTCCGGCACCCTTCCCGTTGCACTACCGCAGCGTCCACAGCCAACCGCCGGTGCTCGTCGTCGGGGCCGGCCCGGCGGGTCTTTTTGCGGCGCTGCGACTGGTCGAGCTGGGGTGCCGCCCGATCATCATCGAGCGTGGCCGCGAGGTGCAAACCCGCCGCAAGGACATCGCCCGCCTGCTGCGGCGGCACACGCTGGACCCCGACTCCAATTACGGCTTCGGGGAGGGCGGGGCCGGGGCTTTCTCAGACGGCAAGCTCTACACCCGCTCGCGCAAACGGGGGGATGTGCAGCGAATCCTGGCCATTCTGCACCACCACGGCGCGCCGGCGGAGATCCTTTTCGAAGCCCAGCCGCACATCGGCAGCAACAAACTGCCCGGCATCATCCGCAATATCCGGAAAACCCTTTTGGAGGCCGGCGGCGAGATCCACTTCGAAACCCCGCTGACGGAATTTGTCATCAGCGGCGGAAAAATCAAGTCTGTCAGAACCCGGGCGGGCGCGACCTTCACCACGGCCGCGGTGATCCTGGCCACCGGGCACTCGGCCCGCGATATCTACCAACGCCTGCATCGCGGCGGGATTGCGATCGAACCCAAAGCGTTTGCGATGGGCGTCCGGGTGGAGCACCCCCAGGGCCTGATCGACCGCATCCAGTACCATGGACAGCCGCGCGGGCCTTATCTTCCCGCGGCCGCCTACCGCCTGGTGACCCAGGTCGACGGGCGCGGCGTCTATTCCTTCTGCATGTGTCCGGGCGGTTTCATCGTTCCAGCCGCCACCGGCCCCGGGGAGGTGGTGGTCAACGGCATGTCGCCCGCCAAACGCAACTCGCCCTTCGCCAACGCCGGGGTGGTGGTCGAAATTCGGCTGACGGACATCCCCGGCATGGACGCGGACCCTGTCCTGGCGGGCCTGAACTACCAGGCGGCACTGGAAAGGGAGGCCTTCAACCAAGGCGGCCGGCACGGGCAGACCGCGCCAGCCCAACGCTTGGCCGATTTCGTGGCCGGCCGGTTGTCGACCGACCTGCCCGACACGTCCTACCTGCCGGGGGTGGTCTCCTCCCCGCTGCACGCCTGGCTACCGGACGCAATCGCCACCCGGCTCCAGCAAGGCTTCAAGGTTTTCGGGAGACAGCTCGACGGGTTTATGTCCGGGGAGGCCGTCGTGCTGGCGGTGGAATCCCGAACCTCCTCCCCGGTCAGGATTCCGCGCGACCCGGAAACTTTACAGCATCGCCAGGTCCAGGGCTTCTACCCCTGCGGCGAGGGGGCGGGCTATGCCGGTGGCATTGTCTCATCGGCCATTGACGGCGAACGCTGCGCCGAAAAAGCGGCGGCGGCTTTCGGAAAAACGCCACACTGAAATGACGCATGCATCGCCGGCGCGCGCAGCACAGGGGCGAAAAGCAAAAACGCAGAAAAGGTGCAAGGTTGTACTGATCGCGCCCTCCCTTGAGGACGGCGTACAGCATCTTCAGCACGTGGGACTTGCCCGTGCCGTTCTCGCCGATGAACACGTTGATGCCCGGCACAAACGAGAAGTCCGCCTGCTCGAAGACGGTGAAGTTCCGGATCTTCAGATCGGTGAGCTTCATGATCGTTGGCTTTCTCTACTCCTGCGCTGGACGGTCTTGCTCGCTGGCCGCCACGCTCGAAGCCCCTCGAGGCTCAGGCCCAGACGACTGGCTTCGTTCTCGACTCGGAGCTGGAAGGACCCGGCCTCCGTACCGGGC
>JAWOJK010000369.1:0-8379 GCA_046481705.1 Desulfobacterales bacterium | reverse complement strand
CCCACGAAGGCCACCGTCTCGCCCGGCTGGATGTCCAGGTCGATATCACGCAGCGCCGGCGGCGCATCCTCCTGGTAGGCAAAACCCAAACCCTGAATACGGAGGGCGCCGCGCGCGCGCTCCAGAGGTGTACTGCCTGTGTCCTGCTCCACCGGCAGATCCAGCAGCGCGAACACCGACTGGGCGGCCGCCAGGCCGCGGTGCAGCTGCTCGTTTATGCGCGTCAGGCTCTTGACCGGCTGCTGCAGCAACAGCATGGCGCCCATGAAGGACACGAAGGCACCCGCTGTGAGCATGCCCTGCTGGGCGCGGGTGCCGGCGAAATACACAATCAGGGCGATGGTCACGGCGATCACGAACAGGTTGAAGCCGGAGTTGATGGCCGTGGTGGCGGCGCGCTTGAGGGTCAGGCGGCGCACCTTCTGGTTGGACTGGGCGAAACGCCCCGCCTCGTAACGCTGGCCGTTGAAGATCTTCACCACCCGGTGCCCGCCCAGGCTTTCGTCGAGGATGCCCGTGAGAGGAAAACCACATCGTCACCCAGAAAGAGCTCAAGCACGCGATCTCCAGCGCCCGTCAGAAAAAAGTCTCGGTCGAAGTCTTTCTGATGAAGGAACTCAAGGTTTCCAAGAAGGATATCGGCAATTCCTTGAGCCGCTACTACGACCTGCCGTTTGTGGAGTTCAACAAGACCATCCCCATCCCCGGTGAACTGCTGGTGGGGCTCAAGGTGCCCTTCATGCGCAACAACGCCTGGGTGCCGCTGCGGGTCGAGGACGGCAAGGTCGTGATCGCGGTCGACAACCCCCACGACCTGCAGAAAATCGATGAAATCAAGGCGCTGTTCATTGGCAAGAGCCTCAAATTCTGCGTCGCCCTGAAACAGGACATCCTCGATCTGATCAGCCTCTTTTCTCAGAGTGACAAGGAACTGGCCGAAATCGATCAGATTCTCTCGCAGCTCGAAGACGAGGCCACCGAAATCGAAGAGAACGATGGCCTGGACGAGGCCGACAGCGCCGTCATCCAGCTGGTCAACAAGATCATTCTCGACGCCCATGCCCGGGGCGGATCCGATATCCACATCGAGCCCTATCCCGGCAAGCAGAACACCCAGGTGCGGGTGCGCGTTGACGGCAACTGCTACCTGTACCAGACAATTCCCTATCACTATAAAAATGCCGTCATCTCGCGCATCAAGATCATGGCGGACCTGGACATCGCCGAGCGCCGCAAGCCCCAGGACGGCAAGATCAAATTCAAGAAATACGGCGGCAAGGACATCGAACTGCGGGTGGCCACGATCCCCACCCAGGGCGGTCTCGAAGACGTGGTCATGCGTCTTCTGGCGGCCGGTGAGCCGATCCCGCTGGACAAGATGGGGTTTTCGGAACGCAACTTCAAAAACTTCACCAGCGTGGTCAAACAACCCTACGGCATCATTTTTGTCTGCGGCCCCACCGGCTCCGGTAAAACCACCACGCTGCACTCCGCTCTGGGGTATATCAACAAGATGGAAACCAAGATCTGGACCGCCGAAGACCCCGTTGAAATCACCCAGGCGGGGCTTCGCCAGGTACAGGTCAAACCCAAGATCGGCTTTGATTTTGCGGCGGGCATGCGGGCCTTTCTACGGGCCGACCCGGATGTCATCATGGTGGGGGAAATGCGCGACAAGGAAACCACCCAGATCGGCATCGAGGCGTCGCTGACCGGCCACCTCGTCTTTTCGACCCTGCATACCAACAGCGCCCCCGAAAGTATCACCCGTCTGCTGGACATGGGGATGGACCCCTTCAACTTTGCCGACGCGATTCTGGCCATTATGGCCCAGCGCCTCGTGTTGACCCTATGTTCGGACTGCAAGCAGGCCTATCACCCCAGCGAGGAGGACTACCAGGAGCTGGTGCGCGAATACGGGGTCGACCTCTTCCAGCGCAATGTCAATATCCCTTACTCCAGCGACCTGACCCTCTACCGCCCCAACGGCTGCGATGTCTGCAACAACACCGGCTACCGCGGGCGTATGGGGCTGCATGAACTCCTGATGGGGACCGACGACATCAAGAAGCTGATCCAGGGCAAAGCCCGCATGGAGGAAATTCGCGAGCAGGCCATCAAGGACGGCATGACTACCCTGAAGCAGGACGGTATCGAGAAAATCTTTGCGGGCCGCTGCGACCTCATCCAGGTTCGCAAAGTCTGCATCAAATAACCGACGGCCGACGGATTTCGCCATCCGCCGTCGAGAGCGGCAACGCCGCGGGGCTCAGACGCTCCCGCGGCTTTTTTTTTGCAACCCGCGGCGGAATTTGCGCAGCTGGTCTTCGTAATACGAGCGGTTGCTGCTGGCCAGGGCCAGCGCGCGGGCGGCGGCCGTCACCGCCTCCTCCAACCGGCCGGTGAGAAAGTAGCTTTCGGCCAGGGTGTCGAGCACGTGCGCGGTGGGGTCCAGACGCACAGCCGCCTGGGCAAGTGCCAGCGCCCGTTCCGGATCCCGCAGGGCGGAATCCTCGCAGGTGGCGTAGAGCCAGGCCAGGTTGTTGAGCACCTGGGCATCCTCCGGGTTCAGGCGAAGCGCGGCCGTGTAGGCCTGGATGGTTTCGGGGTATTTTTTGGCAGCGTAGTAGAGATCCCCCAGCATGCTGTAGAGCGCCGGATTTTCAGGGGTCTTTTCCAACTCCCCCAGGATGATGTTCTCCATGAAATGGGCGTTCAGCCGGCGTCCCGTCTCGCCGAAGTTCAGGTGGTAGCCGACCGCGCCCACCAACAGGATGCCGGCCAGATAGACCCCGATACTTTTCCGGATTTTGCGGTCTTGCCGGGCAATCCAACTTTTGTCTGCCTCGCAGCGCTTCAGGTAGTCGATTCGCTGGCTGATGCTGAAGTGGTGCCAGTTCGGCTTTTCCGGCGGCTGGCCGCTGGTCTGGGCGATCTTTTGGAGGGTCGAGATGAGAGGTGCGGCACTGTTGAAAAGCGAGTAAACAAAGCAATCCGCCTGCCGCTCGAAATTTCGCATGAAAAAACCGAAGATAAAGCGAAAGTAGAAGAGAAAAAGCGCGATCATCACCAGGCTGAAGATCACCGAGGTGACCGTCGCCTGGTTGAGGCCCAGGCTGGTGATCAGTCCGTAGAGCGGTCGGGAGTAAAGCAGGGTATAGACGATCAGGTCGAACGTGGCGAATGAGAGCAGCAGGTAGCCGGTGAAGAAAAACAGGTAAAAAAGCAGGTGGCGGCGCTTGACGTGGCCGATTTCATGGGCGACGACGGCGTCGATTTCCTCCGGGGCCAGCATCCGCAGCAGGGCGCGGGTCACCAGCAGGTAGCGGAAGCGCTTCACCAGCCCCATGACCCCCGCGGTGATCATGTGGCCGCCGAAAATCGGCCAATACAGGATCTCTGCGTACTGCATGCCCGCCTTGCGGCACAGGGCTTCGATGCGGCTGCGATGGTAGCCGGCCTCGAGGGGTTTGCAGCGCCAGAATTTCTGGATCATGGCGGGGCCGACGACTGCTACCAGCAGCAGAAAAAACAAAAAATAGAGGACCTGCCCGGTGGTGGAGTCCAGCAGCCGGCCGGGTGCGGCGAAGGGCAGGGCATGGATCAGGTCGGCTACTACCGACAGCAGAAACCACGGCAGCAGCACGGGCACGGAAAAGGCGATGTTGGAGCGAACGTAAGCCTTGCGTGAAATTTCGGTGCGGTAGAGCTCGCGATGGAGGTCGTAGGCGCAGGCCCAGACCACGGCCAGGTAGCCGACGAAAAGGCCGATAAACAGCAGCGCCTGCAGGGTGGGAAAAACCCTGAAAAGGGCCACCTGCGTCAGGAAGGCGCTCAGGTTCAGGCCGTAGATGTCCACGGCAAAAACTACCAGCGCCAGAACCGACTGGCGCGTGAGGGCGCTGTTGAACTGGTGGTCCAGGCGGGCGAAACTGTCGGTTGCCAGGCGCCGCTCGATGCGCTGGAAGGCCGTCCGGGTGATGCCGGTAAACACCACGATCAGCCCGAAAAACAGCAGGGCGCTCTCCATCGGCCTGAAATTGGCGTCCTCACCGGGCTGGTAGGTGGTGGTGATCAGCAGGGCGACGATGAAGTACAGGAAATTTCCGAACATGGGCGTCTGTCTTGGATTTTCACCCTCACCGGGGGGCGCAAGCGGTCGGGCTTGTCATCCCAGTCGGGCGACGGGGGGTTGGGGGTGGACGTCAGGTTTTGGGTGGATGGTAGAAACGGTCCTTTTCGCTGTAAATACAGCCACAGTATTGCTGGCGGTAAAGCCCCAATTGCTTTGAGGCGTTAATGCCCGCTTTCCAGCCGGTGCGAAAATCGTGGTAGACGAAGGGCACCCCCGCCGTTTTGGCGACGGCCTCGCCGATGGCGGCAATGCGCTCGTGGCTTTGGAACTTGCTGTAGAGAAGGGTGGACGAAAAGCCGTCAAAACGGCCCCGCTTGGCCAGCAGGGCGGTGGCCTGCAGGCGGTCATGGTAGCAGAAATTGCAGCGGTCGGCCTCGCGGAAGGCCACGTTCTGCAAAAAGCGCTCTAATTCGTAGCCCTCCTGGTAGATGACCCGCAGGTCGATGCGATCGGAATAGGTTTTCAAGGTTTCTTCGCGCTTCAGGCACTCACTGAAGGGGTGGATATTGTGGCGGTAGAAAAAGCCCATGACCTCCACCCCCTCGTCCCGCAGGCTTGTCACGGGGTAGATGGCGCACGGGGCGCAGCAGATGTGCAGCAGCAGCCTCACCGCCGTTCTCCGAAAAGGGCCGTTCCGATGCGCACCAGGGTGGCGCCTTCGGCGATGGCGACCTCGAAGTCGCCGGTCATGCCCATCGACAGTTCGCGCAGGTCGACACCCGGCAGATGCCTCTGCTGGATGTTCTCGCGCAGGCGGCGCAAGGCCCGAAAAGAGGGCCGGGCCTTTTCGGGCTGGTCGAAAAACGGCGGCATGGTCATCAACCCTTCCACCGAGAGATGCGCCAGTTTTGCGATGTTCTCCACCAGGCGGCCGGCCTCGGCCTCGCAAGCACCGGATTTGGAGGCCTCGCCGCTGACATTGACCTGCACCAGCACCCGCTGGGTCTTGCCGACCCTGGCGGCCTGGCGGTCCAGTTCAGCGGCCAGTTTGAGGCTGTCCACGGTGTGGATCAGCTCGAAGAGGCGCACGGCGTACTTGGCCTTGTTGGACTGCAGGTGCCCGATAAAGTGCCAGGCCACCGGCAGCGCGGCCAGAGCCTCGATCTTGGCGCGGGCCTCCTGAATATAGTTTTCACCCAGGGTGTCCACGCCGGCGGTAACCGCCTCGCGCACCCGCTCGGCGCTTACCGTCTTGCTGACCGCCACCAGCCGAACGCTCTGCGGGTCGCGGCCGCAAGCGACCGCCGCCTTTCGGATGCGTCCCAGCAAAGTTTCCAATCGCTCTTTCACCTGTCGGCCTTTTCGCCTGCGCGCCCGTCGCTGCGCGCGGTGCCCGTAAAGCCCAGAATGCCTTCACGGATAAAAAATTCGATCACCTCGCAGACCGGCAGCCCCACGACATTGGTGTAGGATCCGTTGATGCGTCTGACCAGAAAGGTCCCCAGACCCTGGATGGCATAGGCACCGGCCTTGTCAAAGGGTTCCCGGGTGGCAATGTACCATTGGATTTCGGCTTCGGTCAGCTCTTTGAAAGTGACATCCGTGATCACCGTTTCGGAGAAGTGTCGGCCGCGGTCCCGGCAGCAGATGGCGTAGCCGGTGAGCACCTGGTGGGTCTGCCCGCTGAGGCGTCGCAGCATGCAACGGGCCTCCTCGGGGGAGCGCGGTTTGCCGAGAATCGTGCCGTCGATCCGGACGATGGTGTCCGCCCCCAGAACCCAATTGTCCGGATAGCGGGCCGCAATATCGTCGGCCTTGGCCTCGGCCAGTGATCGCACGTAACCGTCGGAAACGCTCAGCGGGACGACGCTTTCATCGACGCTGCTGGGTATCACCGCAAAGCAGAGTCCCGCCTGCTGTAGGAGATAGCGCCGCCGCGGGGATTTCGACGCCAGGATGAACAGCGGGGCGCCGCAGGCTGGGGACGATTCGGTCATCGGGTTCAATCGGCTGCAGGAAAAACTGCGCGGTTAAAGACGAAAGGCGCGAGCAGCCCGCAGGCGCTGCAAGCGGTATGGATTTGAAGACGCCGAACTAGATACCACCTGAAAATCCGTTTGACAAGAGCGCCGGGGCCTTCCTAAGATGGCGCGTCGCTGCAGGTGAGCGGGGCGAGTGTCTGCAGAATTTTTCCCGGAGGAGGTGCGATGGATTCCTGCTGGATCTTAGGTGCCGGGCGTTTCGGCCGCAAGGCGCTTGCGGCTCTCAGCCGCAAATACCCCGAGGCCGCCATTGCGATTATCGATCGGGATGGCGATACCCTCAGCGACGCCCCGGCAGCGCTGCTGCTGACCGTCGTCCGGGGAGAAGGCATGGCTTACATGGCCGAAAACCTGAAGCCGGGGCAGCCGGCGCCGGAATGGATCGTCCCGGCCATTCCGGTGCACGTGGCCTATGAGTGGATCATCCGCCGCCTGGCGGCCGAAGGGTTTCGGGCGGCGCCGCTGGCGGTGCCCGAAACGGTGGTTCAACGCCTGCCCAACGTCTTTCGCGGCGAGGGTGGTGCGATCTATGCCAGCAATGCCGATTTTCTCTGCCCGGACAACTGCCCCGAGCCCGAAGCCATCTGCACCCACACCGGCAAACCGCGGCCCTGCAACCTCTATGAAAAATTGGGAGAGGTCGCGGCGCCCCCGTTTCGCGCGATTGTCGTGCGCAGCCTGCAGCTTGCCCCCGGCGTCGGCGGCTACCGCCCGGAAACCCTGTTTCAAACCCTGGCGGCGGTCCAGCGGGTCTCAGGCCCCGTGCTGTTGAGCACCGCCTGCCGCTGCCACGGGGTCATGCACGCCTTTACAGTTCGGGCCGCCGGCTGATGATCGCCTGGAGCGGTTGGCTAAAAATCGCCATCGGCGGATGGCGTTTTATCTTGAAAGCGCCGCGGCGCAGGTTCAGAACCCGCTGGATTCCGGCGGCCCACCCGGAATTGCGGCTCGTAATCACCCGGCAGACTCAAATCGTATGAAAAAACCGCCTTTCGATATTGACGGCTTCATGAGGATCCTATCGGAACAATACCGCAGCTGGAATGCACCCGTGATCACCCTGATCGCCAACCGGGGGGCCGACCCTTTTGAAATCCTGATATCGACCCTGCTGTCGCTGCGCACCCAGGACGCCGTCACCGGCCAGGCGGCCGCCCGTCTGTTTGCCGTGGCCGCTACACCCGGGACGATGCTCGCACTCGACGAGGCGCGGCTGCGCGAGCTGATCTATCCCGTCGGTTTTTACGCCACCAAAGCCCGCCGGATCCTGGCGATTTGCCGTATCCTGCTGGCGCAATACGGCGGCCGGGTGCCGGATACGATCGAGGCCCTCACCGAGCTTCCCGGCGTGGGGCGCAAAACCGCCAACCTGGTGCTGGTCGAGGGCTTCGGCAAGGAGGCCATCTGCGTAGACACCCACGTGCATCGCATCAGCAACCGCATCGGCTACGTGCGCACCAAATCCCCCGACAACACCGAAGCCGCCCTGCGCCGGAAGCTGCCGCGCCGGCACTGGGTTAAATACAACGAAATCCTGGTGGCCTTCGGGCAGACGATCTGCCGCCCGGTCTCCCCGCTCTGCAGCCAGTGTCCCGTAGCCCTGATGTGCCCGCGCATCGGTGTGGCCAAATCCCGCTGAACCGCCGGGTGGGCGCCTCGACCCCTGGCAGGTCATCCTAAAAAGAAAGGTCCGCCCCATGAGCCGCATAATCAAGCTGATCTCCTGGAACGTCAACGGCCTGCGGGCCATTATGACCAAGGCGTTCACGGAAAGCCTGCGCTCCCTGGGCGCCGACGTGGTGGCCCTCCAGGAAACCAAGCTTCAGGAACCCCAGGTCACCGACGAGATGAAAAACATCGACGGCTATCGTTCCTACTGGTCCTTTTGCACCCCCAAGAAAGGCTACAGCGGGGTGGCGACCTACACCCGCCTGGAACCGCTGACGGTGCGCAGCGGCATCGGCATCCCGACTTACGACACCGAGGGGCGAATCCTGGAGATGGATTTCGGCGATTTCGTCTTTTTCAACATTTACTTCCCCAACGGCGGGATGGGGCCTGATCGCCTGCAGTACAAGCTGGACTTCTACCGCGACTTTTTCCAGTATGCCGACGGCCTGCGGGGGCAGGGGCGCAGCCTGATCATCGCCGGCGACTACAACACCGCCCACAATGAAATCGACCTCAAAAACCCCAAGGCCAATGAAAACACCTCCGGGTTCCTGCGGATCGAACGCGACTGGATCGACGAGATCGTGGCCC
>JAWOJK010000342.1:0-5043 GCA_046481705.1 Desulfobacterales bacterium | reverse complement strand
CCCCCCGGTGTGCCGCCAATGGCGAGCCGATTTGGCTATTCGGGGTCCGGTCTGGGCCCCCCGACATCAACCCGCAGAAGGGGTCAGCAGCACCCTGACCCCAAAAGGAACCGACATGCCGTTTGTCAACATCAAGATCACCAACGAAGGCGTCACCCCCGAGAAAAAAGCGCAGCTGATCGCCGGCGCCACGCGCCTGTTGCAGGAGGTGCTCGGTAAAAACCCCCAGACCACCGTGGTGGTGATCGAGGAAGTCGATACCGACAGCTGGGGAATCGGCGGCGAAACCGTCAGCGAACGCCGCAAGCGCGGGGCCTGAAGCCGAAGAAGCCCTGCCGCCGTCCGAAAAAGACCGCCGGGAGGAGGCTGCCGACGGCATCGACCGCGCCGGGCGCTCCCCCCGGCGACCAAGCAAAACGGAATTTAAATGAACTACTGCTCCCGCTGCGGGGCCAAAACCACCATAACCATTCCACCCGGCGATGACCGCCCGCGCCACTGCTGCGCGGCTTGCGGGACGATCCACTACGAAAACCCCAAGATGGTCGTCGGCTGCATCCCCGAGTGGGAAAACCGGATATTGCTCTGCCGCCGGGCCATCGAACCGCGCTACGGCAAGTGGACGCTCCCGGCCGGGTACCTCGAAAACGGCGAACGGGTTTCGGAGGGAGCCAAACGGGAGCTCTACGAAGAGGCCTGCGCTCGGGCCCTTGAGGTCGTACCCTACGCGCTCTATGACCTGACCTTCGTCAACCAGATGTATTTCTTTTTCAGGGCCCCGCTGGCCGTCTGTGAATTTGCGGCCGGGCAGGAAAGCCTGGATGTGCGGCTCTTTGATGAAGACCAGATTCCCTGGGGCGAACTGGCCTTCCAGGTGGTCGGCGAAACCTTGAAACGTTATTTTGAGGACCGCCGGGCCGGCGCCTTCACCTTTCACACCGGCCATATCCGCCGTCCGACGTCTTAGCACGGCCCATGGGGGCGCAAGCGGTAGTGCGAAACGATCCATTCCCGGCCGCCGCGAAACCCCCACAGCTCGGCGCAGGCCATAAAAAAGACCCGCCAGCGCTGAAGCCAGACGGCCGCCTGGGAGGAGCCATAAACCGACGCCATCACCGGCAGCAACGCCTCGCGCGCGGCATCCAGGTTGGCCAGCCAGGCCTCGGCGGTCTTCTGGTAGTGGCGCCCCCCGACGCACCAGTGGTCCTCCACGCTCAAGTGGTCCTGGAAATAGAGCATCAGATCGTCGGAGGGCATCATCCCACCGGTAAAAAAGTGCCGGCCCATCCAGTTGTCGCTCCCCTCGGTTTCAAACGCGTAAGCCAGGCTGCGGTGGCTGAAGATGTGCACGAAGAGCCGGCCCTCGGGCAGCAGCCAGCCGCTGACCTGCGCAAGCAGCCGTTGCCAGTTGCGCATGTGTTCAAACATCTCCACCGAGACCACGCGGTCAAAGCGCCGTGCGGTCTCGAAGCGGTTGATGTCGGCGGTTTCCACTACCAGGTTGGTGAGCCCGCGCCGGCGGCAGCGAGCGCTGATGAACCCCTGCTGGGGCCGTGAGTTGGAGACCGCCAGAATCCGGCTGTGGGGGTATTTTTCGGCCATCCAGAGGGAAACCGCCCCCCAGCCGCAGCCCAGTTCCAGTATCTGCATGCCGTCTTCGATCCCCGCACGACGACAGGTCAGCGCCAGCATAGCATCTTCGGCGGCGTCGAGGTTCTGGGTGCCGACCGGCCAGCAGCAGGCGCTGTATTTCATCCGCCGCCCCAGCACCTTTTCGAAGAAGGCCGGCGGCAGCGCGTAATGCTGCCGGTTGGCCGCGCGGGTCGCCACGGCGATGGGGCTTTTCCGCAACTCTTGGATAAAGGCCTGCTGGCGTCGACGCCGGGCCGCGAGATCCCCCCGACCCTCCACCCGAAGCCGTTGGCGGCTGAGCATCCGAATCCCCAGCCGGATGAGCGGGTCGGGCAACAGCGCCCGCTCTGCGAGGGCCATCAGAACCTTCATGGGGCCTCCCTTGGAAAGTGTTGTTTTTGGGTATAACGACCGGGTCCTGTGCCGATCCATTTTTTCGGCACCCGTATTCAGCCGGGTGATCAACCGCCGGCCGCGGGGATGCCTGCCTGAGCAAGGCCAAGATCGGGCGAATCAACTTTTTTGCCAGCGCCCTTGCAGATTCATTTGTTTCTGCGGGTCAAAAGGGTCGCCAGCGGCGCCCCGGGTGCCAGGCGAAACAACGCGATCAGAACATAGACGGCCATGGCGATGTTGCCGAGACACATGATCAGCACGAACCAGGCTGCGCGCGCACCGGGCCGCTGTTCCTTGTAAAAGACCCAGACGTAAAAGGTCAGGAAGCCAAAATAGGCGTCCAGCAGGGTGGCCCGGAACCACAAATCCGGCCACAGACTGCGGGCGGCCGGCACGATCCCCTGCTGCAGGCTGGCAGCGGTGGTGATCGCCAGCATACCCAGCAGGATAAGTACGAAGAGCAGTTTCAAGGCGATCCGCATGCGGCACGCTTCCTTATGCCAAAGCAGCAGGCTCACGCCCGGCCCGTGGGGCCTGGGCGCGCCGCGCTGCCGCGGGGAAAAACCAATTGGGCAAAAGTAGGGGTGTTTTTGGACGTTTCAAGTCCGGCCCCCGACCACCAAGTGTGGGATGCCCCGGATTTATGGCCACCAACCCCTGGCCCCGCGTGGAAACCCATGACTATCCGCGGGCGGCGCTCCAGATCGACGGCCAGCGGCGGTCGCCGGCGTGCTGCAGGTGGGTCCGCACCAGTTCCCGGGCCGCCGCCGTGCCCAGGCGCCGAATGACGGGGAAAAGCTGCCTACAGTCGCCCAGCGACAGCCGCTGCACCACCTGGATGGTGGCCACCTCATCCCGGGTGTGGGGGAATTCACCGGGACCCGCCGGCATCTCCTCCTTGGTCAGCAGCTTGTTGTAGACCAGGCTGCGGGCGGCCAGGAGGTCCAACCGAGCATCGCGGCTGCGGGGGTGGTAAAGGTAAAGCAGCGTGAGGCAATCCCCGGGTCCGGCCAGACGGCCGCGCCCGGTCAACTTGCGAACCACCGCTGCGGAGAGGTAGTGCACGCGCAACCGCCCGCGGCCGGCCAGACGGGTGTATAGCGCGCCCCAGAGGCCGTGGTGAATCTCCCCGGCCTCGATGTAAACCCGCTCATGCGCCGCCATCCGGGCAACCAGGGCGTCGGCCCGCAAATCGTCCCGCAGCCGGAAGCGCGCCGCGTCCACCGCTGCAAAGGCCTTGACGGCCGCCAGGGCCGCCTCGAAAGACCCCGTCATGACGGTCCGGTAATAGGCCAGCAGGGCAGCGGTGGCCGCCTTTTCGGCGGCATAGACACGCGCGGCCACCGATCCGGGGGTCAGCTCGAGCGGACGGCCGCCGTCAGCAAAAAAATCATGAATCCCCACCAGGACTTCCAGAAAAGGCTCCACCTGGAAAATCGGCTTGCCGCGCCGCGACAGGGTTTGGAGCAGATCACAGGTCCGACGGCCGAACTCCGGGTACTCGGTTTCGCTTTCCAGCAGATAATCCGCTACCGGCAGCTCCCCGCGCAGCATGGCGGCAAAGCCCCGGGTGGGCGGCTCCTCGAGGAAAACGGCGTCGTGGGCCGCCATCAGGTCGGCGGCCAGCGGCAGAATTTCAGGCCGATGAATCGAAAAGGCCAGGGTGATCAAGGCCATGGGCGTCTCCCCGTCCTCGCCGCACCTTTACTTTGTGCGGGGTCGTCTTAAATTACCCTGTGTTATTTTTAATCCTACGCAAGGAGCTTCCCCATGCTGCTGACAACCGAAGACGCCTTCGCGGCGGTGGAATTCCGTTTCCACTGGCAAAGCCCCGAAGCCGTTCACACCGAGTGCTTTCACGCCGACCGCATCAACTTCTGGCGAGATCTGTTTCCGTCTGAACTCCAGCGCGCCCTGCTCGGCAAGGCCAAGGGCGAGTGCTTCAGAGTGGCCTTTCCGGCCGGGACCCTGACGGTCCCTCACACCGCCAGACAACTTCAATCGCTCAAGCGCCTTCAGGTCAACGATCGTATGCTGGCCAACCTCAATATCACGCTGCGGCGCGGCCGTTTCTACCCCAAAGGGATACTCCGGGACCTGCCGGGAATCTTCAGCGGCAACAGTGAGCCATTCCGCTGCGCCGATCTCAGCGACAGCCACCTGAAGGCCGACTTCAACCACTGCCTGTCCGCCGCCGATCTGGTGGTCGCGGGGGTTGTCCGCGAGGTCAGGACCAAGCACGGCGAACTGGGGGGCACCAGCAACGACTGGGTCGAAGCCGCCCTCAAGGGCCCGGGGATGCAGGTCCGCTGGCAGGGTCAGCCCACCGATTTCTTCTCCGGCCGGCCCTTTGCACGCGAAGACGAGAGCGACGATCTGGTCTTCTACGAAAAGCCCCGCCTGGTGGATCACATAGACCGTCAGGCGATCTCCGTGATCACCGGGCTTTACGAAAAGCTACTGGCGCCCGGCGACCGGGTCCTGGATTTGATGACCAGCTGGAAATCGCACTTCCCGGCACAACTGAAACTGGGCAAGGTCACCGGCCTGGGGCTGAATGCGGCTGAGATGCAGGCCAACCCCCGGCTGAACGAACGGCTGGTGCACGACCTGAACCAAGACCCGCGCCTGCCGTTTGCCGACGGCAGCTTCGATGCCGTGGTCTGCACGGTATCGGTGGAGTACCTGGTCCAGCCGTTCGCGGTTTTCCGCGAGGTGGCGCGGGTGCTGAAAGCGGGCGGCCTGTTTGTCACGACCTTTTCCAACCGCTGGTTCCCGCCCAAGGCCATCCACCTCTGGCAGGAAACCCACGAGTTCGAACGCATGGGCATCGTTCTGGCGTATTTCCAGGCCTCGGAAGGCTTCGATCACCTGAAAACCTTTTCCATGCGGGGCCTGCCAAGGCCCGCGGACGACAAATACGCCCTGCAGCTGCTCTACTCGGACCCGGTTTACGCGGTGTGGGGCCAGCGCCGCCAGGATTCGGGCAGAAAATAACGGGATCCGGGGCCCTTG